>DELD01000007.1:69762-94223 GCA_002354205.1 Micavibrio sp. UBA2705 | reverse complement strand
GGGGGAAAGCCATATTCAGCCAAAGTCGTTTTACGCGATCTGTCGCCATTATACATGGCACGTAACTGCGGAATCATGCCGTGGCTTTCATCAACAAAAAGCAATGCATCGTCAGGTAAATATTCAAACAAAGTTGGCGGCGCTTGCCCCGATGCGCGCCCCGTTAAGTAACGTGAATAGTTTTCAATGCCTTGGCACATATTAGTAGCCTCTAGCATTTCAAGGTCAAATTTTGTGCGCTGTTCAATGCGCTGTAGCTCTAGTAATTTTCCTTCTTTTTCAAAATAAGCGATGCGGTCTTTCAGCTCTATTTTTATGTTCTGCACGGCCTGCGATATTGTTGGGCCGGATGTAATATAATGCGAATTCGCATAAATACGCACAGCGGGCATTTTGCCAAATTTCTGCGCGGTGAGCGGATCAAACTCCGTAATATCTTCAATTTCATCACCAAAGAAAGAAAAGCGCCATGCGCGGTCTTCAGTATGGACGGGGAATAATTCAACCGTATCACCACGCACACGGAACGTGCCGCGCTGAAAGGCGATGTCATTGCGCGTATATTGCAGCTCAACAAGGCTTTTGATGAAATCATCACGTTCCATTGTGGTCTCTGGGGTGATATCAAGCGTCATCGCCTGATAATCTTCTTTAGAGCCAATGCCATAAATACACGACACAGAAGCAACGATAATCAAGTCGCGCCGTTCAAATAATGAACGCGTTGCGGCATGACGTAGGCGGTCAATTTGCTCATTTATCGAGGCGTCTTTTTCGATAAAAGTATCACTGCGCGCGACATATGCTTCTGGTTGATAATAATCATAATAGGATACAAAATACTCAACAGCATTATCAGGAAAGAAACTGCGCATTTCGCCATAAAGCTGCGCGGCAAGCGTTTTATTTGGCGCTAAAATCAAAGCTGGGCGCTGCGTATTTTGAATGATATGCGCCATAGTGAAGGTCTTGCCCGTCCCCGTAGCGCCGAGCAGCACTTGGTCAATCAAGCCATCTTCTAAACCCTGTGTCAGCGCAGCAATCGCCTTAGGCTGATCTCCCGCTGGAGTGTATTCAGAATGCACCTTTAGTGGCTGAGAATGCTCAACCGGCGCTTTTGTTACGGTCTTGATGTCATTTGATTGCGTGTCCATCTGATTTATATAGACGGATTTAGCCAGAATGCCAATATTTAAACAATTAACCGCGCAGCGGGCATAGAGCGCGTTAATTTCTTTACAAGTGGGGCTGCATCTTCGCCATATGCATTAATTAATGCTTGTTCTACATTATCGGTGAGCTGTGATACTTCTGATCCGCCGGATAATTTTCCATCGCCGTCAAGCTTTTGTTTTTGTGTAAATAACACATGCTTTCTTTCACATGCGGCGTTATTAAAGCTGACGAGCACACCAGTTAGGTTCTCGTTGTCATTAAGCCTGATGATCTCAAGGTCGCTGACACTCACCCCCTTGGGCACGCTGCTCGCATCTTCTGGCAAACCGTGTTTAAGGGTTTCACTTAGCTTTATAATTTTCTGCTCGTCTTCTGCGCTATAAGATGCAATGGTATTAAACTGCTCCGCATAACTCTTTCTCTCCGTCGCAACAATGTCCTTACATTGCTGTGAAGCATCCCCTTCGACAAGGTCAAACAACTTCATCATATTTGACGTATAATCGTCTGAATTTTCTGCGCCATAGGCTTTAGCGATTGAGATATAATCTTGCCCGTATTGCGCAGTTAATATTTGTGGGTAGGCGCTTGCGATTGTGCAAAAGCTATTTAAAGCGCCATTAACCTTATGTGAGCCGCGCGAAAATGAGCGTTCCAAGTTTTTGAAGTTCGCATCAATAACCCGATCAAAAGCAATAGTACTTTTCGTAGCTTTGTTACGTTCAAGGGCCACCATAGAGAATTTTTTCAGCGATGAGGAAAAATCTTTATCTGAATTAGATAGCGTGTCTATAAGTGCCATTAACTCGCTATGTATATCGGCCTGCGTATTCTCAATCCCTGCTAAGTGCATATGTTCAACGACAAGCACATCGCGATCCGTAAACCTGCCTGCATCAACCTCTTGGCCAATCACTTTTAAATATGCCGCCCCATGCTTGTCTGCAAAACGCGCTGATATAGTTTTATCCCAATGAAATGGCAAATTGCGATTGAGTACAAGCCCAACTGCAAACGCGCCTCCCCACGATACATTGTGCCCTCTAGCAAACGCGATAGTCTCTTTAATATCCGCCCAGTATTTATCTTCTTTTGGTTTAAAAATGCGCAGCACCATAGATTTTACCTTTTTTTAATTACAGGAAAACTTATAGTCATCAATTGTCATAATGTCAATATTTATTGGTGCATTGCAAAGATAGCTGGTAAATCTAGTGAGCAGTAGGATAAAGCTTCAAGCCGACGATCTTCAAATATATTATATTCTGCATCATCCCCATATTGTGCGCCCCACGCTGCTATTGTTTGGTCGCGCTTTAAAACAAGCTGCTTAATCACTGGCATAAAAGCCGCGAAGCAATGAGATACCCACATATTTACAGGCCAGCTTGGCTGCGCGTGATCAATTTGGTAGCGTTCTGCCATAGCTATAACATCTTCGGCTTTATACCAAACTTCCCCTGTTACCCAACGATTGGTGGTAAACATACCCGTTAACGCACCCGCTTTATTCATCGACAAGCCAATTATGTGGCACGTATGTCTTTTAAGGTCGTCAGTTTCTGCATCATAATCAAGTGCAGGATATGGTTTTTCGTTATCCAATATACCGCGCTGGCGCATAAAGCTGTGAAAATGGCCATGCTCACCGTCATGTAAGTTCGTCGCGCTTTTCTCGTTTGCTGTGGGGTGCGCATGATAATAAAACTGGGAATGCGAATGTCCATCAAGTACATCTTTTGGCGGCACATGTTTCCAATATTGAAATTTCTCAGTAAAGCGCAACATTTCGCTGACAATGCTATGTTTAGTATTTGCCAGCACACGCTGACATTCATGCATCATAATTAGATTTTCATGCATAGATTCTTTTTCTTCCGCACTCATCGCGGAGAAAATTTCATCAAAAGACAGCTTTATGTCCATTTGATCGTTTAGCCTATCGATGCTCTCAGCCTGCAAATTCGCCATAAAAACTCCATAAAAAAAAGAGGACGCATAACGCCCTCTTTTAAAACAAAAACTGCATCGTGTAAACGAAAACAGCCTCAATCTTGATTAATGCTTTTCTTCACCTTCGTGATGATCTTCACCTTCATGGTCTGCTTCGCAAGGGTGCTCTGCTTCACATGGGTGTGCTTCACAAGGATGCTCTTCTGCAGCACAAGGGTGCATTACTTCGCATGGGTGTTCAGCATCACAAGGATGCGCTGCATCTTCATGACCTGCGCACATGTGACCATGTTCAGCGGCACAAGGTGCTGCGCCTTCATGGTGTTCAGCCATAGCAGGAACTGCTGCCATAGCAACAACTGCTGCTGCGCCAAGTGCGAATGTCTTTTTAGAAACGATTTTCTTCATAAACTTTGAATTCATAATAAACCTCTTTGTAAAATTCAAAAACGAGAATGTTATATTGACTGTTTTTACTTTCATGTCAAAGAATAAATGCGTTAAACTACTGAGATGAAACATTCTTTTTGCATAATAGCGCTAATTTGCGCATCATTCACCCTCTTTGGCCTTAACTGTATAGGCAGCGTTAGCGTTGCAAAGGCTTCGCAGTTAAATTTTGAAACCGACACGCAGAACACCTTATATGATTATGCGCAGCAAAGCGGCACAACAGGCGTAAGCGTTTTAATCAAACAAGAACATGCCCGTCACATTATGACCACTGGCATTGCCAATATAGAAACCCAGCAGGCCTTAACGCCCGATACGCGTTTTCATATTGCGTCGCTAACCAAAATGTTTACAGCCGTGATGGTTCTGCATTTAGTTGAAACGGGGAAACTCAACCTTGATGATAAATTTATAGATATATTAGGCGACCCGTTTGATGGGCGCTTAGACAATTATAAAGACAGCACCATAAAAATGGCGCTTGCACATAGCTCCGGCATGGTAGATTTCGTCAATAACGGCTTTGACATGGCGGCGATGCGTAAGAAAGACAGTCTATGGACGCCTTATGAGGCGCTTGAATTTGCATTAGACGAACCCTCCACCCACAAAGCAGGCACAGCCCATAGCTACAGCAGTACAGGCTATATCCTATTAGGCGAAGTTGTCCGTAAAATAACAGGGAAGCAGGATTTTAACGCCATATTAGATGAACTGGTCTTTTCTAAAGCTGATATGCATGACACCTACTTCCCCAATGGTAAGCGCCCACGCGCCAAAAACCTCGCGCGTGGTTATCAAATGTCTGTGGGATATACGCGTAAATTGACTGACGTAACCGATATTGAATGGGGCGAAGGTCTTGCCGATGGCGGCCTCGTCTCCACACTGCTTGATATCGAAAAATTTCTTAATGCACTAATCATCGACAAGACCTTAATCAGCCAAGATATGCTCGACATTATGATGGGCGTGGATGATACGAGCGCCTATGAAAATGGCGGCGGGCGCGGCTTAATGGTGCTGAATTATAATGCCGCTGCGAACCAAGACAAAAAGCCCCTGCTTTATGGGCATACAGGGCATTATATCGGCTATCGTTCACTGGCCTATATCAACCCTGAAAATGGCGATATGGTGATTTTACTGGCCAATGGTGAGTTTTTCCCCATGCATCGTTTTTTGCAAGACATTGGTATTATGTCGCCTTTTGTACAAGAAGATGATAATGAGGGCGCACAGCATCAACAATAACGCCTGTGCACATATTTAAGATTTTTTAGCTATTTCCATGCGCTTAGGCGCTGCCCCTAATTCCTGAACCAGAGATTCAAGGGCAATGGTTACCGCCTCAAGGCGATCCGCCTCTGTTGTCCGCACAACAAGGCTCACGCCAAGGCTGCCGCTGGAATAATAAGGGTAGCTGCCAATTTCGACATCAACATTATCAAGCTGAAGCTGCGCAAGCTTTTCTGCAAGAATGCTTTCTGTCAGTTCGCAGGTCACTGTATTGGATAAAATCGGCGCTCCGCCTTGTAGTGATGGCAAAATATGGGTCAGCATATCTTGCATAATGCGCGGCACACCTGCCATGACATGCACGTTTTCGATGATGAAACCAGGCGCGCTGGTGACTTGGTTCGGGATAAGCTTCGCGCCTTTTGGGATGCGTGCCATGCGCAGGCGTGACTTTGTCAGCCCCTCATCGCCGTAATATGCTTGCAACATATCGCGCGCATCCTTGTTTTCTTCTAAAGGAACATCAAAAGCGGCCGCAACGTTTTCAGCCGTGATATCGTCATGGGTTGGGCCAATGCCGCCCGTAGTAAAAACATAGCTATGCGCCGCGCTTAATGCCTTAACGGCATCGACAATATAATGTGGAATATCAGGGACAACGCGTACTTCCATCATCGCGATGCCAATATCCGTCATGTGGGTTGCGATGTGCTGTATATTTCTATCTTGGGTGCGCCCTGAAAGTATTTCATTACCAATAATCAAGATTGCTGCGGTCTCACGCTGTTCCATCGACATAAATATATTTTCCATTTTCATTGTGTTTGTTAGGCGCTTCATGCTACATGGAAAGTATGCAAGGTCAAGCCATAAAAATCATCCGCGCGCCGCGCGCCGTTCACCACGTTTTATTATGTGGCTTTGTGGCGTTTGCTATCATGTTCAGTTTCGTGTCTGCGGCAAACAGCGCTGCAGATGATGAAACCGCCGCAACAATCGATGCGTTTTACGCGAAGTGGATAGATGTCCAGCAATCAAATATTCCGACATTGAAAAAATGGCTGAGCGCCCATTTAGACAAAAATAGCGAGATTACATTTGAAGTCACCGCAAAAGCCCCAGCTTTGCTTGATTACAAATTCCACAAAACGTTAAAGGCCGATGCGCAAAAGGCAGAAGAACATCTTATCCAATGGCTGAATATTCACAAGAACAGCGCGCTATCTTATGACGTTAAACAGATTAAAGAAAATGACGAGACGCTTGAGACAGAGGTACATTACATTGCACATGGCGTAACCGTTTTGCCCAATGGTCGGCATAAAACGGTACGCTTAAAGACGGATATAGAAATTGTCTGCCTTGATACATTAAGCAAGCCGCCCCATATCAATGTGATGCGCGCAGATTGCGCCCTGATGGCGACAAGCGCGCCGCTACGTTCACTAAAGTGAGCATAAAATAATTACCAACACCTTATGGCGCAGCTATTGTGCTGCACAGAATAATCTTTTATAAAAGAGAAGAATTTAAAAACGGAAGAAATATGATTTACGCACAAAGACAGAAAAATCCAAACGGCATCGTCATTCACCAAGCAGAAGATTATGAAGGTATGCGCATCGCAGGCCAGCTTGCCGCGCAGACGCTTGATATGATTACCCCGCATGTTGTCCCTGGGGTTACGACCGAAGAATTAGACCGCCTATGCCATGAATTTATCATCGCGCATAATTCTGTCCCTGCACCTTTAAATTACAAAGGCTTCCCGAAATCAATCTGCACATCAATTAATCATGTCGTATGCCACGGCATTCCGGGCCCTAAAAAGCTGCAAAACGGTGATATTCTTAATATTGACGTTACCGTAATTATTGATGGCTGGCACGGCGATACATCACGCATGTTCTATGTCGGCGATAAAGTATCTGTAAAAGCCAAGCGCCTGTGCGAAGTCACTTACGAATGCATGATGGCGGGGATTGAACAAGTTAAGCCGGGTAATACACTTGGTGATATTGGCTATGCTATCCAAGAAATTGCTCATGCAAACCGTTTTTCGGTTGTTGAAGATTTTTGCGGCCATGGCCTTGGTCAAGTCTTTCACATGCCGCCATCCATTTTGCATTATGGCGAGCCTAGCACAGGCCTAATGTTAGAACCCGGTATGTTCTTCACGATTGAGCCAATGATAAACACAGGCAAGAAAACCAGTAAAATACTGGCTGATGGCTGGACAGCGGTCACAAAAGATCGTGGTTTATCTGCGCAGTACGAACATTCGCTTGCCGTGACGGAAGATGGTTTTGAGATATTTACACTCTCGCCAAAAGGCTTCACAAAGCCGCCTTTCCTTTAAAGCGTTAAGTTAGAGACTTAACCTAAGCAGCGGCGCTGATAATTTTGATAATGGGCGCGGTCTTGTTGTACGCGCGGGTGAGTTCTAATCGCTTCGTCAATTGCTGCTTTATCTTCGTCCGATAAATCTGCACAGTTGGGCAAGTGGTTTGTATGCTTTCGCAAGATAGATTTTACCGCATTTAAATCAGCATCGGCATCTGCGCCATTACTGCGTGGTGTGAGCGTAAACACATTGCCGTTTTGCGCGTCTTGTTCCAATTGAAACTTCACAAAGAAATCAGGATCCGCAACTAATTCTTGGCGTAAATTTTCATCGGATAAATCAATTGTAATAGATTGCGACATCAACGAGTCCTTCTTATGCTTTATAATATAAGGTCTCCTTACATTCACACCTAAACGGCGCGGCGTCAATTATAATTTAGTGTTCATTTGCGGCCCGCGGCGCATACCAGATTCAATTATGTTATGTTGCTCTAAGGAAAAAGCGCCTATCAGCTCTTCTGGCAGCTGTAAAACGCCCCCCTCATCCTTAGCGACCGCTTGCGCATACGCTTCTTTCATAAAACTTGCCGAAGGCATATCTCCTCTATCCGCAGCATAGAGGGAAAGATCCGTGAGCATAATATTGCCTGCGCGTGGCTGAGCATTTATTGGAACTTCTACTGTTCCCCACTTATCAATGGTTACAAAACTATGCTGCAAAGCGCTTACACCAATCCCAAACTCATCTATATCCGACATTATCTTCTCCCTTTAGAGTTTTAAGTGACGACAATAACAAAGCCTACACACTAGATTAAACCTATGGCTTGACGCCTTGTTTTTGTCGCCGTGCTTGAAGCGCCTGATAATCCGCCGATCCTAGATAACGATGTGTTACGATCGCCTGACCATTTTCATTTACTGGCGGCTTTTGGTATTGATGATTAGCTGTTTTTGTTAGTGTCATTTTAGAGCCCTCCCCAGAGCGTTATAAAAAAGTTATTAGAATTTAAAAATTTGATCCGTATTAATTTTCGGCAATCCTGTTTGTGGGTCAATCACATCGCCACATACATTGCGCTGCACTTCTTCCTGAACAATATCAATCTCTTTTTCACCGAAAAGCGTGTCTGCATGGGCGGCATAGGCTTCAAAAACATCTTCTAACGCCATATCTTTGCTAAGCAGATCACTAGCAAAGGCTTCCGTGCTTGAGTGCTTACAGCCTATTAAACTATCGCTAATTGTAATTTTACCTGTCATTTTCTCGCCCTTTACTCATCATAATATAACTATCAGCCTGTAAAAATACCACGCCACTTGCAGTTATGTCAAATATTAAATGCGAGGAGTGCGTTTGACAGCATTATAGCTGAACTTAAGCGTCATCAGCGTTTTAAACACCAAGTAATGAAGGGTATCTTGCGGCAATGCCTTCAATTCTTTTATAGTCCGCAAATGCGGCGCTATCATTGTTTTTAGTGGTGAGCGTGAATACGTTCGCCATATCATGCCATTGGTACATGTCAAAACGATCCATAACCGCTTTACGATCAGCCGCCCCTTTAAACGCATTAAAAACTTCGCTGCGACATTCTTCATTACCCATATCAACAGAAACTGACCAAACCATAATATGCACCTTTTCTAACATTGCTTTGTTTAAGTTAGGCGTGTTTATAACACCTTATCCAGAGTTATGTCAATAAAAATAACAGAACTTGCTAATGTTAAGCCTATTGTATTTCAATCTATAATCCATATTATGATGAAAAAGACGCATTATAATGAACAGGTTCGCCTATGCCCAAAGATGTAAAAGCAGAAAAGCCGCACCATACAGGCCATCGTGAACGCTTGCGCCAGCGTTTTGTTAAAGGCGGCGCTGATGCATTGGCGGATTATGAATTATTAGAATTACTGCTGTTTATGGCGATACCGCGCAAAGACGTGAAGCCGATCGCCAAAGCCCTCCTCACTCATTTTGGGTCATTCGCTGGGGTAATTAGCGCCCCGATCCACGGATTAATAGATGCAGGATTAAGCGAAAATGCAGCCATTGGGTTGATGAGCGTTAAAGCATCAGCTCACCGCTTGTTAAAAGACGATTTAAGCGGCAAAGAGATTCTAAGTAACTGGACGCAAGTTATGGATTACGCCAAGGCCACCATGGCGCATGAAAAAAAAGAACATTTCCGCATCTTCTTTTTAAACAAGAAAAACGAAGTGATTGCCGATGAGATTCAGCAAAGCGGGACTGTTGACCACACCCCCGTTTATCCGCGCGAAGTCATGAAACGCGCATTAGAGCTTGGCGCAACGGCAATTATTCTGTGTCACAACCACCCCAGCGGCGACCCCACACCATCCGCCGATGATATCGACATGACCAACCAAATTATTGAAGCCGCCCGCCCATTTCAAATTTTGGTGCATGACCATATAATTGTGTCTAAGTCGGGCTGTAACTCACTGCGCAATATGGACTTAATGTAGCTTTGTTGTTAGGGTCATAGCCTATAAATCGTAAAGAGGTACAAATGATTCCGCGTTATTCCCGCCCCGAAATGGCAAAAATTTGGGAACTTGAAAACAAGTTCAACATCTGGCTAGAAATTGAGATGCTCGCCGCTGAGAAAATGGACGAGCTTGGCCTTATCCCTGCGGGGGCAGGTAAAAATATTCGCGCTAAGGCGAATTTCAATGTTGACCGCATCCACCAAATCGAAAAAGAAGTTAAGCATGATGTGATCGCGTTTTTAACATCTGTATCCGAACATGTTGGTGATGATTCCCGCTTTATTCATCAGGGCATGACATCATCTGATGTGATTGATACGGCCTTTGGCGTGCAGCTTCAACAATCCGCCGATATTATCATCAAAGAATTAGACGGGCTTATCAACGCGCTAAAACAGCGTGCGCAAGAACATAAAATGACGCTTTGCATTGGGCGTAGCCATGGCATTCACGCTGAGCCAACAACATTTGGCCTTAAACTTGCGGGGCATTACGCCGCATTTAAACGCGCAAAAGAACGCCTTATTCAGGCGCGTGATGAAATTTCCATCTGCGCAATGTCTGGTGCAGTTGGTACATTTGCGACGCTTGACCCGCGCGTTGAAGAACATGTTGCGGAAAAGCTTGGCCTAAAGACGGAAACTGTTTCAACGCAGATTATTCCGCGTGACCGCCATGCGATGTTTTTTGCAACGCTTGGCGTTGTTGCATCATCCATTGAAAACTTCGCGACTGAAATTCGCCACTTACAACGTACAGAAGTGCGCGAAGTCGAAGAATATTTCTCTGAGAAGCAAAAGGGTTCATCTGCGATGCCGCATAAGCGCAACCCGATATTGTCAGAGAATTTGACAGGCCTAGCGCGTAATATTCGCGCGTCAGTCACCCCTGCGCTTGAAAATGTTACGCTTTGGCATGAGCGCGACATTTCACATTCGTCGACAGAGCGTTTAATTGCACCGAATAGCTGCATTACGCTAGACTTTGCGCTCAACCGCCTAACCGGCGTGGTCAAAAACCTTGTTATTTACCCTGAACGCATGAAAAAGAACATGGAAAGTATGGGCGGGCTTGTCTTCTCTCAGCGCACATTGCTTGCCTTAACATCTGCAGGTATTTCACGCGAGGATGCATATCGCATCGTACAGCGCAACGCGATGAAAGTATGGAATAACGATGCAGAGAAAAGCCTCAAGTCTTATTTGAAAGATGACGAGCTTGTGATGAGTAAAATTGATCGCGCTGAGCTTGATGCGATTTTCGATTACAGCTTTTATACGAAAAATATTGATTACTTATTTGAACGGACTTTTGGTTAATCCCAATAGCGAAAGAAGATATAAGATATAAAAAAGCGCCTTAGTGATAAAGGCGCTTTTTGTGTTTATACTGATTTTTCCGTCTGAAGCGTACCGACATAAAACCATTCATCGCCAATCTGCGCTTCTTTGAATGGGATCAAGATAACACCATCTTCTGGTGACTTTACGATATTGCCATTATTGTATTCCGCGATTTTTTCGTCTTTTTTTACTGCGCGCATATGCTGAATATTATTGATTGTGCCATCGCCCAAAATGCCCTCACCTTCTTTGACAACGCGGTGCTTTGCCTGCACGACGCGGCAATGCTGCGTTGGCTGTGCCTGCCCCGCAAATATCCCAAAATATTTAAGGGTGTTTGAAATGGCTTCATAAGCGACATTAACGGCTTCGGGTTCATCATGCTGCCCACACTCAACCGTCACCGATGCCCTGCCCGCCTCATGTGCAAAAGATAATGTGGTCGCATCATCTGTATCTTCATACATATCAGGCCAGCCTGTAATAATGGTCTCAACACCAAGCACGGCGCATACGCCCTTAGCATCCTTATGCGGAAAATCTAAAAAAGCAAAAGAGCTCCCCTTTGAGTGTATAGAATGTAAATCGAGCGTAAAATCATGTGCGGCGATAATCGGCGCGATTTGGTTGGCGAGTTTTTCTTCATAATGCGCAGGGTTATCGTGCCGCTTAATAACGCGGTTAAGGTTTACGTCGATATAGCGCTGGTTTGCGGCATATGCTTTAGGGTTGCAAATTGGTATGAAAGTCACCGATCCGCATTCTAATTTAAGTTTGCCTGATTCAATCTCAGCTATTAGGTTTTCTGCCGCTTTGCTGCCGCATTTTTCATTGCCGTGTATTGCACCCAGAATAAGCACTGATGGCCCTGGTTTTTCCGCGTAAAACTCGAAAGATTTAATATCCATGATGGTTGTGCCTTTGGTTCTTGTTCTTGTTGAACTTAAATTTTCAAAACTTTGTGGTGGTTGTAAAGCTTTGTGCCATCATCAGGATCAACGCCTTCGCTTACAATATCAACCCCGTTTTTAACAAATAAACTCCAGCTATATTTATTGTTTTGATCGGTTTCAGCAAGCGCATTTTCGCGTTTATCATTTGCGGCAATATCCAGCCATGCGTTAATAAGTTTATCACCAACTTTCAACCCCCTCGTCCAAGGGTGTACGCCAACGCCCTGAATAACACTTACCGTATTTGGCGCAGGAAGGTTCGCCATATCCGTCATACCCGTTTCTGGGTGCGCATCCGTTGGCTGCGTAATCAACGCTTGACCGAGCAGTCTGTCACCGATAACTAGGCCAACAGCCTTCGAACCTTTGTTAAAATGTCCCGTGAGATATTGTTCAGATTTCTCTAAAAAGAAAGACTTTTCGTCATTTTTTAATGAATCTATTATGAGCTGCTGGAAAATCATCATGGTTTGGATGTGCTGTTTACTTAGCGCAACCACGTGAAAATCCGCACCATTTTTGAATGTATCGCTACTAATTATATCAAAGTTATCTATTTGTATTTCTGGCGTCTTTTTCATCTTATTCTCATCACATTTATTTTAAATTTGCAAAAAGCCTTTAGACATATTCGTCTAAGCGGGCGCTGATATCACAATTTTGGGTAAATGTTTTATTTATATAAAGATAAACGAACAGCTCAACTGTGGATCAGCAGCAGATTCGTCGGCGGATGATGCGCACAGAAACTGATGGCGCGACCAAGTCACCCATCGGAAAAACATTCTGCATTTTCTCATTCAAATAATTCATAGAGATATAGAACCATAATACGTTAATCAGATGCAAGAAAAAAAACATCAAGAATCATACGGCGCCGCCACAACCTCAACTTACCATAGAGTCTGATGCAATTGGTCAAAACGCCAGACCAGCACTTTACGCACAATTATTTTTGCAAATAAAGCCATGTAATATAATAATATTTTAAAAAACTTACGCCTAGAGAACAAAATTATTGAAATTATCAAATCGCCATGCTAAGTTGCGAAATCTATAAGTTAATAAAAAATATAAAAATAACTTAAAAAACGCAACTGGGAGACACTATGCTTGATAATCAAAAAGCGAAGAGCACGCTTAAAAGCATCAAAAACATTTTCAAAAAAGCCGCAAAATATACCGCAATGACAGCCACCGCAGCTTTTGCCGCCGTCGCGCTTACAGTGTCTTCTGTTTATAATTTCGGCGAAGGTCTTGCGACTGATTCTTACCGTGATTACGGTGCAAGTATTGGCATAACGGAACAGGCCATAAACAAATCCCCCGTTGCGGATCAAATTCGCGTTTATGGTGATGGGGTTGCGACATATTTGTTTAAAGTCGGTCAAATGACCGCAATGGAAACAAATTATTATGTTGAAAAAGAGAACGAAAAGGACGATACATTTGGCCGTGCATGGACGGCAGCGACCACAGCGCCGCACGCAATGTTAAAATATCTTAGCCTTGTCAAAGACCGTCATTTTAATCAACATCCATTAAATGCTTATGCGAGACCTGATTACCGCGAAGGCGCAACATGTTACATCAATCCACCTGGTGATATGACATTGCTTGAATTTACATCAATGTTTACCGGCATCCACCAAGGCGACCTTACAGACTTACATGGCGTGAGTGATATAGACCCTAAAATCCCTGTAATGCTGCACGAAGCTTCCCATTGTTCAAATAATCCACCACGTAGCATTATTGAATATTACATGGAATCTTTTACGCTTCAGGGGGAATCTCGCTCTGATAACCATACAATTGAGGCGATTGAAGAATATTACAAAGATTCAAACATGCCTGAATTATTGTTTAACATTCGTGCCGTCGCACCGCTTTCTAGCCCATTTGGCGTAGATGCAGTTCACTCAACCACACCGTTGATGAACTCACCATTACTTGATGAATATTCAAAAGAAGACGTTTACGCAGCTTATGTACACATAAATGAACTTATAAAAAGCAAGCAAACGTTCTATCACCCACAATTTGATGGCCCCTACTTCTTTTCAACATATTTAGCCGTGAATGACATCCTCAACAGTGACGCGGATATTACAGAAGCCACACGCCGCGCGGGTGAGCTCTATATGGAAGGCGTTGAGTATCTTGTCCCAGCGGTAAGAGCGCTAGACCTTGGTCAGGCAACACAGCAAAAACCTGCATCACAGCAAGAAGAACCAAGCATGGTAACAAAAGTGCAGAACTGGCTTGGCTTATAAGCCCCATATTTACACGTATAAAGAAAAAGGCTAGCGTATATGTGCTAGCCTTTTTTTGTATTTTGAGTTCTGCGCTTAAAATTAAAGCAGTATCCAAAGTCCCATTAACACCATCATGATATTCTCCGTCAATGAGACAAAGCCAAGCGGCACATTACTACCACCGCCCACGCAGGCGCATTTCAGCTCACGTTTATCAATATACACAGCCTTAAAAACGGATAGCCCGCCAACCGCGCCAATAAACAGCGCGGCTACGGCTGCGAGAGACACAAACATGCCCGCAATCATGCACGCCCCTGCTACTAATTCAATAAACGGATAAATATAGGCATATCGCACCCATTTCATCGCCAGCAAGTCATAGGTAACAAATTGATTAGAAAAGCTATAGAGATCTTGTAATTTTTGAATCCCCAACACGCACATGCTGATGGCAATAAACATTTTAAACGTCAGCAATAATGATAGCCCGCCACTTACGACAAAACTTAACGCCAGCGCCATAAGGAAAGTACTGGCAAATATCGCGATGATCGGCTGATACGTTAGACCTTCTTGTTTTAAAGTTTTCACTCCAAAATGCGCAACAAGGTCGTCATAACCGCCAATACGCTGCCCATCAATAAATGTCTGCGGCGTTGTTTTTACATCATGCTCTGCCTTGAACGCATCCGCTTCCTCACGGGTGGTGAGGTGATAATCTTCAACGCCGTACCCCTGACGCTGCAATAAATCTTTAGACTTAATACCAAAAGGACAAATATGCTTGTCAGTAACCATACGGTAAAGTGTTGCTGATTTTGTCATTATCTGTCCTTTTCGTTGTCATCTTTAAACGTTAAAGCGGAATAAAATCACATCACCATCTTTAACGATATAGTCTTTGCCTTCTTGGCGCATTTTTCCGGTTTCTTTTGCGCCTTGCTCGCCGTTACAGGCCACGTAATCATCAAAAGCGATAACTTCAGCTTTGATGAAGCCGCGCTGGAAATCGGTGTGAATAACGCCCGCCGCTTGCGGCGCGCTGTCCCCTTTATGGATTGTCCATGCGCGGGTTTCTTTTGGCCCTGCAGTGAAATATGTTTGCAGGCTTAACAGGTCAAAACCAGAACGAATAATTTTGTTTAGACCTGGTTCATCAAGGCCAATATCGCTAAGAAATTCTGTTTTTTCTTCGTCTGTTTCAAGCTGCGCGATTTCAGATTCAATCGCTGCACAAATCACAACGCTATTGGCTTCTTTGAGCTTCGCCATTTCCGCGACTTTGACGCTCCATTCATTGCCTTCGGCGGCATCATCTTCTGATACATTACATACATATAGTACAGGTTTCATTGTCATCAAGCCCATCTGGGTTGAAAATTCCACCATATCATCAGGGACATCAACTTTACGGGCAGGCTGACCATCTTCTAATAATTTTTTAATATCGCTCATAAATGCGACTTGCGCTTTTAATTCTGCGTCGCCTGATTTGGCTTTGCGCGCGGCGTTGGTTAATTGCTTATCAATGCTTTCAAGGTCCGCGAGCAGGAGTTCCGTTTCAATAATTTCACTATCACGGATTGGGTCAACTGACCCTTCAACATGGGTAATGTCGCCATCTTCAAAACAGCGCAGCACATATATAATGGCATCCGTTTCACGGATATTGGCCAAAAACTGGTTACCAAGCCCCTCACCTTTGCTTGCGCCTTTGACAAGACCTGCAATATCGACAAATTCAAGCTGCGCAGGAATAATGTTCGCTGATCCTGCTGCGCTTGCGAGTTTGGCAAGGCGCGGGTCAGGGATACCAACGCGCCCAACATTTGGTTCGATTGTACAGAAAGGATAATTCGCTGCTTGCGCGGCGGCTGTTGCCGTTAAGGCATTAAACAAAGTTGACTTACCAACATTCGGAAGTCCGACAATACCACAATTAAAACCCATAATTCACCTTTGTATAGAGTTGTTAAATACTTTTAAGCGCCGCGCATATCCAATGCAACATTGCTCATAAATTTTTCATGTTCGCCATTAAGAATCAAGCCAAAATGATCACTTTGCGCTTCTATTATTCTCTCTAGCCATTTTTCGCGCTCTGCTTTGGCAAAGTCACTTAAAACATATCCATGCACGCGGTCTTTATGCCCCGGGTGACCAATGCCCATACGCACGCGCCAATAATCTTTATTTGGCAAACATCTATCTAATGACTTTAGGCCATTATGACCGCCAGTGCCGCCGCCTTTTTTTACCCGCAGCCGCGCAGGTTCTAAATCCAACTCATCATGGATCACGCAAATATTTTCTGGCGCAATTTTATAAAACTTTGCTGCTTCTTGGGCGCTGCGCCCTGATTCATTCATATAGGTTTCAGGCTTTAACAGCAGAACCTTTTGCCCATCTATGCGTCCTTCGGCATATTGGCCTTGGAATTTCTTTTTCCATGGTGAAAAGCTGTAATCATAGGCCAGTGCATCCGCCGCCATAAAGCCAATATTATGACGGTTTTTTTCGTATTTCTGTCCATGATTGCCTAAACCAACGATGAGCCACATAAGAAATCTGCCTTTGATTGTTTTATCTTTATAAAAAGAAAGCAGGACACCATATCCAGCCCTGCTTTCTTAAAATTATAGTGGTGGTCAGAGTATATCTTACTCTTCAGCAGCTTCTGTTGATGCTTCTTCGCCTTCAGCTACTTCGCCGTCTTCACCTTCTTCGCCTTCAGCTTCTTCGCCGTCACCAGCAGCAGATGCCGCAGCACGTGATGAAACAAGTGTCACGATTGTGTAATCGCGGTCAGTATCAGCAAAGGTTGAACCTTCTGGAAGGATAGCGTGTGAATAACGCGCAGCATCACCCATTTCTAGGCCAGCCATATCAACTTCGATTTCAGATGCGATGTTTTTCGCAGAACATTTAAGGTCAATTGTGTGACGGATAATGTTCAAAACAGCTTTCGCCTCGATGCCCGGAGATTTATCTTGGTTGATAAATACAACAGGTACAGAAACAACAACTTTTGTTTTGTCTGTAACGCGAAGGAAATCAACGTGTAAAACGCGATCTGTTACTGGGTGAATTTGAACATCACGCGCCAGTACTAATTCTTCTTTACCTGCAAGATTAACCTTACAAACTTTTGTCATGATGCCACCTTTGTTATATTCAAGTGACATGTCATGTGCTGGTATTGCGATTGGTGCAGGCTCTTTTTTACCGCCGTAAATTACAGCAGGTATTTTGTCTTCACGACGTAGAGCTCGCGCGATCCCCTTACCGGCACGTTCCCTTACTTCAGCAGTAAGTACATAGCTTTCTGTTGCCATAGTCTTTTCCTCTTACTTGAGTTTTAAGTTTAATAAAAGCTTCAACCCTATACCTCCAGGGGGGGAATTAGGATCATAGAAGCCGTGTGAATAAACAGCATTTACCCTATAAAAGCAAGCATTAATTGCATATTCATACAGCCACGCCGCCGCGACATTTCAGACGGGCGCTACACTTTGTATAACAAACAAAATAAAGCTTAATTAAATAGCACTGAAATTGAGCGATCTTCATGGATACGCTTAATCGCTTCGCCCATTAATGGGGCGATGGATAATTGGCGTATTTTTGGCGATGCTTTAACCGTATCCGTCGCCGCGATTGTGTTACTGACAACCAAAGAAGACATCACAGAATTATCAATACGCTCCACAGCGGGGCCTGACAAAACGCCATGCACGACATAGGCATGAACTTCCGCTGCGCCTTTTTCCATTAATGCAGCCGCCGCGTTACAAAGCGTACCTGCCGTATCAATAATATCATCAACCATTACGCATTTTTTACCCTTAATGTCACCAATAACATTGACGACTTCAGAAACATTCGCATGTTCACGGCGCTTATCAATAATCGCAAGTGACGCACCAAGGCGTTTCGCATATGCACGCGCACGAACAACGCCGCCAACGTCAGGGCTAACGATGCAAACATCTTCGCCCTTGCCCTGGTGTTCTTCCATATCAGGAATAAATACTGGTGAGCACATTAGGTTATCCGTTGGAATATCAAAAAAGCCTTGAATTTGACCTGCATGTAGATCCATCGCAAGCACACGGTTCGCACCGGCGCATGTAATTAGATTTGCAACAAGTTTTGCTGAGATAGGTGAACGCGCTGATGTTTTACGGTCCTGTCGGGCATAGCCATAGTAAGGAATAACGGCTGTGATACGCTTGGCTGAACTGCGACGCAGTGCATCAATAATAACCAAAAGTTCCATCAAATTATCATTTGCGGGGAATGATGTAGACTGAATAACAAACGCATCTTCGCCGCGAATATTTTCATTTATCTCAACAAAAATCTCGTTATCTGAAAAACGCTTAATTGTGGAGTTTGTAAGGGGAATACCGATTGCATCGGCGATGGACTGAGAAAGGCTAAGGTTCGAATTACCAGCGATCAGTTTCATTGTATTGGCCTGTGTTGTCTACATACGCGCTAAAATTTATAAAGCTGATATTACGCATATATTAGAAAAACTCAAGACCAGATTCAAAAAATCATGTTTTTAAGGGTATATCTTGAAGCGCATATGCGCCAAAAAAAATCTATTCCGCCGAGAGGCTTCGCGCCGCTTCATATTGCGCAGCGTCTTGGCATTCGTTAAAGAATTTCAAAGCAACGACCGCCACAGCCATCAGCGTTGAAATAGTATTCCAAAACACAATTGAATAGACCGGTGTCATCAAGCCATAAGACACCCACAAAATGCCAGCAGCCACGCCCATTAAATATTTGCTGTAAGAAAGCGCAGCGGTTTCTTTTGTTTTAAGGATTTTGACGATTTGAGGGAAACAGCCCCCCACCCCTAATGTTGACGCTAAAAAGGCAATAATTTCAAGTTCCATATGTATCACTCCACTGCATATGAAGCCACTCTACATGAAGCTTCTTAAAATTAAGTTATCATAATAACGCTTGCTTGGCGGCCATAGTCATTTTCAGTTCTGTGCTGTGCACGGCGGTAAGAGAAAAAATCTTCCGCAAGGGCGTATGTGTCAAGGCCGCTATCGCAAACGGCTTTAATGCCCGCGCGTCCCAAGCGATTAGTGACGTATCCAGGTAAGTCAAATTGCAGCTTATCCGCGTTTTTTCCGGCTGAGAAAAAACGTTCAGATAACGGGTCTTCTTCCAAAAATGGCCGCGAGAAATCCATGGTCACTTCATAGCTTTTGCGCTGAATTGTGGGGCCAAGACAAGCTTTGATAGATGCAAGGTCGCCACCCAAATGGCGTATGCCTTCTACAGTCGATTCAATCACGCCTTTAAGCGCTCCGCACCACCCTGCATGCGCCACGCCAATGATGGGGCGGCCATTATCTTTTTGCGCGTAGAATAAAATCGGGCAGCAATCAGCGGTCATTACCGCGATGGGTACATTAGCTACGTCGGTGACCAGCGCGTCCGCATCTGGCGCAAGCTGTGATGGCTCATATGCGTTTTCAACAACCAGACAATTTCGGCTGTGAATTTGGTTCGCGGTCATAATTTCCATGTTATGGCGTGAGAGCATCGCCGCAATGCGCCTTCTGTTTTCTTTAACTGATGCAATATCATCACTAGACTGATAACTCACATTCAAACTTTCGTAAAACCCCTCGCTCACCCCACCATTTTTGCCGTAAAAGCCATAAACAAAGTCATTATTCTCTGCTTTAAATTCGGGGAGTTCTATGCGGGTTATATTATTGCTCATATTATCGGCGTTCCGTTTATATTGCTGGTGATCGGCATGACTTTGAACAGTTTACCCATTTTATCGTCATCTGTTAATCGTTTATAGGCTTCATATATCTCTGCGCCTTTTTCAGGGGCGCTCTCAACAAGTATTTGCGCGCGCTGCCCAATGCCGAGCTTATGAAGAAATTCACCTTGCGACGCTGATGGAAACACATCACAGCCCGCAGCCTTTGCAATTTTACGCAGGCGGTAGAAATCGACATGGGATGTTAAGTCTGCATTGCCTGCATTATCCAGCGGATCAACAAATGCATGTTCGTGCATTGCTTGAAACGTGTCGCCTTTGGCATCTGAAGTATCGTGGCCATAGTCAATCAGCAGCGCCGCGCCGCTATTGCTTTTAATCAGCGCCGCAATGCGCTCCATATAATGATCGCGCGCGGGTGAACGCTCGTATATATCACCTATGGCCGCGTCCTTTGGTAAATGCGCGGTAAATAATGTATCGGCGGCGATAAGCCCCATGCTCAACGCACCATTTTCTGAAATGCCAACGCAGCGTTCCATCCAGCCTTTATCCGTATATTCAAACTGCCTGATCGGCAGCGCATCGATGAATTCATTCCCGATAATAAACGTCATGCCATCGACATCTAGGCCGTCAATATCCTCGGCCCATATCGGCGTGCGCGTAAAACCTGCGTCGCCCACAGAGCATTTCTGCTTATCTTGTAAAACAGGGCTCTTTTCTACAAAGGCGATATGCAGCGCATCATGGAAACGTGGCACTTTTACCGTACCGCGAATAAAGTCTGCCATTAATGTACCGCGCCCTGCGCCAAGCTCAATCACATTTAACTTTTCTGGCTTGCCGCTATCACTCCATAGCATCGCAGCCCACAGGCCGATCATTTCACCAAACATTTGCGATACTTCAGGCGCGGTGATGAAGTCGCCCTTCGTGCCAAAGGGGTCGCGCGTCACGTAATACCCAAATTCAGGATGGGTTAAGCACATCTCCATATAACGTGCCAAATGCATCGGGCCATCTGCGGCGATATACTTCTTTAAAACGTCCTTAAGGCTGTTCATGTTCTCGCCTTACAAAGAACACCTGCGATAATTGCCGTCAGTACCATCGCTGCACATAAAATTTGCCCCATGGAGAACATATCCCAAAACAAGCCAAGCTGCGCATCAGGCTGGCGCGTATATTCGACAAGGAAACGCAATGCTCCATAGCCACCAAGGAAGATGCTCGCCGCTAATCCTGGGGCAGATTGTACACAGCGCAAACGCGTTAACAGAAACAGCAGCACGAATAACAACCCACCCTCTAAAGCGGCCTCATAAAGCTGTGATGGGTGGCGCGGCTGATCATCAACAAAGCGGAAAATCATCCCCCAATCACCGCTTGTTGGGCGGCCAAATAATTCGCCGTTAATGAAATTCGCAATGCGCCCAAAGAACAAACCAATTGGCGCAGCGCAAGCCACCAGATCTGCCAAACGCAGGAATGATAAATGGCGCAATTTGGCAAAAATAAACATAGAAAGCGTCATACCAATAAGCCCGCCATGGAACGACATACCGCCCTTCCAAACCTGCAGAATATCCGCAGGATTTTCCAAATATTGGGCGCTGTTGTAAAACAGCACATAGCCAACCCGCCCGCCCAAAATCGCGCCAAGTACTGCCCACACCAGAAAATCATCAATATGTTCTTTAGTGAAGACAACGTTTAATCGCCATGATTTGGTCAGATGAAGAATATAACGCCAGCCGAGTATAAAGCCGACAAGGTAAGACAGCGCATACCAACGGATACCTAAGCCAAAAACGCTAAAAGCGACAGGGTCAATTTGTGGAAACTCTATAATCATTGGACGCTAAATCTATTCGAATTGATCTTTGGACGACAAATAATTCTGCACGTAATCACGCACACCGTCTTCAAGCTCGGTGAATGGTTTATCGTAGCCCACCTCGCGCAATTTTGTCATATCCGCTTCGGTGAAATATTGATACTTACCTTTTAACTGCTGGGGCATATCAATATAGTTGATTTTCGGCTCCTTATTCGCCGCTTTAAACACGCTTGTTGCAAGGTCTTTAAAACTGCGTGCTTTACCTGTACCAACGTTAAACAAGCCGCTAACGTCTTTATTGTCCAGCATCCACATCATAACGGATACACAGTCTTTGACGTAAACAAAATCACGTAGCTGCCCGCCATCACCATATTCTGGATGGTCTGATTTAAACAATTTTGCCGCTGCGCCTGCCATAACAGGTTCAAATAATTTACAGACAACTGACATTTGGTCACCCTTATGATATTCATTCGGACCATAAACGTTAAAGAATTTAAGGCCAACCCATTGTGGCGGTATAGGCTCAACCCCAACATTCTCTTTATCATACATAAGCGATGAAACGCGGCGGTCAAACAAATGCTTAGACCAGCCATAAGGGTTTAATGGGCGTAATTGTTCAAGGCCTTCTGGCGTATCAATATCTTTAAAGCCATATTCACCGCCGCCATAGGTTGCCGCCGAAGACGCGTAAATAAAGCGCACATCATTTTTGCCGCACCATTTCCACAAATTACGCGGCAAGGTGAAGTTTGTATCGATGATAAGGTCAGCATCCTTTTCCGTGGTCGATGATATGGCCCCCATATGGAAGATGGCTTCAACTTCATCTTTGTGCGTTTCTAAATATTCAAAAAAGTTTTCAGGTTTCACCACATCACGTAGGCCGCGCTTAGCGAGGTTTTTCCATTTATCATCGTTGCCCAGCCAGTCACAAACGACAATATCACCTACGCCTTTTTTCTCCAACGCTGCGACCAATACTGAGCCAATAAAACCTGCGCCGCCTGTAACAATAATCATAAATGCTTCCTTCTTATAAATATTTACGCAGCGAATCTCGCCGCGAATCTGCATAAAGTATAAGCGAAATAAGGTGCGGTGGCGATTTCAAAAAAACCAGTTATACACAGCGCAAAAACATCCCTAAATATTTATCTGCACTATCCACAGGTTTAATTAGAAAACTGCCCTTGCGGAGTCCTGCCAAGGGGTGGTAGGAGTCCATAATTCAAAAAATATATGGAACGTAAGAGCATGTTAAACACTGATTCAAAGTTCTTAGACGGCATCGCAAAAGCAGCAGGAAATGCAGCTGGCATAGCGAACGGCCTGCGTCAGCAGATACAAGATGATCTGAAGATGTGGATCGAAGAACGCCTTAGCCGTATGGACCTTGTCCGCCGCGATGAATTTGACCGCACCGAAGCGATGTTAGTTAAAGCCCGCAACGAACAAG
The DNA here is from genome assembly GCA_002354205.1 of Micavibrio sp. UBA2705. Taxonomy (GTDB): domain Bacteria; phylum Pseudomonadota; class Alphaproteobacteria; order Micavibrionales; family Micavibrionaceae; genus UBA2705. The sequence continues at coordinate 70,904 of DELD01000007.1, read as the reverse complement.
ACGAAATGCTAAAGCGCATTGAAGCGCTAGAAGCCGCCCTAGAAAAGGGCAAAAAAGTTAAGAAGTAACGCAAAGCAAGAGTATTAAGTTTATGGATATTTTAGACACACAAAACCCGATTAATTCAGTAGAAGATATTTTATCTGCGCAAGATTGGCATTTTGAACGCATAAGCGACGATGAAATCAGCGTTGAAATTTCAGGCGAACATGGCGCATATGTTATGCAGTTTAGCTGGCAAGAAAAAATGAACGCCCTGCAAATCGCGGTCAAAACAGATATCCAATACAGCACGTACCAATTTGAAAACGCAGCAGGCGTAATTAGCGGCATTAACAGCATGTTATGGATGGGACATTTTGATATTTCCCAAACAAATTTAGTGCCAACTTTCCGTTACACAACATTACTGCGCGGTATGAACGACCTTACCGGCAGCGATTACCTTGCCGACATTATTGAAGTGGCGCTTTGCGAATGTGAAAAACATTATGGCGCTCTTTTTGCCGTCATGCAAAAAGAAGAAGCCACATCACAGCTTGCCTTCAGTGATGTAAAAGAAGACAGCTATAACCTCGCTTATTTAGCAGCGGCTGGGAACGCTTAAGAAAGCCCTATCCTTATGAACGCCCAGAACGCAAACGCAGATAAAATCACTTTAACAATGATTGGCTGCGGCAAAATGGGCGGCGCAATGATGCGCGGCTGGCTCGGCGCGAATATTATTGCTGACAGCTTTATTTACACACGAAGCCCAATAGACGCTGATATTCGTGACCACCAAAACGTTTCCGCACATACTGACACCGCAACCCTAAAAAGTAATCTCGCAAAAACCGATGTGCTTATACTCGCCGTTAAGCCGCAAGGCATGGCGCAATTACTTTCCGACATTAAAGACGTTATCCCTGACAGCCTTGCCATTATTAGTGTTGCGGCGGGGTTAGGCCATGCTTTCTTCGCGCCGCATATCGGCGCAAACCATCCGTTTATTCGCGTCATGCCGAACACACCCTGCGCCATTGGCTGCGGCATGAGCGGTATTTATGCTACAGCGCAAGTTAGCGCCGCAGCAAAGGCAGCGACGGAAAAGTTAATGCAAGCCGTCGGGGAAACGTTATGGATTGACGATGAAGGGCAGC
>DELD01000007.1:58226-69452 GCA_002354205.1 Micavibrio sp. UBA2705 | reverse complement strand
GGATGGCATCACCGCCGTATCAGGCAGTGGCCCCGCATACGTGTTTCACTTTATTGAAGCTCTCGCCAAGGGCGCAGAAGATATTGGTTTTGATAAAGATAGCGCCATGCGCCTTGCCCGCCAAACCGTTATCGGTGCCGCAGCGCTCGCAGCCGATCAAGCATCGATAAGCGCCGAAGAACTGCGTATAAATGTAACAAGCCCCGGCGGCACAACCGAGGCTGGTTTAAATGTTTTAATGAAAGCAGATGTCAATTTAGAAAAGCTGCTTCGCAGCACAGTCGAAGCCGCATTAAACCGCGGCATTGCACTTGGTAAAAAAACCGACGCTACATAATCTCATTCTTATTATTTGCAGCCGCCACTTCTGCTTTTTTACCAGATTCGATGTCATGCTCCGCAAGCCCCACATAAATACCAGCCAATGGCAGAGTGCACATATATGTTAGTGCATGTGCTGGAATTGATAATGGCGCAGTAATCAGCCCGATACGGCGCTCATGTTTATTATCACCGCTAAGGCCAAGGTAATCACTTTTTTCGCCTTTCGCCATCGCCACAAAGTTCGTTGTCGATTTATCAAAGAAAAATTTAGAAAACGAGACCGCCTCCTTAAAAATATTCGTCAGAACATTATCACCTTTATAATCACGCTCAAAAACTGATGCCATCGTCTATTTGTCTTTCTTTGTCTAAGTCACGAAGACCGTATTATTAACCTGCAGCAATTTTACATAAAATGCATAGCGATGTCAAATTAATGTTGACACATCGCGTTGAGAATGATTATCATTCGAGAAATTATAAAAAATAAGAAAGACAGGGAATACACGATGCCATTCGATTGCAACTGCCACGGCCTAAATTTTCAACGTGAATTTAACGATGCTGCCGAAGCGCATGAACGGATTAACGCGGCGCTAAATAATGCATTTGCAACTTTGAAGAAACCGCGCCCTAACCCTGAAAATTTACGCGAAGAATTACTGGCTAATGCGGGCGAAGCTTACGAACTTGTCTACACTGAGATTCTTGACCGCGCTCCTGGCTGTATGCGGGTATGTACCAACACACTGCTTTATATTATTGATCATGCGGGGCAAGACATTAATGATGACGCGTTTAAAGAACTGCGCGAAACAAAACCGCCAGAAGATGTCGTAAAGTCATCAAACGCACGCCGCGACAATAACCGTATCATTTAACGCCCCCTATCATTTGTCATTTTATTATCGGCTAATTGACCCAGCCGCCAAAGGCTTAAAGCGCGCGATATAATATGGCGGCTTGCCTTCTTCTTTACCGCCATTAAGCTGCGCCGCTTTATGCAGCTGGTTTAATGTGACGTAGAGATAACCATCCGTCCCGAATGAAAAGCCGTCTGCCCATTTAATGCGTTCATCTTTCAAATAGATACTATACTTACCGTTCTTATCCATCACGCCAATTGCGCCTTGTTCTAAATCGGTAATATAGATATTCCCCACCGCATCAATGGTCATGCCATCACTTGCGGGCTTTTCACCGACAGGTATCAGTTTTTCGTTTAATTGCTCTGCACTTAAATCTTCATCAAGCACATGATAGGTGCGAATCTTATAGATCATGCCACGCCCCATTGGCGCTAAATAAAGCCAGTTACGCAGCGGCAAGATCGTCATGGGGTTGAATGCGCCGCGTATAGGCGTGCCATCTTTTAGTTTAAGCACTTCCCCGCCGACATTTACAGGCTGCTCAGGCGGCATTAGAAAAGGGTGAGAATCAAACAAACGCCGCGCATAACCATTTAACTGCCCCAATGTCACAAGCGCGGGGCGCGCAGGCTTTGCTAAATCCGCCTGCCCCATATCAGCAATAAAGAAGAACTTCTTTGACCAATCAAAGCTGATGTCTTGGAAAAAGCTTTGCTCCGTGGTGACATGATTAGGGATGTAATAGACATCGGCAATCTCGTTAGTGTTCATATCCCATGCAAAAATTTTCGCTTGATGCTCAGAGCTGCCAATATCAAGCACATACATTTCACCATCAAATGTCGCGGATATACCAATCGCAGCAGTGATGCCTTTGCCTTGTTTATCAGGCTTGCTTGACCATTCCTCATTCGGATATGGTTTTAATGTACCATCCGCCATCAATTCAACAACGGCGTATTTGTAATCTTCAAAAGGGTGAATAGTCAGAAAAATACGTTTCTCGGCGGATACCGCAATATTGGCTGGGCGCACATCAAGCTCGGCGACAATTTCAAGCTTCACTTCTTCGTCATGGTCATAAGTGTAGGCTTTCTCCAATACGGTTTGTTCATTTTGCGCAATCAGTGCATCCATTGCAGCATTGCCCTGCGCAAACGAATCAGGCGCAAAAGCCAATAAAGTGAGTAAAAATCCGGCGGTATATATAAGCTTTTTCATCATTCCCTACTAAAGTTGTAAGTAATACGCATAAAACTTGCGCAAAGTTCTGTTCCTGACTTGCATGTTAAGGGAAGCTATGGCAGGAATAAAGGCGAATATTCATGCATAACAATTTAATTGGGAAAACTATGCGCAAAATCTTACAATTATTGGTTTGGAGTTTAATTATGACCGCAAGCAGCGCCGCATCGGCCGAGACTGACAAAGAAAACTTACTATATCTTGACCTTGACTATGGCCGGGTTGAAATTCAATTAATGCCTGAGATTGCGCCTGCGCATGTCGAACGCATTAAAACCCTGACACGCAAAGGCTTTTACGATGGCGTTGTATGGCACCGTGTTATTGCTGGCTTCATGGCACAGACTGGCGACCCAACAGGCACAGGCACAGGCGGCTCTGATCTTCCTGATTTAAAAGCTGAATTCACTGATACAAACTTCGCACGCGGCGTTGTTGGCGCAGCGCGCACAATGAGCCCTGACACAGCGAATTCGCAGTTCTTTATCTGCCTTGATGATGCAAGCTTCCTTAACGGTCAATACACCGTATGGGGTAAAGTTATCGAAGGCATGAAATATGTCGACATGATTGAAAAAGGTGAGCCACCAGCAAACCCAGATAAAATCATCAAGGCAAGCATTGCCGCAGATAGCGAATAAGCATTTTTGTTTTTGAGAAAAAGGCAGCTTGTTATAAGCTGCCTTTTTTAATGTCTTATTTATAGAGGGAGAAATAGATGGATCAAAATTGGTGGAAAGGCGCAGTTATATATCAGATATATCCACGCAGTTATTGTGACAGCACAGGCAACGGCACAGGTGACCTTGCGGGCATTACAAGTAAGATAGATTACATCGCATCACTTGGCGTTGACGCAATCTGGCTTTCCCCTTTCCAAACATCTCCCATGCGCGACTTTGGCTATGACGTTGCAGATTATTGTGACGTTGATCCGTTATTCGGTAACTTGAATGATTTTGACGACTTTATTGATGCGGCGCATCAGCGCGGTATTAAAGTCATTATTGATATGGTGCTTTCGCACACATCTGACCTGCACCCATGGTTCGTCGAAAGCCGCAAGGACAGCACAAACCCAAAAGCGGATTGGTATGTCTGGCAAGACCCAAAAGCAGATGGTACGGCACCTAATAACTGGCTTTCCGTTTTTGGCGGCAGTGCGTGGCAATATTGCTCGCATCGCGGCCAATATTTTCTGCATAGCTTCCTGACAACGCAAGCTGATTTAAATCTACACAATCCAGATGTTCAAGATGCCGTTTTGGATGCTTGCCGCTTTTGGTTAAAGCGTGGTGTTGATGGATTCCGCCTTGATGCTATGTCACATTATTTCCACCACCTCAGCCTTGCTGACAACCCTGCGGCGGAGGCTAATTTTGGCAATACACAGCTTGACCACCTTGAGCCTTACAGTATGCAATTTCATAAATACGACAAAGCGCAGCCAGAAATATATGACTTCCTTAAACGTATTCGCAGCTTAATGGATGAATTCGGCGCAACAATGACGGTCGGCGAAGTTGGCGAAGATGACCCACTGCGTGCATCTGGACGTTATACCGCTGGTGATGACATGCTGCACACTTGTTACAACCTTTCATTAATGATGGGGCAGGATAAAAAACTAACCGTTAATACGCTACGCGAACCTTTGGAATATTACGAATCTCTTGATATTGCAGGCTGGCCAGCATGGGCGTTTTGCAACCATGATGTTGTACGCGTAGCCTCACGCTGGGGACAGCAAAATAATGGCGAAGAAAACCCAGAATTTGCAAAAATGCTGATCGCCTTGCTGACATGTTTGCGCGGTACGGTGTTCCTTTACCAAGGTGAGGAACTTGGCTTACCTGAAGCGCAGTTGAAGTTTGAAGAGCTACAAGACCCGTGGGGGATTTATCTCTACCCGAAATGGCAAGGCCGTGATGGTTGCCGTACGCCCATGGTGTGGAACACTATTCCACAAACAAATTACGGCTTTTCAAGCGTTGCGGCAAAACCGTGGCTTCCGGTATCAGACAAACATATCGGCAAGGACGTTGCCACGCAGGAAAGCAATACAGAATCTGTATTGAACTTTACGCGTGAATTTTTAAAATTCAGAAAAACGCGCCCTGCATTAATCACAGGCGACATTCACTTTATCGATAGCGGCAGCGAAACATTGCTGATATTTGACCGTACGCTTGATGGCGTAACATGCCGCTGTATATTCAACCTTGCCAATGCAGCACAAAGCTTTGAAGGGCAAGATTTCCCTGCTTTTGCATACCGCATTGACGACAAGTAATATAGCGCATAATAAAGCATCCATAAAAACAAGGCCTGCATAAATACATGCAGGCCTTTATTGTTTTCTAACGTCTTATGAAGCGCCGTTTAGATGTCATCATCCTCGTCTTCATCGTCATCATCGCTATCCATTGCATCAAATGCGTCAATCGCCTCTTCACGTCCTGCAAGCTCATTAAAGCCTTCAATTTCTTCATCTTTGACCGCCAGAATATGTGCGATACTGTAGAGTTTATGGACGATTTTATCCATGCGTGCGCCATCATCCAATGGGTCAGGCGATTCTACGCGCAGATAACCTTCAGTCTCATCAAAAATAAACACGAAATTTGATTTCTTGATATTCGCGACAACTTCAAGGGCACGCAAGCGGTCATCGGTTAAGAAAGTTTTTAGGCGCGCCGCAACACCAGCACGTGCAATGGGCTCTTCATCCCATTTCATTTCTTTGGGCAGCTTCCATTTTTTCGGCAAATTCAAATCACCGACAAAAGGCGTGAAATAGCGGCTAGCAATCACGCCATCTGTTGGCATGTTTGGCGGCAAAACAAATTGTATAATTGAACGATATTGATGACCGCGCCCATCTTGCATAGTTTGGCGCTCAGAAAACACCTGCAAGTCTAATTCTTTAAACTTCCCCTCAACTATTGGCGAAGAAAGCAAGCCCTGTTTTCTTAGTTTTAAATTGTAACGCTCCGCAAACGCCGCCCATACTGATTTTTGTTTAATCAATATGGCATATGTCCAAAACGTTACAAGCAAGATTGAGACAGCTAACGCAAGCCAGATAAGAAGCCAAACCACAATATGTTCCCATGCTAAAATTAAATCCTAGATATAGAATAAATAGGCTTGGCACATTTTGCAATGATGAAGTTTATGGATAAGTTATTGTGCAGGCTTGGCAATCCCTTCTCTACAATCAATAATACGCGCATGGCTAATTACATTTTAAAACGTTTACTGCTTCTTATTCCCACATTGCTTGGCATTATGTTTGTCAGCTTTGTGATTGTGCAATTTGTCCCAGGCGGGCCAGTTGAGCGTATGATTGCTGAATTGCAAGGCCATGGTACGAGCGCGACATCAAGTTTTTCTGGCGGCGCAAATGCTGACTTCGCCAATACACCGCAAAGCAGTTCAACGGGTTCAGCCTCTACCTATCGCGGCGCCCAGGGGCTTGACCCCGACTTTGTCAAAGAATTAGAAGCCATGTATGGCTTTGATAAACCTGCCTACCAACGCTTCTTTATTATGGTCGTCAATTACCTTAAGTTCGACCTTGGCACCAGTTACTATCGTGACATTGATGTTCTTGGCCTTGTCCTTGAAAAAATGCCTGTTTCAATATCGCTTGGCCTGTGGTCTACATTGATTATCTATTTGGTTTCCATCCCACTCGGCATTAAAAAAGCTGTGCGCGATGGACAGGCTTTTGATATGTGGAGCAGCGCATTTATCTTTATTGGCTATGCGATTCCTTCTTTCATGTTTGCAATTTTGCTGATCATCTTGTTTGCGGGCGGACGGTATTTAGACTGGTTCCCTCTGCGCGGCCTTGTGTCAGATAACGCCGATGAAATGAGCTTCATCCAACTCGCGCTTGATTATGCATGGCACATGGTACTGCCAACGGCTGCGATGGTGATCAGCGGCTTTGCCAGCCTAACCATGCTGACAAAAAATTCATTTATGGATGAAATTGGCAAACAATATGTTTTGACAGCACGCGCGAAAGGCCTCAAAGAAAACGAAGTTCTTTATGGGCATGTCTTCCGTAATGCGATGTTAATTGTGATTGCGGGCTTCCCCGCCGCTTTTGTGTCGATCTTCTTTACAGGATCGCTGCTGATCGAAGTAATTTTCTCCCTCGACGGACTTGGCCTGCTTGGTTATGAAGCAATTATTAATCGCGATTACCCTGTGGTGCTTGGTACGCTTTATTTCTACGCACTTATTGGTCTATTAATGACAATTATACGTGATATTGTCTACGTCATCGTTGACCCACGGATTGATTTTGAAGCCCGCTAAAGCATAAGTCTTTACGGAATAAAATACGCCATACGCTTGAATAGCTTATCGTCTTTGCGGATTTTATCTTGCATCATAATCATCGGTGTATTTTGTAGCAGCAAATTCCCCTTGGCAAAACGCTCTACCCATGCCTGTCTGCTCGCGTCTTCATCGTCATCAAATTCAATTAAGCCCTGACAGGCCGCAACGATACGTGATACGGGGCGGCGATCATCATATGCACCGTCAATGCGCAGGCGCTGACAAATTTGCTGCGCTAACGCCTCATTAGCAATGATATGCGAATACATCTCCGCACGAAAACCTTCGCTTTTATCTGAAAAGTCAAATGTATACGGCTTATCTCTGAGTTTACGGTTCATCAAATCTACGCCGTTTGCAAATTCATCCACCAATTGGCGCAAATGCAATGATGAGACATAAAGCGCCCAGCGGTTGCGGTTGATTTGTTTTGATAAATCTTGCGGTAGCGGAAGTTCTAACGATGCGCGGGCAAAGTCGCTTTGGAGCGCATCAAAGTTTTCTGGAAATTTTTTCATGTCCACACTTTGTTATTATTTATTTTATCCCTGTATGAAGGCGAAGTTATCATAATCACGCAGGAAAACAAAATAAATTCTGCATGAAACAATATCCGCGCTTGTTTAAAACGCTTTTGCTTCTTAAAATCGCTATATGATTTTATCACCGATAACACAGCGTCGCCTTTCTTTATTCAAAGCCAATAAACGTGGCTTTTACAGCTTTTGGCTGTTTATCGCTTTGTTTGTCATTTGTATTGGCAGCGAATTTATTGCCAATGATAAGCCTTTACTTGTGCATTATGATGGAGGCTATTACTTCCCGATTATCAATGACTATGCCGAAACAACATTTGGCGGTGACTTTGAAACCGAAACCGATTACCGCGACCCTTATGCCATTGACCTCATTGAGGAAAAAGGCTGGATGATTTGGCCGCTTATCCGCTTTTCGTACAACTCAATTAATTATGATTTAGCGCAGCCCGCCCCCGCGCCGCCTGATGCGACGAATATTTTAGGCACGGATGATCAAGGGCGTGATGTTTTCGCGCGTATGCTCTATGGCTTTCGCGTGTCGATATTGTTCGGCCTAATCCTGACCGTATTTAGCTCCATCATCGGCATTCTAGCGGGCGCTTTTCAGGGCTATTATGGCGGAAAGCTTGATCTTGTTATGCAGCGGCTGATTGAAATTTGGTCATCCCTGCCTAGCCTTTATATATTAATTATATTTTCAGCGATGTTTGTCCCTGGTTTTTGGACGTTGCTCGCTATCCTGCTGCTGTTTTCATGGGTGCGTCTTGTAGACCTTGTCCGCGCAGAATTTTTGCGTGCACGGAATTTCGAATATGTTCGTGCAGCCAAAGCGCTTGGCGTATCGAGCCTGACAATCATGCACCGTCATGTCCTGCCCAATGCAATGGTTGCCACGCTAACCTTTATGCCGTTCATCCTCACCGATTCTATTGTCGCGCTGACAAGCCTCGATTTCCTCGGCCTAGGTATGCCCCCCGGTTCAGCCTCAATTGGGGAACTTCTCAAGCAAGGTAAGAACTACGTTAAAGAAGCACCATGGATTGGCATGGCTGCTTTCGCTTCACTGGCAATAATGCTCACGCTGCTCACATTTATTGGTGAAGCCGTGCGTGATGCCTTTGACCCACGCAAGAATATAGGGTGATAGGTAATGAGCAATAAAGAGCAGCCTTTATTAGAGATCAAAGACCTTTCCGTTACATTTCACAATGGGCGGCAGGTTACTGAGGCCGTTAAAAATGTGAACCTCACCATTCATAAGGGGCAAACCCATGCTTTGGTTGGCGAGTCAGGGTCAGGAAAATCTGTCAGCGCCATGGCGACGATGCAGCTTTTACCAAAATCTGCGCATTTTCCCAATGGCGAAATTCTTTATAAAGGGCGCGACGTTCTCACCCTCAATGACAAAGACTTACGCCAGATGCGCGGCGATGATATTGGTATCATTTTCCAAGAGCCACTTACATCGCTTAACCCGCTACATACAATTGAGAAACAAATCGGCGAAGTGCTACGCCTACATGATAGCCTTGAGGGAAGCGCCCTTAAAGCGCGGATAAAAGAGCTGCTTGATATGGTACAGCTTCCGCAGATGAAAGACCGCATGAGCGCCTACCCTCATGAATTATCTGGCGGGCAGCGTCAACGTATTATGATTGCGATTGCCCTTGCCAATAAACCCGACCTGCTAATCGCCGATGAACCCACCACCGCTTTGGATGTCACTGTACAGGCACAAATATTAGACTTACTGGCGGAGCTCCAAAAAGACCTTGGCATGGCGATGCTTCTCATTACCCACGACTTACCCGTGGTACAAAAATACACCCGCCATGTTAGCGTCATGCAGCATGGCCATATTATCGAGAGCAATGAAACGGCAAAAATTTTTGATGCGCCTACGCATGATTACACCAAGAAGCTGATAAATTCCGTCCCCTCTGGCAGTGCGCATCCGCGCGACCCGAATAAGCCGCATGGCATATTAGCCGAAGCGAAAAACATGAAAATCTATTTCCCGCTTCACAAAACGATTTTCGGAAAACCCAAGAGTTTTGTTAAGGCCGTCGACGATATTTCCTTCACATTAGAGCAAGGCGAAACCCTTGGCATTGTCGGAGAATCAGGCTCTGGCAAAACGACGCTTGGCCTTGGCGTATTGCGCCTGATTAAGGCGGAAGGAAGCATTATTTTTTGCGGCAAAGACGTTACAAAATTAAATACCAAAGAGCTGCGTAAAATGCGCGAAGACATGCAAATTGTATTTCAAGACCCTTTTGGCTCGCTCTCCCCACGCATGAGCGTCGGGCAGATTATCGCTGAAGGTTTAAAAATCCATCAGCCCAAAATGAACAAAAAAGAACGCGACGCTGCCGTTATCGCCGCGCTTAATGAAGTGGAGCTTGATCCAGAAACGCGCCACCGCTTCCCCCATGAATTTTCAGGCGGACAGCGCCAGCGCATTTCCATCGCCCGCGCCCTTGTGTTAAAACCAAAATTATTAGTGCTTGATGAACCAACATCTGCGCTTGATGTTTCTATCCAGTCACAAGTCATCGACTTACTGCGCAAGCTACAAACTACGCATAACCTATCTTACATCTTCATCAGCCATGATTTACGTGTTGTGCGCGCCCTATCGCACCGTATCATCGTCATGAAAAATGGCAAGGTCGTCGAAACCGGCAATGCCGAAGATGTATTTAAAGCCCCGCAGCAAGAATACACGCAAGAACTGTTAAAAGCCGCGCTGTATTAAAGGAATAAAGATTATATTGCTGAAGGCTTTAAGGTTGCTTGGCATACTGGCGCAGCAGGGGCACGCGTTAAATCGCAGCTGCGCATATCCAATTCGTCATCAACAATTTTTGGCATGCGTTTATTAATATTACCCTCGACATAAGCCAAGTAGCTGTCAATTACTTCAGTGCTATATGCGCCTTTGGTGTTAAATTCGCCAACGAGTGATTTTTGCCACAGTTTATTATTATAGCCGTGTGGCATCAAATCAAAATCATCACGTGACACATCTATATCCATAGCATGAAGCATTGAGCGCGTGACGGCATTACAATTCTGTCGCCCCCCATCCATTATCGATATTGGCGTATAGAAAATATCGAGCTCATTTATTTTACGGCCAATCGCGCAGCCATCCAGCCACTCCGTCATAACATCATGCTTGTCACCAACCATTACCGTTCGCATTGTCTCCGCCATGTTAGAACGCCATGGACCATTAGCATTCACAGCTTTTAAACGTGAGAAATGTTCATCAACCTCTAAATAGCGGCACGCATTCTCAAAATCCGCGAGTAAATTAACAGAACTTGCAATTACGCCCATATAGCTTTGCACCGACTGGCCATTATGCATTAATCTATTCGTGTGCGGATGGTAAGTTGTACCATGTAATTCCGAAACAACTTCATTGTCAGGGTTAACTAACGCCAAGAATGAATGGCAGGTATCCTTACCAAACACCATGCGGTCTATAGACCCCAGATCCATATTTTGTTCAGCTAAAACTATGCGCCATTTTCCTGTCATGCATATAACATACCAGGAATAATATAATTATGTCAAATATGATCATCGCGCACAGCATAAATAAATTTGCCCTCCTCGATATATTTCATTCAATAGCTCGCTGAAATAGGCAAAAAAAAAGCCAACAACATCGTTGGCTTTTTCAAAATTATCTATTTTATAAACCTACTTAGGAGATATAGCTCCAACGCCAGTACCTGGGATTGGCCCCGGCACAAAGGGTTCTCCAACTTTGTCATTATCACGTAATAGCTGTAAATAATACGCTTGTATCAACTGACCTTCTGGAATGCCAGCCTTCTTAAGCTCTTCTAGGGCCTTGGCTGTAACCGCGGCTTTTTTTG
>DELD01000007.1:1665-57937 GCA_002354205.1 Micavibrio sp. UBA2705 | reverse complement strand
CGGCTTGTTTAGCCGTAATAGCCACAGACTGGTCAGCGACCTGCCCTTGCACTTTTAGAAGATCTAACTTTCGCTCCTCTGATACAATTTTTTCCAAATCATCATTTGCTTTATCCGAAAGCCCAACACCTGATGGGAGAACATCATCAATAACAATATAGTCATGGCCTCTTTCAACAAGAATATCACGTAACCGTTTAGCAATTTGCTGCCCTAGATCAGTTACATTCTCATTGATCTTTGATGTTTCAACCGTTTTATATACATCAATAGCTGCCGGCACGGTATATTTTTCAATATATGGCGCTAAATCCTCGATTTCGTCCGCTTTCCATTTTGTATAGATACGCCCGAAATCCTCAACCTCATTATCGACATGCCACATAACTTCGAAGTTACCGTATATACGCGCTTTTTCTTTTGTGCGAATGGTTACTTCATCCTCTTCAGTTGCACCAACTGTTGATTTTTGAACAAATTTTGGTAACTGAATATATTCAACATGAGGCAACATTGCACTTGGATAAACACCTTCCTGCACCTGATCATCAACAAGTTTACCACGTACAATTTTCAGACCTGCTTCGCGCTCTGTAATGCGTGGAGAGATTGCGTATGTTAGTGCGGATGCAGCCATAAATCCTGCCATTGCATAGCCGCCAAGCTTTTTATAATTACTCATTAATTTTTCCTCTATATTAATACACCGTTAACTGAAACTTCAAGTAACATACAGATCACCAATGATTATGTCAAATAAAAATGCAGCTAAGTCTAAATAAATTTGCATTCCCGAATATATTTCGTTAAATAGGTCGCAGAATAAACAAGGATGAAGCATATGAGCATTGAACAAAAACCTATACATGTTATTGGCGGCGGGTTAGCCGGAACGGAAGCTGCGTGGCAAATCGCATCAATGGGCGTGCCTGTTGTGCTGCATGAAATGCGCCCAGTGCGCGGTACAGATGCGCATAAGACTGATGGTCTGGCAGAGCTTGTTTGCTCTAATTCATTTCGCTCAGACGACGCAGAATATAATGCGGTTGGCGTTTTACATGCAGAAATGCGCCATTTAGGATCGCTGATTATGCGCGAGGGCGATAAAGCCGCCGTCCCTGCTGGCGGCGCTTTGGCGGTTGACCGTGATGTGTTTTCTGATGGGGTAACGGCGGCGCTTGAAGCGCACCCACTTATATCCATCTCTCGTGAAGAAATTACAGCGCTTCCCAGTGAGGACATGGGGCGCGTGATTATTGCCACTGGCCCATTAACATCGGGCGCATTGGCAGAGGCTATACGCGCGGAAACAGGTGAAGACTCCCTCGCCTTTTTTGATGCAATTGCGCCGATTGTCGAAACCGACAGCATTGATATGAACGTAGCGTGGTATCAATCACGCTATGATAAATCAGGCCCTGCAGGTACAGGCAAAGACTATATTAACTGCCCCATGAATAAGGAACAGTATTTTGCCTTTATAGATGCGCTATGCACGGCAGAATACCTCGACTTTAAACAATGGGAAAAAGACACGCCTTATTTTGAAGGCTGTATGCCTGTGGAAGTGATGGCATCACGCGGCGTTGAAACATTGCGCTTTGGTCCAATGAAGCCAGTTGGCCTGAACAACCCACATAAAAAAGAAGATGATTACGAACCATATGCCGTTGTACAGCTCCGTCAAGATAACGCGCTTGGCACGCTTTATAATATGGTTGGCTTTCAGACAAAAATGAAATATGGCGAACAACTGCGCGTATTTAAAACGATACCGGGTTTAGAAAACGCCGTATTTGCACGCCTTGGCGGCTTGCATCGTAATACGTTTATTAACTCACCGCTTGTCCTTGATGGCCAGCTACGCCTTAAAAAACGCCCACATATTCGTTTTGCAGGGCAGATTACAGGCTGTGAAGGTTATGTTGAAAGCGCATCTATTGGCCTTATCGCTGGGCGTTTGGCTGCGGCGGAGCAGTTGGGCTTAGCGTTTGATACGCCGCCGCAAACCACGGCGCATGGCGCGTTAATTCACCACATTACAGGCGGCGCGGATGCAAAAACATTCCAGCCCATGAATGTGAATTTCGGCCTGATGGCACATATGGATGTACGTAATGAGCGCGGCAAATACGTCAAAGGCCGCGAAAAAAAGAAAGCCATGGCAGGACGCGCGCTTGAAGATTTAAGCAAATGGGCAGAAGAAAACGTAGCCGTCAGTAAGGCTGCCTAATAATCAAATAAACTAAAAAAAAGCCGCCATGCATTACACATGGCGGCATAGCCTTATTATCCATTAACAGGCGTATTCTTTATTTAAGCAGCAACGCTTTCTGTTGCTTTTTTAACGGCCTTGTTGACTTGGTCGTTAATTGGCTCAAAGCTATCAGTTGCGATTTTCACGCTAATCTCTGAAAGTTTTGTCGCGCTAGATACGATAGTATCAAAATGCTTTTGTGCAAGCTTGTTTTGAAGCTCTGTAAGTTCGTTTACGTCTTTACAAGCGATAATTGTTTTGAACGCTTCTTGGTTTTTATTGGCAATATCTTGCGCCAAAGCAACGGCTTCTTGGTTCATTTTTTCAACGCCTTTAGTCCAAATATTCATGGATTTTTGCATTGCTTCAAAAAGCTCTTTGCTACCCGCTGTTGCGTCTTTTGTAATTTTGTCAAAGTCATATGTCTTAGCTGTCATAATAGTCTCCATAAAATTAGTCGTTTGTTTTTTTGTTTCAGTGGTTTTACGCGGTTGTTTTTTCGCTGTGGTTTTCGCTGAAACCTTTGCTTTAACTTTAGGCTTGGTTTTCGCCTTTACCGTTTTTGCCTTCGGCGCAGCTTTCACTTTATCCGCGTCATTTGTAGACGCTGGCTTTTCTGCCGCCGTGGCTACAGTTAATTTTGTAACTTTATCATTTGAGGTACTCATAATTATCTCCTCGTCTTTAATATTCAAAAAATATATTTGCTGCATGTTATTCTAAAATAATAACCGATTTATTTTGCATTGCAACATATTCATTATCACACGGTTTTTATGGGCTGTCAAGAATTTTTGTGCGTTGCAACATATTGTCATATACTAATATTCCAGCGTATTATTTAAACACAATCACAAGCAACACATAAGACAGAGGGAACTGCATACAGGGCAATGCAACACCCGACAAAACAAGCAGGTTAGATAAAATGCAATACAGTTATTTGGGTAAACCGTATAAAAATATGCTATTATAGATGAACGATATAGTTATGTGTATAATCACCATATTATATTTGTCCTTAAGGGGATCGGTAGCTACTATTGAAATCTAAGTTAAGAATCTATAATTCGGATAAGGAAGACTGTTAGTATATGGCGGCGCTAAGCAATATCAAAACATATCTTATTTTGTGCTTCGCGCTTTTATGTGCCGCTGGTTTTTTTGTGCCGCACGCACAGGCAAAAGCTAACCTGAAATATGCTTCCATTGTGATTGACGCAGACACAGGCGCAATCCTTTCTCAACGTTACGCCAATAAAAAGCTACACCCTGCTTCGCTGACCAAAGTCATGACATTAATGTTAACATTTGATGCCATTAAAGCGGGTAAAATCGGCCTTTATGATCGCGTTGTAATGTCACCTTACGCCGCGTCTATGGTGCCTAGTAAATTAGGCTTAAAACCCGGCGAAACTATCCGCGTAAAAGATGCCATCAATATTCTCGTTACAAAATCGGCCAATGACGTTGCTGTTGCGCTTGCTGAACATTTAGCAGGCACTGAATATCGCTTCGCACGCATGATGACTGCGAAAGCCCGCAGCATTGGCATGGCGAACACAACATTTAAAAATGCATCAGGCCTACATAATGACCGCCAGCTTAGCACCGCGCGCGACATGGCACAAATGGGGCGCGTTTTGATTAATAATTACAGCGATTATTATCCTTATTTTTCGCGTAAATCATTCCGCTACAAAGGCGTTACTTACAACAACCACAATAAATTAATGCGTACATATAAAGGTATGGATGGCCTAAAAACTGGCTACACATCTAAATCAGGCTTCAACCTTGTCGCATCGGCGGAGCGTGATGGTAGCCGTATTATTGGCGTTGTTTTTGGTGGACGCAGCGGGACGACACGTAATAACCATATGAAGGTTATCCTTGATCGCGGCTTTGCAAAAATCGATACGCTGCACCTCGCGCGCCTACGCGATATGCCGCACCCGAAAAAAAGATCGGCAGTTATATATGCCGCAGCCGGTAAAACAGCCCCAGAAAATAACATTGAACCGTCATCAGGCCACGCAATAGCAACAAGCAACCGCATGAATATAGCTTCTTCTTCTGACCATACATCATTATGGTCTGTACAAATTGGCGCATTTAAAAGCCGCGTCAAAACCGATAATCTATTACAGGATGCCGTCAAAGTGCTCCCCAAAGACCTCACTGGCGCTTACCCCATTATTGCGCCGCTGCGCACAGCGTCAAGCGGCTGGATGTTCCGTGCGCGGCTTGCCGGCCTCACACAAAGCCAAGCAAAAGATGCTTGCCGCTTTTTCAGGGACTGCCTTGTTGTTGGCCCGCGCCCATAAATAAGCCCATTAATAAATGTTCAGCACAAAAAATGCCCGTCAATAATAACGGGCATTTTGTTTATGTCTGTATTTTCTAGTGCTCGAAATCTGCGTCGCTTAGAAAGGCAATTCCATACCTGGTGGTAAGCCCATTTCCTGCATCGCTTTTTGTGTTTCCTCCGCCATGATCGTATCTGCTTTGGTACGCGCGTCATTTACGGCTGCTGCGATAAGATCTTCCATGACTTCAGCTTCATCTTCTTTGATCAGTGATGTGTCAACGTTAAGGCTTGTCACCATGCCCTTACAGCTCATCGTTACCTTGACAAGGCCGCCGCCAGAACTGCCTTCAGCTTCCATTTGACCAACGCGGTCTTGAACTTCTTGCATTTTAGCCTGCATGTCTTGTGCTTGCTTCATCATTTTTTGAATATTCATCATCTATCCTATCCTTCATAATCTTCTTGTGGTTCGATAATATCTCTAATCTCAGCGCCAGGGAAAGCAGTTAGGATTTGTGATACTAATGGGTCTTCCATTACATCTTTCAGCCTTGCTTTAACTTTTTCCGCGGCTATTGTCGCCAGTGTTTTTTTGCCTTTGGCCATCTCACCAATACTAATGACCCAGTCACGATGCCCTGTAAGCTTACGTATTTCCGTTGTTAATTCACCGACAAAGCGCGGCGGGACATCTTCCTCTAAGGCAATCTCTAAACGGCGGCCTTTAAAAGAAATAAGATGTACATAATGAAAAATCTGTCCTGCAAGGATCATTTTTTTGTTCTGTTCAAACAGCGCAACAATATCTTCTAGCGTTTGCAAATTCCCATTTGCTACAATTTGCCCCTGCGCGGCGAGTTTCGTTTGCGTTGCCGCCTGCCCCGCGCCGTGCACATTGCTCTGTACCGCGCGCACGCCTAAATGTTCAGTTTTTTTTTGAGCCGCAGCGCTCATTTGCGTTGGATGCGCAGCCCCGCCGCCATCACCGCCTAATGCGCCAGCTGCCAGTGCGCCACCATTTTTCTTCAGCTCTTCAAGCTGCTTCATCAAACGTTCAGGGTCTGGTAAATTCGCCGCATAGACAAGGCGAATGATAATCATTTCAAGCGCGGCCTGTGGGCGCGGCGCTTGCATGACATCTTGGTGGCCTGCCAATAATATTTGCCACGTTTTGGCGAGCGCAGGCAATGAAAGTTTACCTGCGATCTCATGTGCACGGCTGAGCTCACTTTCAGGGAAACGCCCTTTTAGATTCTCTGGATTTTTTGTTGTGTGTAGACGCGTTAACACGTGCCCCATATCAAGCATATCTTGCATCACAACCATCGGCTCAGCGCCTGCATTATAGAGGTCATCAAGAATGTCTAATGCGTCTTCAGTTTGCCCAGTTACAGCAGCTTCAAACAAATCAAGAATACGTCCTTGGTCCGCAAGGCCGAGCATTGATTTTACTTGGTCTGCACTGACTGCGCCCTCAGCCATTGAAATCGCTTGATCGAGAATACTGAGCCCATCACGCGCAGAGCCGTCAGCCGCACGGGCAATCATTGCAAAAGCTTCATCGTCAACTTCCGCTTTTTCTTGGGCGCAAATATCTGAAAACAATTCAATTAATGTCGTCGGCTCAATACGGCGCAAATCAAAACGCTGACAGCGCGAAAGTACAGTCACTGGCACTTTGCGAATTTCTGTTGTCGCGAAAATGAATTTCACATGCTCTGGTGGTTCTTCCAATGTTTTCAGCAGCGCGTTAAACGCTGACTTCGAAAGCATATGAACCTCATCAATGATGTATATTTTATAACGCGCTGAACTTGGGGCGTAGCGCACACTGTCCAAAATTTCGCGAATGTTATCAACGCCTGTATTTGACGCAGCATCCATTTCAATAACATCTGGGTGGCGGTCTTCGGCAATGGCGCGGCATGCTTCACAATCATCCGTCGCCCCTGTTGTTGGGCCTGCTTTGCCGTCTGCGCCGGTATAATTAAGCGCTTTTGCAATAATACGCGCCGTTGTTGTTTTACCAACGCCACGCACGCCTGTCAGCATAAATGCATGGGCAATACGCCCTGAACCAATCGCGTTTTTAAGGGTTTTCACCAATACATCTTGTCCACGCAAATCATCAAAGTTTTGCGGGCGATATTTCCGTGCCAAAACACGGTATTCGGTTTTTAATTCAGTATTTTCTTCAGCCATAGTGTTTTGATAGCGGGATTCGTAAATTTTCACAACATAAAGCGCGTTTCAAAGCGCAATAGGCTGTGCAGAAATGCACCGTTTATTTTTTTAACCGCATTTATTACTATGCATAAAATATTAAGGGCGTAATGTTATAATTGTGAAAGACGTTCATAAACAAGAAAGTTAACAAATGAAAACGACACTAAAAGAAAAATCCATCTATCTTTTGCTGCTGATGCCCACCCTTACAGAATGGCTTGAATCAGGGCAGCTTCCTCAAACGCCGCATGATATCATTTCTGACCTTGCGCTCACTTTAATTGTTTTAGGCTTTATTTTAGTCTCTCGTAAACAGAGTAAAGAGATAAAACAATTAGAAGAAACCATCCATGAAGCAGAGCTGTTTGACCCGCTGACCAGATTACCGCGCCAAGAGCGTTTTAACGAAGACCTTGGCTATGCGCTGGCAAGCGCAAAAGAAAAACAAGAAAGCTTTCATATTGTTTGTATTGATATCGACCGCTTTAAGGACGTAAACGAACATTACGGCTACGCCATTGGTGACGACGTTTTGAAAGCATTAGTGAAACAGATCAAATCCGTTCTTTCAGAAAAAAATGGCAGCTTATATCGCCTTGGCGCTGATAGCTTTGCATTCATCTGCCGCGATAGCGCCGCGTATAAAGAAGAGGAGCTTGTAACCAATCTGGTAACACTGCGCGCTAGCGGTCAAAAGCTGTTAGCTGATTACCAGACCACATTATCAATAGGGTCTGCCAAATATAAAGATGGCGACAACCAAGACAAGCTGTGGTTACGTGCCGTAGAACAGATGAAAGAAAAGCGCCAAGCATTAAGCACAGCGGCGTAATTTCATCCCGACCTTTACAACGTAGGTTTAGACAGCCTTGGATTTTCAAGCGGAATAGGCAGCGGCCGTTCCGCTTGTTTTTCTTCTAATGCCTTTTTACGCTCCGTTGGCGGCCAGAGGCGATATAAAATGCGCTGCAAACGATCAACACTATATGTCGCCCAGTCTTCGCGTGGCTCTGGCTTGGTAATTTTGCCGTCTAAAGACAAATCAGCCCATTTGTATAATATTTCTTTGCCGTTTTCAGGGTTTACTTTAATGCCCTCTTTAAGCCATTTAATAATCGCCCAATTGCCAGATTTATCTACAGCAGCAAATTCAATGCCGTCATCTGTACTGCAACCATCATTTATCAGCACGACACCTGATTTGCTTTTCTTAAAACCGCGCAAATGAGAATGACCAAAAACCACGCCATCAAATTGGCCTGAGAGCGCCTTTTTCTCCGCATTTTTCAAATTGGGCATCACGCCCTCTTCTATCGCTTTGAATGCGCGTTTTGCGGTGGCCGCGATACGGAATTCTTTAGAAAATGTTTTTTCAGCCCAGCAATCAAAATCACCAAGGCTACTGATAACAAGATCACCCGCTTTATAAGCGAGACCTTTTTCTGATTTATAAATATCAGGGTCAAATTCATCACCATGCGCGACATAAAAACGGCGACCATTTTTATCGGTGTAAATGTCGTGGTCTTTGATTGCGATGCCGAATAATGATTTACCAGTCATTTGACGGTGGCGCTGCCCCGTTTCAAGCGTTTTGCCACGTAATGTTTCATCATGATTACCGGGTTCGTATATAACGCGCGTTCCGCTATTGGCGATGCGTATAAACTCAGCCATAGACTGGCGGTGGAATGGGCCTAAATTATATTCGGCTTTACCGCTCATATACCAACCATCGATGATGTCACCGACAAGGTGCATTTCAGGCGTTTGGATATGATTCAAAAATTGATAAAGGAGTTTTGCTTTACAATGTTTCGTCCCGAAATGGATATCCGAAATGAATATTGTGTCGAAGTGAAGGCGTGGCACCCCGTTAGGGTCGGTCTTAATATCAAGTTCAAACATAATGGCCCCTCCATAAATGAACGTGATGATCACTTAGGAACAAGCTTATACGCAAAAGCATATCGCAGTGCAACATAAAACTATGTAAACAAAAAAATAATAGAGAGGGGAGATAAAAAGAAGACTGGACACGACCCGAAAAGCATCGTTGCGGCTGCTTCGTTTCCGACCTGACCGGATTCACAAAGTCTTCGCCCGCGCCAGTCTTCCTAGACTTATATAATGGGTAGCCATCCAATTATCAAGAGCAAATTACGCCAAAAGGCGAAAATTGTTCCTGATGCGTTATTTGATTCGTTTTACTCGCCATTCATTAATGTAAGAAAAAGAAATTTCCTACCCCCTCTGATTTGTCAAAACACGGCACTACACGCATAACGAGTCGTTTTTTTATTCCTACCGCTGTGCAAAAAAAGCTAAAAAGATAAAAAACCATACAAATATACGCGCTAAAATATTTATTTTTATTATAGCTTAATTCAGCAGCGCCAGACGCGCTCTTATTTAAAATAAAAATCAAGGCTTAATAATTTCGTAAGTTAAATGCCATTTCCTTTGCTTTTTGTTGCATTGCAGCAACAGCAATTCTGACTACCTATACGTGTATGTTGCGGCGCAACCCTTGTTATGCGTTTTATGCATACCACTTATGCGAAGTTTTTTATGGACGTGAGGAGTCAAATCATTATATAACCCTGTTCATCGGCGCTGAGGCGTCGGTACGGGCTCTCCTCCCAGAGCCCTAGCGTCTCCCAGACGTGAAACCTCCCTGTTCAACTCGCCGGGCCATTGTGCCCGGTATTTTTTTGTCTAAATTCTGGACGCGCCCACCACATGTCGCACCAAATCATTTCATTAGCAAGCAATTGATTTTTAGGGTATAATTAAAGTCAAATGAGTAAGAATAAAAAAAGAGTAGTAGTCCTTTTCACTTATGGCGGCGGTCTTCGCGGCCTTATCCCCGCACATATAATGGCACGTATTGAATCCGTCACTGGTATGGCGATGTCAGATATGGTCGACATATTTTGCGGCCCCTCCACTGCGTCCATATTAAACTCGGCATTAAACATGCCTCATCCTAGGCGGCCAGACCGTCCACGTTTCGCCGCAAGGCAGATGGTACGCTTTTATGAACGCGAGGCTAGCTATTTATTCCCGACCGACTCCACACGCGCTTTTCGCGGCCTTATTCACGACTTTAACAATCGGATGATGAAGATAGGTCAGCTTGACCGCCTCTTAAAGCATGGTCATTACGATAATGCACGCTTAGGACGCGCCCTACGCGCCTTATTCGGCAAACATAAGCTTGAAGATTCATTATCATCACTGATTATTCCTGCATATAATATTGAAGGCAACGCCCTACAAACAATACAGGAGATGCAGGAAACACCTGACGACCCTGTCCATACACAGAATAACATCATTGATAATGGCGGCTATGCAATGTGGTTCAAAAATATGCGCATCCAAAACGCGCGTAATTTGCACCCCGTCCCTGATATTGAGTTTTACAACGCCGTTATGGGCAGCACAGCGGCGCCAACGCTGTTCCCATGCCACCGTTTCGTTCATAAACAGGCGGATAGCAATAACAGTTTTCCTGTTTCGCTTATTGACGGCAGTATTTTTGACAATCCGTGTATTAGTTATATGGGCGCAATCCGCCAGCACCTGCCAAAAGATGCAGAGGTGGTAATGATTTGCCTTGGTACAGGCTACACCAATAAATCTGTTTCACATCGTGATTGGAATAAATATGGCGCTTTGGGCGTTGTTGACCCTAGCAATGACTTCCCACTCATTAATATTTTCTTCCACGCGCCAGAATCCGCTTTGCTTGGCGCGTTTAAAGATGAACTTGGCGATAATACATATGTGTTTAACAAGTCGCTTAACGATAAAGGCAACGCCAATTTGCCAAATTCAGCGCCAGATGACAGCTCACCTGAGAATATCAAGCGCCTGCGCCAATTCGCCTATGATATTATGAGTGAAAATGAACGCGATTTTAATAAAGTCTGCCATATTTTGGCCGAAAACGGTGAAGATCGCCTTAAAGCCCGCAAACGCGGCAGCATGTTCCATTTATTTGGTGAGTGAGAAAGACGATTAGCCTGAACGCAAATTGGACAGCGCCTCTTTCAAATTAAACAAATACAGTAAATTCTTTAACGCCTGCCCCCGCTCTGACGTTAAGCGCGGGTCTCTTTGGACGATAAGCTGCGCTTCGTCGCGCGCCATGGCTATAAGCTCCCCATGGGCTGATAAATCGGCGAGCATATAATCCGCAAGGCCGCTTTGACGCGTGCCGAGTATATCCCCCACGCCGCGCAGGCGCATATCTTCTTCGGCGATTAAAAAACCATCCTCAGTATCACGCATAATTTTTAAACGTGCTTTTCCCGTTTCTGAGATCGGCGTGGAATAAAGCAGCATACAATGCGATTGACGCTCCCCACGACCTACGCGACCACGTAACTGGTGGAGCTGCGCAAGGCCGAAGCGCTCCGCATGTTCAATCACCATAATAGACGCGTTCGGAACATTCACCCCGACTTCAATCACCGTTGTCGCAACAAGTATATCTAAATCGCCGGCTGCGAATTTTTTCATGACCGCGTCTTTATCTTCGGCCTTCATACGCCCGTGGACAAGCCCTACACGATCCCCAAGGAAGGATTGAAGCACATCAAAACGTTCTTCTGCAGCGGCGAGGTCTAAGACTTCGGAATCTTCGACCAAGGGGCAAACCCAGTATATTTGCGCTTTTTCTTCTTTTATTTGGCGGATAAGCCCCGCGACCATGCCTTCAAGCTTGCTTTTGGGCAGCAGGCGCGTGTCAATAGGCTTACGCCCTGCGGGCTTTTCATCAATGCGGCTAACATCCATATCGCCATAGGCGGTGAGCGCCAACGTTCTTGGGATTGGTGTTGCTGTCATCACAAGTACATCGCTGACACCTTTTTGTGAAAGCTGCAAGCGTTGCTGTACGCCAAAGCGGTGCTGTTCATCAATCACGGCGAGGCCGAGATCCTGAAAAGCGACTTTTTCTTGGAACAGCGCGTGCGTGCCAATAACGATTTGCGCCGCGCCGTTTTGCACTTGGCTTAATAATAGTTCTTTCGCCTTGCCTTTATCGCGCCCTGTTAGCACGACATAGCGCACGCCGAGCTTATCAAATAATGGGCCGAGGCTTTCCCCATGCTGGCGCGCTAAAATCTCTGTCGGCGCCATTAGCGCGGCTTGCGCGCCACATTCAACGGCGTTTAGCATTGCCGCACACGCAACCATGGTTTTGCCCGAGCCAACATCACCCTGCACAAGGCGCACCATGGCGAGGGGGGAT
This sequence comes from Micavibrio sp. UBA2705, assembly GCA_002354205.1. Lineage (GTDB taxonomy): Bacteria > Pseudomonadota > Alphaproteobacteria > Micavibrionales > Micavibrionaceae > UBA2705. The sequence goes on along the minus strand of DELD01000007.1, from coordinate 45,880 downwards.
ATCATATCTTCATCTATTTCACTAATAACGCGCTGCTGCGCCCCTGTAAGCGTGAAAGGAATGTTTTGTAAGAACTGTGAACGCAGCGCCCCACTTATTCCCGTAAAGGCGCGGCCTTTGGCTTTTTGCTGGGCGCGGCGAATTAAAGTAAGTGCGAGTTGATGGGCGAGCATTTCATCATAGGCAAGGCGCAGTCGCGCTTTATGATCTAAGGCCACCATGCTCTCGCTCATTGGGTGATGCAGCGCCAGTAATGATTCGCGCCATTTATCCCAGCCACGCGCCTTAATCACGCTAGGGTCTTGCCATTCATCCAATTCAGGGGCTTGCTCTAGCGCATTTAATATGGCCTTGCGCAGCACCTTGTGGCCTAGCCCCTGCGTCATGGGATAAACTGGCTCAACCTTTTCAAAAACACCTTCTTCGTTTTTTGATGTCGCAAAATCTGGGTGCGTGATTTGCGCGCGCCCACGATAAAATGCCAGCGTGCCGCTAATTTGTTTCGTGCCACCAATCGGGAAGTTCTTTTTTAAATAATCTTCGCGGGCATGGAAAAATACTAAATCCATCTGCGCATCACCCGCGACGCAGTGAATGCGTGATGGGACATTACGTTTACGGCCTATACTGTATTCATGGACGTTAACATCCACGATAACGACCTTGCCGCTATCAGCTTCTACGGGGCTTTCAATATGGGTGCGCTCTACCACATCAGTAGGTGCATGGCAGAGCAAATCCCACAGGCGCTCGCCATCGCACAGGCGTTCAATTAACTTCGCGCCGCGCGGGCCGACACCAGGCAATGCGGTGACGGATCTGTATAACGGGTCTAAAATAAAGGGGCGCTCTTGCACCGCTGCTTTAAGCTTTGTATTCTGCATGGGTTAACAATACTCAAAAACAGGCATCTGACAATGGATAATCGTCGTAAAAAAATACTTTTCCGCTCATGGCACCGCGGAACAAAGGAAATGGATATTATTTTGGGCAATTTTGCCGATAAACATATAAAAGACTTATCTGACGCGCAGCTTGATGCCTATGAGAACCTGTTAGAAGTACCTGATTTAGATGTCTATAACTGGATAACAGGTAAAGAGGATGCACCCGCCAACGCGCCATATGGCGCGTTGCTTCAACAAATTATCGACAATAAAGTTTACGAATAAAGCGTGTAAACTTTGCCTTTATCATCAAATACGTTTAAGTTCAGCGCATAATAAACAATAAAAAAATGAACAGATGATTACCATTCAAGGTGATGAAATCCGTAAGCTTTGCATCAGCGACATGCATTTTACTTATAAGGATTTTGTTGATACACGCAGCCCCATCGCGCTTCTTTATAACGGCTTTACGGATTATGCCGCGCAGAGTGATGCCGATTTGATTGTCAATTATGGTGATACGTTATCCTCTGAATATTTGTGGTATTTACACAGCCTATCGAGCAACTCTCTTGCGCCTAATGTCAGCGAACAAAGCCGTAAAGACTATGCAGAACAGCTAACGCGCCGCCGTCTGCGCCATGACAGCATCAAGCCTGACAGCTTTCAATCTATATCCTATCTCATTCAACAATTTGCGCGCGCATCGGGCTACCCTCACGCACTGACACAAGTGGAAATTGAACATAAATTAAACGAAATCCGCGCCCATGATAGTGACGTTATACGCCACATCGTGACCCAGCAGAACGCAAGCGCGAAACCGTTTTATATACTGCATGGCAACCATGAATGCATTACTTTATCTGAAAGCGAAATTGCGGGTATTTTTAACCGCGCCTCAGGGCATAAAGCCGTCAGCCGCACAGCTCACCCCTATTCATTCTACCAAAACTTTGAATTGGTCAAGGCAGGGCGCGACCCAATACATGTGCGCGAAATTTTCTTTAACGCCAATGTCCACAATCACGCTAAAGGCGGCCTAACATTCGCGCCTTATGACCTTGAATGGTTGAAAGATACGCTTTCTACCACCACAGGCCATGCGGTGATTAACATGCACATCCCGATTAGCTTTGACCATACACCGGATACTGACCCCTATTCCATTACCCGCAGCTACAAAGAATCTGCACAGATGCGTGACATGCTCGCACAAGCAGGCAATGTTGCCTTGGTCAATATGGGGCATATTCACCGCGTATTATTCGACCAAATTCAGGGCGTGAATTACTTAACCATGCCATCATTCCGCCACATTCCGTCTTTCATCGCAGATGATGGGCGTAAGGGATTAAAAGAGCCGACAGGTTACTTTCATGAAACCACACTTAATTTCGCAAAAATGAACGCCCATGTTGAACGCAAACGCGTCATTTTAGACAAGAATGACAATGTTTCAATTAAATCAGAGCGCAAAGAACGCACGGGTTTTGCGCCAAAATCGCCGTTAAGTTTTAATTTATAAAAGCCTGCATTGATCTAATCTAAAGCTTGATTATCCGCGCTTCATTATGTATAAAGCTTTTTATCGTACAATAAAGGAGCACATAATGTTGCATGACGATTTTCAAAAGGTCACTCAGAATCTCAATACTTTTTTAGAAAAAAACCTTGATGCGTTTTATTACACGAATGACCGCAACAGAAGCTTTGCCATTTTGCTAACATTCAGAAGCCTTGGCGGCGCGTTTATGTCTGTCGCGCAGGATAAAGGCATTTTGCCAGAAGGTCATTCAGAGCGCGACATGAAAGAACTGGCCGCCAGCGTAAAAACACTTGCCGAAGATTTGGATAAAGAACAAGGCATGGATGATGTTGATTTTCGCGCCGATATTCAAAGCACGGTCAATAAGCTTGCCGCAAACGGTATTAGCCTTACACCGCGTTAAATATCAAAATTTATTAAGCTGCGAACATTGCCGCGCAAACGCGGCGACCATCAGCGAGCAACGTATTAAACGTTCTGCACGCCGCCCCAGTGTTCATCATGTCAGGGGCTATACCCTGCTGGTTGAGAGCCGTTTTTAATGCTGGGTCTAAAAACTGGAAATCCGCGCCTGTACCCATAAGCAGCACATCAAACGCGCCGTTTCTTTTGGCCTGAATAATCGGCGAAAAATCATCTAATGAGAGTGATGCAATATCCTTGCTTCCTGTATCCCATGGCAGGACATGGTCAGCCAACACGATGATATTTCCTGTGTGGTTTTGCCCACTTACTTTGAACTGCCCGCCTTTATAAGACTGCACAACCATGCTGTGTGAAGATATGCGCGGCGTTATATCCATTATGCTTGTTTCGTATCGCCTGCGGCATCATCTTCTACCGCAGCTTTTTTTATGCCGTGGCGCAGGTCAAAGAACATTAAGACAGGGGATGCGACAAAGATTGATGAATACGTACCAATCACGATACCGAAAATAAGCGCATCCACAAAGCCTTGAATAACTTCACCGCCAAAGAGCCATAATGCAATCAACGCTAAAAGTGTCGTAACCGAAGTCATAACCGTACGCGACAAGGTAGAGTTAATTGCGATATTGAACACTTCGCCCAAAGCTGTCTTTTTATATTTACGCAGCATTTCACGTACGCGATCAAAAACAACAACTGTATCGTTAATTGAATAGCCCGCAATCATTAACAAAGCCGCGACAGTGGAAAGGTTAAATTCCATTTGAAAAAACGCGAATAATCCAATAGTCGCAATCGCATCATGGGCCAGCGCGGCTATCGCCGCCACGCCAAATTGCCATTCAAAGCGGAACCAGATATAGAGCAGGATACCGCCAAGCGAGAAGATAATCGCCATTAGGCCTGCTTTTTTAAGCTCTTCGCCAACTTGCGGTCCGACAAATTCGGTGCGCCGCAATTCATAGCCATCCGTGATGCGCTCGGTGAGCATAACCATAACCTTGTCAATCGCCGCGTCCTGCTCTTTGACGTCGCCTTCTTGTTCTGGCAGGCGAATAAGAAGCTCAGTTTCTGCGCCAAAGGTTTGTAAAGACACGCTGCCAAGGTCAAGGTTATTTAATGCGACGCGCAGCATAGATAAGTCTTCTGCTTTTTCTGTTTGAATTTCAATGACTGTACCGCCCGTGAAATCAATTCCGAAATGAAGCCCCTTCGTTGCAATAAAGAAAATCGACATCGCCAAGAGAACACATGACATTGCGAACGCGATTTTGCGTTTACCGATAATATCAAACTTTGTATCCGCAGGGATGATTTGAAGGCCTTTTAAAAACATATCTATACCTTAACTTATATTATTAGATGGGCAGTTCTTTGCGCTTGGCATTTTTCTTGTTTTTTAGCCAAAGCACGACAAACAACCTTGTCACCATAATTGCAGAGAAAAACGAGGTCATGATACCAACCGCCAACGTGACCGCAAAACCTTTTACAGGGCCTGTACCAAATGCGAAAAGCAGCACCGCAGCAATAAGCGTTGTGACGTTCGAATCGACAATTGTGGTCATGGCGCGACTGTAACCTGAATCGACAGCCGCCATAATGGCTTTTCCTGAGCGTAATTCTTCGCGGATACGCTCAAAAATCAACACATTCGCGTCAACAGCCATACCAATTGTCAGAACGATACCTGCAATGCCTGGCAATGTGAGCGTCGCCTGCAAGCCAGAGAGCACAGCAAAAATTAATGCCATATTCACGATAAGCGCGATATCAGCAAACACGCCAAATGTACCGTAAGCCACCGCCATAAAGACCAGAATAAGGATAAGGCCAACAATGGATGCTTTCTTACCGGCCTCAACAGAATCTGCGCCAAGTGACGGGCCAACGCTGCGCTCTTCAACGACATATAATTCTGTCGGCAAGGCGCCTGCACGCAAAAGCAAAGCAAGCTGCGATGCTTCTTCAACTGAAAAGTTTCCTGTTATCTGTGCACTGCCGCCACATATAGGTTCGTTAATGCGCGGCGCACTTAAGACAATATCATCAAGGACAATCGCAAACGGATTACCGCTATTATCGCTTGTCACCTTACAGAACTTCCGCGCCCCTAAACCATTAAGGCGGAATGTCACAATCGGCTGACCGTCTTGGAAAGCGGCCTGCGCATTGGTGAGCATATCACCTGTTAACATCGCGCGGCGCTGAACGCTTATTTCTTCCGCAGGGTTTTCAGCCATCGGCAATAATTTTGAACCCGCGGCATGACGCGTGCCGCCATTGACAAGGTGAAAGCTTAGCTTCGCTGTTTTGCCCAAAATCTCATCTAGCTCAGATGTATCTTCAAGGCCGGGGATTTGAATAAGAATACGGCGCTCGCCCTGTTTTTGAATGATCGGTTCGCGCGTACCTGTTTCATCAATACGGCGGCGGACAATTTCAATGGATTGCGCTATGGTTTTATCCGTAATGTCTTTTAAAAACGCATCATCAAACGTGCCAATCAGCGTGTTGCCATCTGCGTTTAACACCAAATTTGGCGCAGCTTTGAACATGATTTTACGTGCTTTTTCAACATCGCCAGATTGACGCAAGGCAATGCGAATGCCTTCAACGGATGTCACAGGGCGCAGAGTTTCAACTTTTTCTTTACGCAAATCAGAACGAATCAGCGCGGCCAAATCATCTGCGCGCTCAATGACCACGCTATCAATATCTGCTTCCATGACACGGTGCACACCGCCCCTAAGGTCTAGCCCCAAATTTACAGTCTTGCTGGGGAACCATGATGGCAAGCTTTCATTAACCCATGCGCGCTGTGATGCGCTCATCATATTTGGCAAGGCGAAGAGAACAGCCAACACACAGGTTAGAATGATCATGTAAATTTTGGTGCGCGAAAATTGCAGCATGTGCTTCAAGCCCCTGTAAACGTCGTTTTATTTTTTAGATGATTTGCTTTTCGCAGCTTTCGCAGGCTTGTCTGCTGCTTTGCTTGCCGTAGCTGCCTTTGTTTTAGCTTCGGTTTTCGCTTTGGCATTATCATTACCTGGTTTTGCATCATATACAGATGAAATCGCAGAGCGAATAATAGTTACTTTTTGTGCATTGCCGATATCTAATATCACTTCGCCATCATCATTAATTTTTTCGATTTTGCCAATAAGGCCGCCTTGAGTTACGACTTTCGCGCCTTTTTCTAGACCGCGCAGCATATCTGTATGCTCTTTAAAGCGTTTTTGCTGTGGTCTAATCAGCAAGATGTAGAACATGACAACCAAAATGAAAATCAAAACCATATTCGCCATAAACGCATCGCCAGTGCTTGGCACTGCGCCTGCTGCGTCGGGGAGAATGTCTACCGCAGCGCCTTCGGCTGCATGAGCTAAATTAATGAGCATTGCCCAAATATCCTTTCATAGTTTTTGCATGTTTTAGAAATCAGGACTATAATTATATTCGTGGGAATAGCAAGTAGACTTATATTAAAGATCAAATTAAGTTGTAGATTGCCTTACATTAAATTCTAGACTCAAAAAACAAAGGACTTACACTGTGAAAAACTTGGCGATCTTTTATGCTCTGATGTTATTGATTTTTTTGCCGTATACAGCCATGGCTCAAGAAGAAAAAGAAGTCTATCGCGCCTCTAATATGACAGTAAAAATGGAAGTCTTTCTTGGTGCATATGATCCAGAAACACAAAAACATATACTTAGCCCCGCCATAAAATTTGACGGCTTCGGCAGCTGGTTTGAGTTTTCAGCAAAAATTGATGAACTCGCTTCCGCCCCTTTAACGGCAGATTTAGGTGACATTACCCGCGAAAATTTCATCATGATCAAAGAATTTGATGATGAAGGGTTACTGACGCGAGAAACAGTCTTTACCCCAGGTTTAATTCAAACCAATGTTTTTGAAGTATCGTTTTACGAGAATTTATATAAAGCAAATGCGTTCTTCCTTGATCTCATTGAAATGCAAATGGCTTTGGCCTCTTTTGGCGAATATGTTGACCATACAATCAAGCCAAAGGAAAAAGGCGTTGTTATACAATTCCCAATTTCAAATATCTTGCCTAACCCCATTTGGAAAGTCAAAAGCAGCGTCCATATTACCCAGCTTATGTCACATGTTGATTTTGAAGCCAATAGATACAGGGAACTTTTTTATAAGAGCGAGCGCGCGATACAACGCATTGAATCATACACAAAGAAAACGCAGGACGTCTTCTTAATCCACATAAATGTTGATGACGAAGACATCCCCTATAAAGTCTACGTTGATGATAATGGCACATTGGCATTAAAACGAACATCATTTAAACGCCTGATCATCGACAGTGCGAATTACTACAGCTTCTTTTTAGACTACTTCCAAAATGCATTAATCACGCAGCAAGCAGAAGAAGCACAAAAACGTGAAGCTACGAGCCTAGAAGCCAGTAGCCCCGCACAAAATTCGACAGCAAAACAAGAACAACCTGCGCAATAGCCCTTGACGCTACCGTTGCACGTTTTGGTGTGCGTGGCTTTATGATTTCTGTAAATATTTAATCGGGTTTTGCGTCTGTGCACCTTTGCGCAGTTCAAAATGCAGCTGCGGCGTTTCAACGTTACCTGTTGAACCGACGGTTCCAATGGCCTGCCCTTTGCGCACAGCGCTTCCTCGCGCTGCGGTTATCTTATCCAAATGCGCATAGGCGGAAATCCAACCATTTACATGTTTAACCAATAATAAATTACCATAGCCGCTAATCTCATCACCGGCATAGACCACTACGCCATTTTCTGCCGCTTGCACTTTCGTACCGCGTGGCACGGCAATATTGATGCCGTCATTATAAAGCCCATCACGCTTACCGCCATAAGAAGATACAAGCTTGCCGCGCACAGGCCAGCTAAACTCTTTACCAGCGCGCTGCGGAATTTGCGTTTTGATGTATTTGCTGCCGCCTGTTTTTTGCGTGCCACGCGACACGGGCTTACTGACATTATACGCATCACTCACATTCGGGCGTGAAGCAGGAACACGCACATGAGCATATTGCGGCCCCTGAGGCTCTGGCGCGTTTTCAATTTTTCCAAAATCATAAGATGTCGGAAGTTTTAGCACTTGTCCCGCGCGAATTATATATGGCGCAGAAAGCCTGTTTTCATGCACAAGCCGATTCATACTGACGGCAAAAAGCCGAGCAATTTCATAAATCGTATCACCCGACTTTACCGTATATTTACGCGGCGGCGGCATATCAAGGCGCTGACCGACTTTCAAAACATAGGGCGCTGAAAGCTTGTTGCGCAGAATAATTTCTTGCATCGGAATGCTATAATTTTTAGATATGCGCCAAATATTCTCATTTTGGACAACTGTATGAATCCCCGCGCTGCCCGCACCCTTGCCCTCTCCGTAATGAATGACCGGCGCACGATGCGGCGCGCTCTCGCCGCCAAGGCAACTGCTCAAACACAAGGACGCTGCCACCAACGTAATAACGGCGCATCTTTTTGGTTTTGATTTAAGCATTAACAGGTAATTCATTAGGTGCATATTCACTTGCGCTTGGAACATCAGGGAGGAGAGGAACAAATTTTACAGGCAGTATATCTGTAATCGAATAGGTATCTTCATCAAGCTTTTCATAGCGTTTCAAAACCTGATTAACCCGATCACCGACAGGGACAATCATTATACCACCGATTTTAAGCTGTTCAAACAAGGCATCTGGTGGACGTTCAAACGCCGCGGCCGTCACGATGATTTTGTCAAAAGGCTTTTGCTGCGTCCAGCCCTTCATGCCATCAGCCGCCATTGCCGTAATGTTATTAATTTTCAAATCATTGAAATGCTGCTGCGCGATGTCTAATAACGGCTTATGGCGTTCAATTGTGTATAAACGCCGGCAGATTTTTGCAAGAATCACGGCCTGATAACCAGAACCTGTGCCGACCTCAAGCACTTTATCGCGGTCATTAAGCTTTAACGCTTCGCTCATAACCGCGACAACGAAAGGCTGCGAAATCGTCTGCCCTAACCCAATGGGAAGCGCCATATCTTCATAGGCCTTATCATGCAGCGCTTCAGGGATAAAAATTTCCCGCGGCGTTGTCTCAATTGCGGAAAGGACGCTGGTATCTTGCACCCCCATATTCCGCAATTTCATGATTAAACGTATTTTTCGCGTATTTGCTGTATTCATTACCGCGCGCTACCCTTACCCTGCTTTGACGGGTTGTTGTACTTCGCCATTTTCAGGAAGGATTTTATCAACGCCGCCCATATAAGGCTTTAAAACATCAGGGACAAATACCCCGCCATCGGCCTTATCGTAGTAGTTTTCAATCACAGCAATCAATGCGCGCCCAACCGCAACGCCAGAACCATTTAATGTATGAACAAAACGCGTTTCACGTTCATTGCTTTTACGGCAGCGTGCTTTCATGCGCCGCGCCTGAAAATCACCCGTATTTGAAACAGATGAAATTTCGCGGTAAAGCTGCTGACCTGGGAGCCACACTTCAAGGTCATGTGTTTTCAACGCACCAAAGCCAGTATCACCGCTGCAAAGCACAACCGTACGGAATGGCAGACCAAGCTTTTTCAAAATATTCTCAGCGCAGTTCGTCATGCGTTCATGCTCTGCCCAACTTTCTTCGGGCGTGGTCACTGACACCATTTCCACTTTGTAGAATTGATGCTGGCGGAGCATACCGCGCGTATCGCGCCCTGCGGATCCTGCTTCAGAGCGAAAACATGGTGTGAAGGCCGTATAACGGCGCGGTAAATCTTCTTCATCAACAATCATATCCGCGACAATATTTGTCAGGGATATTTCAGATGTCGCGATCAGCCAATGGCCTTGCTCTGTTTTGAAACTATCTTCGCCAAATTTAGGCAACTGCCCTGTGCCATACATGGCTTCATCACGCACTAATAATGGCGGAGAGACTTCTATGCAGCCATGTTCTTGCGTATGCGTATCAAGCATAAACTGCGCCAAAGCGCGTTCTAGCCGCGCAATACCTGAATGGAGCATCACGAAACGCGAACCTGAAATTTTTGCCGCTGTTTCAAAGTCGATCATGCCCAAAGCTTCACCAATCGCGACATGGTCAGGAAAGTCTTTATCGCCAACATGCTGTGGCTCGCCCCATTTGCGGATTTCGATATTGTCATCTTCATCTGCGCCATCTGGCACATTTTCATTCATGATATTGGGTAGCTTTGAGAGCAAAGTATCGACTTCGATAGACAGTTCGCGGTCACGCTCTTCTAATGCTGTGATTTCATCTTTCAGCTGGCCAACTTCTGCCATAATCGCACCAGCATCACCGCCTTTTGATTTAATCATGCCAATTTCTTTGGAAAGCTCTTTGCGTTTTTGTTGCAAGCCCTGCAATTTTGTCTGCCCATCGCGCCACTGTGTATCAAGCGCCAAAATTTGCGGTGTCTGCGGCTCTAGCCCTCTGCGCGCCCACGCTTTATCAAAAAATTCTGGCTCTTTTCTTATTGCTCTTATATCAAACATGTCTATCTTCTGTGTTATAGTGTTTACGACCTATGACAGAAAATAACGATAAATATGCTTGCAGACAAGAGAATCTATCAACTCATACCGCCAAAAACTGTAGAAAATGTACCGATTCTTTTTGAATCCCCCCATAGCGGCACTTTTCATCCGATTCATGGCGAAGAAAATATCAGCCAAGGCCATGTTTATGGCGGGGTTGATCGCGCCGTACATCAAATTTTCGACTTTGCTCCCGATATTGGTGCATCGCTGCTGCACGCCTTATTTTGCCGCTGCTATATCGACACGAACCGCGCGCTTGATGATATGCGTCCCGATTGGTTTGATACCCCATGGCCTGAGCCTTTATCACCGAGCAGCAAAAGTGATAACGGCATCGGCCTCGTCTGGCCTGAAAAAGACGGGGTCTGTTTTTCTCAGCAGGATATTCTTACGCGCATCGCGGCATATTACCGCCCCTATCATAGCGCCATCGCCGATGAAATTACACGCATAAAGGCGCAGCACGGATATGCATTACATGTTAGCTGCCATTCGGCGCCCGCCTGCATTATGAAGCCGCAGCTAAACCCACGCGTCAATTATACAGCCGACATTGTGATAAGTGATAATTTCGCTCAGAGCGCCGCACCTAACATTGGTAAGTCTTTGCGCAAAACCCTTGAAGGCTACGGCTATAAAGTATTAAGCAATGATCCGTTTCAGGGGGATGCCCTGATCAACGCCCATGGCGCGCCACAAAACCATGTCCACAGTATTCAAATAGAAATCAACCGCGCCCTTTATATGCACGAAGCCACGCTTAAAATAAGTCAACCACGTCTCATAAAGTTACGTGCTGATTTAAAACGGAGCTTTCTCGCGCTGTATAAATCAATGCCGCATTAAAACATAATTTTCATAATCTATTGACATTTACATAAAGCGCAATTATAAAGAGAACTTCTATGAAATGGAGCGCGAAATGAATTTGACCAATGGCGAAGCAGAAATTGATTTAACAGTGCTGTTCAACGAGCAAACAATACGCTGTAAAATTCCCGTAGCATCAATCAGCAGCAAGGCCGTTGATGTTCAAAATAATGAAAATCGTACCATCATAACGTTAAATCAATCCGTCAAAGTCTTAGATGGTTACAGCCCATTTTTAACACTCATCACACAAGAGAGCATTGATGAGGTGAGCGCGCGCTGCGCCAAAGCACTAGAAGACGAAAAAATCAGAAATTTAGAGCTGTTAAAAAAATACAGACTGAGCCCGATTGGATAACAGGAGGAAGAAATGAGCTTAATCAACGATTTTGAAATTACCGTCCACGCTAAGCGCATAAAGAACGCAGATTCATATAACTCCTGCGTGATTAATATCAACAGCATTTTCCTTTCTACTGATATTCGAAGTAAAGATCATAAAGATGGCGATCCATCTACACGCCTAGATTTAAAATACCTTTTTTCCACGACAGGAAACATTGTTACGGCAACAAACAGCAATAAGTTGTCTGATACGCAGCAGCATTGTGCACAATCCGCCTTAATGGTGTTAGAAACCGTGGAAGAAATTGAAAAATTAAAACAAGACGGGCAAAAAGCGCATTTAAAAATGCTGCGTGAAGCACGCGTAAATATAATTTAAAAAAAGGAATAAGCCATGAGCCTCGGTGATAATTTTAACATTACTGTTCACGCAAATAATGTCACGGACACAAAAGAGTTTACGCCCTATATTATTGAATACTCAAACATTGCAGGCAGAGCCTCACTTGTCGGCGCAGATAAAGATGAATCAAAGCTTCTTGAGGAAAATAAACCTCTTTCACGTATAGATTTAAAACATTATTTTAATACCTCTGCCACAGCCAAGATATCTGGCGATAGCAATTACGATCGCGGCACAACCATGACTACCGCGCTATGCGTCAAAGAAAGCTTAACTGAAATTCAAGAGCTTATCGACAGCGCACAGGCCGCACATATTAAAAAACTACAAAAACTACGTGTTAGCATAATGTAAATCTAAGGATACGTATAATGATACCAACAAACGATATTCTTATTCCAATGATCCACTTTAATGGCGATGAGAAAAGCAAGCTAATGGTTCCGCGCAAGAATATTAGCGGCCTTGCTGAAATCGAAAGAGACGGTAAACTGAGCACGCGCTGCACGTTCAATAAAGCAGTCTATTATAGCGCCAGATGGTCAACCGAAACAGCGGAGATAGAATTACCAATCGAGCAGGCTCAAGACCTTATTGACGATATAGAGCAAAAGTACTTAGAAAAACGCTACAAACAAATGCGCGAAAGCCGTTTAAACATATTATAAACACCGCAGAGAGAAAAAGTAACATGACTAACTATATCCCCCTCATACCACTACGCGTTGCCTTCAATAATAAGCCTTTTGATATTGGCGTACAGCACAGCAATATTGCCAGTGTCACACAGGCCCTTGGTGCTGACGGTGAATTTGATGAATCCGCAGCGCGAATGCATTTTCACAGCAGCGTCGTCATTGACCCTAACTATGGGACCTGCAGTAGTTGCAACATAGCAAAACCGGTAGCAGAAGTGTTGTCTTATATTGATAGCTATATACGCGAAAGCCAGATTGCCTTTTATGCCGAAGCGCAAAAACGCCGCCTACAAATCACTTAATCATTCAGGCATGCCGCAAAAAACAAAAAGCGCCCTATTTTCAAGGACGCTTTTTTATTATTCTATAGTAAGATCTGCCTATTTAATCATCACGATGGGTTTTTTCCATACGTTCGTGACGTTCTTGCGCTTCTAGGCTTAGTGTCGCAATTGGTCGCGCATCTAAGCGACCAACAGAAATTGGCTCGCCTGTTTCTTCACAATAGCCATACTCATCTTGATCTACGCGCAGCAATGCTTTGTTGATTTTACTGATAAGCTTACGTTCACGGTCACGTGTACGCAGTTCTAATGCATGGTCAGTTTCAGCTGATGCTCGGTCTGCAAGGTCTGGCTTTTGAAGCTCCGTGCTTTGCAGTGTGTTCTGAATTGTCTCTGATGAACCTTTAAGCAATTCTTCACGCCACTCAATAAGCTTTTGGCGGAAATATTCCTTCATTTGCGGGTTCATAAACTCTTCTTTATCGCTTGGCTTATAATCCTGCGGTAAAATAACGCTGCCTTCTTTGGCCATGGTTATACCCCTTGTTACTATTTAATCCTAAATATCTTAATTCTGTATCATACCGAAATTTTCGATTTATTAGAATGACACAAATTCGTTACTAAAATATCAATAAACTGATTTAAAGCAATAGCTAAAAGCATTTCGCCGTAAACTACATACGAAAATAACTTATGCGCTTTGGTTCTCTGCGCTTTCTTGCCTATCAAGGGAGTAACGCATTTTGGCGATTTCTATCTGCGCACGCAGGTCAATTTCGTCCAATATCGCGGTCATTTGCGGGTCGTCAATGCGTTCACGGTGTGATGCCACCACATCTGCGATGTTTAATAGATGCCCAACTGTGATGTTGCCCAGCGTCAGGGCGTTACGTATTTTCTCAAGCTCGTCAATGAGCCCCATTGCGCGCTGACGCATACGGCCTTTGGATGCTTTTTGTGCGGGGTCTTCTGCGCCCTGCACAGCCAGCAGCGTATCAACATAAGCAATATGCTGCGTTGTGTTGATCGGTGCCGCGCTTTCACTCGCGCTCGATTCCTCGCCGCTAGAGATTTCAAAACTCTGGCCGCCTTTATCTTTATTTTTATCGCCAACCTTACCTTTGCCGGTAGTTGGCCTTGTAGGACCTGGGCCGCTAACTTTCATAATCAACTCTTATACTAAATGACGAGGGGAAAGCCCCTCTTACAGTTTAACTATACCATATTTGCCGCATCGAAAAATAGCGTATACGGCATTTTTTGCCTAAAAAGCATCACGTTTTTGGTGGGCGCGGTAAAATATACTGCCTAGCTGCGTATTTCCGTAAATTTATTATTGTTTACTATCAACGCTTTAGTTGAATAATTCAAACTGGCACAATATTCGCACAGTAACTAACGCTGATAATAGAATTTACATGAGGCATGATATGAAACAGTTAGAATCAAATAGAGATAGAATGATAAAAGAAGGCGGTTACCTTGTCTTACTTTATATCGTCCTTATCGCAAGCTTTTGCGTATTTGGCGTTTCCGTTCGTGCCGAAGCAAAAAGCACACGCATTAAAGACATCGTCGATATTGAAGGCGTTCGTGACAATATGCTTATTGGTTACGGCCTCGTGGTCGGCCTCAATGGCTCAGGCGATTCTCTTAACAACTCCCCTTTTACACAGCAAAGCTTAATTGCGATGCTCGAGCGCCTTGGCGTTAATATTCGCGGCGAAAACCTGAACACAGGGAATGTTGCCGCCGTTATGGTGACCGCAACCTTGCCCCCATTTTCAAACCAAGGTGCGCGCATTGACGTTAATGTATCTGCCATGGGTGATGCGAGCTCGCTTCAGGGCGGCACATTATTAGTCACGCCGCTTAAAGGTGCGGATGACCAAGTCTATGCGATTGGGCAAGGCACAATTACAACAGGCGGTTTTGCCGCTGCGGGTGATGCAGGCACAGTGACGCGTAACATTCCAACAACAGGCCGTATTGCCGAAGGCGCAATTGTTGAACGCGAGATCCTTTACGATATTAACAAGCAAAACAGCATCCGTTTGGCGCTACGCAACCCAGATTTCACAACTGCGCGCCGTATTTCACGTGCCATTAACGGCTTTATTGGGGCTGATATCTCTGCCGCAGAAAACTCAGGCAGCGTAAAAATCAACCGCTCACAAAATTATAAAGGCACATTAGTTGACCTTATTACAGATATTGAACAGCTTCCTATTCAACCTGACCAGCTTGCCCGCATCGTTATTGATGAGAATTCAGGCGTCATCGTTATAGGTTCAAATGTTCGCATAAACAACGTCGCGATTGCTCAAGGCAGTTTGACCATCAAAGTGACCGAAACCCCTCAGGTCTCACAACCAAGTCCGTTTTCACAGACTGGTGAAACTGTGGTGGTCCCTCGTACTGAACTTGAGGTTAATCGCGGTGATGATGTCCGCCTGGCCGAATTAGATACTGGAGTGTCTTTGCAGGATTTAGTCACAGGTTTGAATAAATTAGGGGTAGGCCCGCGTGACATCATCACCATTTTACACGCCATCAAAGCAGCCGGTGCGCTGCAGGCAGAAATACAAACGATGTAAGCGCCTAGAAGGCAAGATAGATAAAGAACAAACGTAACGAAGAGATTTAGACCATGAGCACGATAGAAAGCACAATTCAGTTCGCACAGCAGCAGTTAAGCGACGGCGTAGCCAACAAGAAGGCCACTGACCTTATCAGCGAATCTGGCGGCGATTATGATGCAGCATCTGATGACTTTGAAGCCATGTTCATCACACAAATGCTTAAGCCCCTATTCGACACATTAGAAGTTAATCCGATGTTTGGCGGCGGCAAAGGTGAAGAGGTTTTTCAAGGCTTTTTAGTTGAAGAATACGGCAAGTCATTAAGCAAGGCCGGCGGCATAGGCATTGCTGACCACGTCAAACAAGAAATGATCAAGATTCAAGAAGCGGCGATGCAAAACGCAAAATAACAACAACGCAGCAGATTAAAATACAAACGTGCCCAGCGCGCATGAAGGAGATAACAGATGGAAAATCAGAGCAACAGTCCAAGCCACCAACAAAACACAGCAATTGATAGCATTATCGTTTCTGCCGCGAACTTGACTGAGATCATCCAAAAAGAAACCGAATATTTAAGAGCCGCTGACACAAAAAGCTTTAAGGCGTTGCACGCACAAAAGACACAATATGCACATGCTTATGAAGCGGAGTTCTTAAAACTTGTTTCCAATAAAACGCAGCTAAAAAGCGCCGACCCTGTAGCGTTAGAGCGCCTGCAACAAGCGCGCAGTGAGATGATCACCGCAAGTAATGAAAATTTAGAGGCTTTAAGCCGTACGACAAAGAGCCTTAACCGCATTAGCGAGCGTATTTTAAAACTCGCTCGTAAAAAATCACAGGGCAACGCCCTCGCCTATAGCAATAAAGGCACAATATACGAAAACAACAAAAAGCCAATTTCAGTTGGCCTTGCTGAAACCGTATAAGGCTCAGCATAAAGCGTAAAACAAGACATACTCAGACACACTGCACAGAATAAGACATAAAGAGCCAAACGGCAAAAAGGATTTAAACATATGAGTTCACCATATATCCCACAGACAAGCTCACAGCAAACGCAGCATCATAGCAATGCGTCTAGCCATGCCGCAAAGCAAAATGCCAATGCACGCAGCGCCAAAGAATACCTTTCGCAAAGTGATGATTGGAAAGCTGAGTGGACAACGGACTGGAAAGTTGATGAAAGCATGGAGCTTGGCGTAGACCAGAGTATTGATGCCAACTTCTTTGACATTGCATTCTCGCAAATTACATCTGCCAAGCAGCCAAGCATTGACGTCTATAAAGCGCCGCCCGTTACCCAAGGTACAGGCGCGCAAGTCACCAACCTTGAAAGCTTCGGGCGTGCTTTTAATTTTGACCCGGTTCTGAACCTGACCACACAGCAAACAGGTGACAGCATCCTAAGCGGCCTTGATCAAGCAGGACAAGCAGACCTTGTACAACAGCTTATTGGCGGCCTGCCCGCTGATGTGATTAATACAGGTTTTGAACAATTCACCGTTTCTGCGGGAATTGAGGGTTATGATATGCCGTCCTCAGGCGCAGCCGCCATTAGCGGTGATGATGTAAGCGTTAATATATTCATGCATCCGATTACGCCATTGCAGCCTTTACAAGGTCAGCTACCAACCAATAGCGCCGCAATAAGCGCTAATGCGAATGCGACAGCAAACGCAAATAGCGAAGCTAAAGATGCCGCCTATTCCGCGCTGATCGCGACAGGCTTAACACCGAGCCAGATTACAGAGCTTTCTGCCGCGCAGAGCGAGCAGTCAATGCAAGAGCTTAGCGATGTTGATGTGAATTTAATCGCCGTGATCCCTGCGCCGATAAACACGCAGCCTGTTCAAACGGGCGCAGGCACAACAAGCACTGAAAACAGCGCCCTTAAAAACATTAAATCAAAGCATGGTGAACTAGGGCAAAACGCGCCGCTTTCATCCGCGGACCTTAAAGCGCTAAAAGAATCAATCGACCAACTAGCGCCGCTTAACCAAAGCAGCGCTGATAATAACGCACAGCCACGCAGTACAGGGCAGCAAGCCGCTGAAATTGCCGCTAATGCAAATGCGCAAGGGCAAGCTAACGCTCAGGCTCAGGCTCAGACGCAAGCCGCCGCAGCGCAGGCCAATCAAGTTAATGGACGCGTGGACCCACAACCACAAAATAACGGCGCGTCAATATCATTCGCCGCTTTGGTTGAGGATGGCTTCCTCGCGCCGGTAGATTTGACCGTCTTCAACAAGGAAAATGCAGCGACATCATCACATCGCGATCTCCCCTTTATAGAAGGTGAAGCGCGCATGAGTGCGGCGGCAAATAACCAAGGAGCACAAAAGGCAGCATCTAATGCCGTGGGGCAAAATGCCGCAGAGATTGCAAGCGCCAAAGCGCAGGCCGCCACTAACACATCAGGCCTTGTGCCATGGGATAGTCTTGCAGAATCAACGTCGTTAGATGTTCCGCCAGAAGGCTTAAGCATTGGGCAGGTATTGCACAACACGGCACATACATCACCAACCTTAATGCACACACATGCAGCCTTACCACATCAAGCAACGCAAACAATTGCGGCAAAGCTAACCCAACATGCGAATAAAAGCGGCGAAGCTGAATTACAGGTCGAGCTTGACCCGCCAGAATTAGGCCGCGTGCGCATTCAGATGATTGCTGAAGGTGACGGCAAGGTCAAAGCGCAGCTTAGCTTTGATAAACCAGAAACATTCCTGATGATGCAGCGCGATTCTGCGCAGCTTGAAAAAGCGCTTTCAGAAGCTGGAATTGATATGGGTGACAACACATTAGAGTTTTCCCTTTCAAGCGATAACCAAGGTGAGAACAAAGGTGATGGCAATCAAGGACAACATGGACATTCAGCAGGCTCCGCGCATAACGAAGAAGGCGCTCTTGCGCAAGATGTTGAAATCGTCACAACAAAAATGGATTGGTATAACGATAATAACGGCAATCTGCGGTTAGATATGCTGACATAAGGAACAAGTTTGTTAACGTCATGTTTCGCGGTGGAACTCACACACACACACACACACCCACGAAACCGCAGGCATGATGTTAACCAAAAATGGCACTAAGGGCTAAAGGAATTGGCGAGGCCGAAACGAAAACGAGATCAGGAAGAATTCCAGATCTCGTTTTTTCTATGCATATATTAAGGCGAATAAAGTACTACACCTACATCGATAAATTATTATCGTTGCGCTCTACATTCGTTTGCGGCGCATTATTCTCACCATTTGGTACTATAATGCCATTACGCTGGCTAATTTGCTGCGCTGCCTGTGCAAGGCGGTCAACATTAATGTCGCTTTGTTCTTCTTCATACGGTATGGGTCCATTTTTATCACCGCTTAATTCGCGATAATTTAAATAGTTGCGTTCATTAACGCAGTGGATAACCGCTTCATAGGGCTCTGTGCGCATAACCGTATTACCGGAATCTTTTAACGCGTTACGCCCGCCTTCTCTGTCTGGTAGATACATGAACAAGGTTGAGGTTTCATCATTACTATATTCGGCGCGTGATGGGTTCGTCATGTAATCAAGCACCTGCATCATAGCCATGCGCGCGGTTTTATTGGCTTCCGCTTCAAGCTGCTGATCGGAATAGCCTTGCGTCGCAGGACGCGTAGCGATGCGCTCTTTAAAGAAATCTTGCATCTGGGCATAGCGTTCGCCTAATTCAGGGTCTTTAAAACTGGCCACGCCATTAGCGTCAAATTTGAACAAATGCTGATTAATTTGCGCGCGACCTTGGCTTGTCTCTTTAAGAACATCCGCGCCCTCCGGCAAGAATTTTTCAAACTCTGCCAATGGTATAGAGACAAAATTTGATTCAAAATGTTCTCTTTGCTGATCCGATAAATTTGACCAGCGCATATCTTCGCCTTCAATATTCGCGGCGCGCGATTCTGGGGTCATCTCAACAACACTATCAATAGATGGCAGCGTATAACGCGCACCCATCTCATCATTGCCCCAACGCACCGTATCCCAAAATACATGTGATGCATTTGAAAATATCTTTTGCGGCGCATCTTCTTTGACAATTTCAAGGTCATCACCCATACGACGAGAAAGCTGTGCGACGTTTAGCATTGTGTGTGCCCAGCGCTGATTATCCATTTCCGTATGCTCACCATATAAAGTAAGCACAGATTGCGTGTAGCCAACTTGCTGTTCGACCGTATCAAAGTCATATAAAACATCTTCTACGCGGTCAAAGGCTTTACCATCCTTGACGACATGATCATGCAGCGCCGCTAATGCTTCGAGTGTATTTTGCGGCGGATCTATTTGAATGTTTTGATCTTTATAAAACGCGGCAAGCGCAGTGCCTTGATCCGTGTCATTATAACCAAGCAACGCTAAGCCGTTATTGAGCAATTCGACCTGCCCTGCGCTTAAGGCCTGCGCTTTATTCCAATTTGGCTGCTCAAGAAAATCTAACGCGGTGCGGCCTTCGCGGAACTCTTGTATCGCCTGCATACGCAGACCGTCATTTTTTGTGCCTACATTATAATCTTGCCCCATTAAACCCAAATAGCCGTCAAGCTGTTTAATGTCACCGTAATATTCCGTGTTGCTTTTCAGGCGTTGATATTCTTCACCTTGCTGAATGACCTGATCGACAAAGGCCTCGTTTTCCAAGGCGTGTACGCGCAGCATATCGTATTTCGCGTAAATGTCATTTTGGTAATCTTCTGGCTTCGCATCCGTGACAACGTTTTTTTCGATAAACTTATCCAAAAGCTTTTCAAACGCAGGCACTGCGGCATGTGAATATTCTAATGCGCCATTATACATGCCCATATACTGTAAATAAGATAGGCCACGCATAAATTGGTTTTCGGTAATCCATTTACGCTCACCAAGCTTGTCATGATATTCTTGTTCAGGCACATATATATGGGTCGCGTTTTCTGGCAGGTCGTTTACGCGCTCATGCATCTCGGTGCTTTGTGGGTCATCAGAAAGATATTGCGTGCCATCAGGGATTGTATTATCCGCATGGACGTTGGTCGCGGCAACTGACCCGACCAACATAACGGCTGCAAAAGATGATTTTAAACTTGCCATATCACACAACGACCATTTTCTTTTAAGGCTACTATGCCCTTATAAAACAGGCACAAAACTTTTCATATAGTATGCGCATATTATAGCGCATCTCATTACATAAAAGCAAAAAAAACTTAAAAAACCCCTAAACTACGCGGAAAAACGACCATAACTTGCGCACACAATTAAGCTTAAGCGTAAGCCGCTTCTTTCTCATGGGCATGGGTACGTTCAGTATAAGCGGCCATCATTTGCTGCGTAATAGGCCCCACATTAAACAAGGTTTTATCAATGCGCCCTATTGGTGTGACTTCAACCGCTGTGCCTGTAATGAAAATTTCATCCGCTTCAAGCAATTCATCTGGCATAATGCGCACTTCTTTCAATGTCAGCCCTGCGGCTTCAGCCATTTCAAAAACCGTGGCGCGGGTGATACCGTTTAAAAAACAATCGGCAATTGGCGTATAGATAACGCCGCCCTTCACCATAAAAATATTCGCCCCAGAGGATTCTGCAACATAACCGCGATAATCATGCATCAGCACATCTTGGTAACCTTCTGCCTCCGCCTCATGTTTAGCGAGCGTGTTAACCATATAAAGCCCCGATGCTTTACTAAAGCATGGCGCAGTATCTGGCGCGGGCTTTTTCCAATGCGTTGTTTTAAGGGCGATGCCTTTCTCTTTGATTTCCTTAGGAAAATAACTCGGCCAGTCCCATGTCGCAATAGCAACATGCGTTTGGGTCCGCTGCGCCGAAATGCCCATTTCTTCACTCCCCCGCCACGCGATGGGACGAATATAACCATCCACGACCTCATTCTTTGCACAAGCGTCAATACATGCCTGATTAATTTCATCAGGAGTGAACAATATTTTCATGCCCAAATATTCCGCAGATTTAAACAAGCGCTCTGTGTGCTCTTCTAATTTGAATATCTTGCCCTTATACATGCGCACACCTTCAAAGACCGCGCTACCGTAATGCAGCCCATGGCAAATGGTGTGTACCTTTGCATCACGCCACGGCACAAACGCGCCATCAAACCAAATCAAGCCGTCTCTATCATCATATGGAAGTAAACTCATTTTGCACAAAGCCTTTATTCTAGTTTTATATGGTCGATGCCATTATAATAAGATATGCTGCTATGGCGTATTTGAAAATAAGAAAATAACGATAATAACAACAATAATTTTATGAACATCCCTGCTGATTTCTTTGAGAGTAAAACACATATACTTGTCGTTGATGATGATGAGCGTATTCGCACGCTTATTCAGCGCTATCTTACGCAAGAAGGCTTTGTTGTTTCCTGCGCGGCGGACGCGCTTGAAACAAAAACTATTCTCAATAAATGCAGCTTTGATGCAATCGTCCTTGATGTGATGATGCCAGGTCAGGATGGCGTAAGCCTCACCCAAGAATTAAGAACTGAGAATAAAACGCCAATCATACTCCTCACCGCGCTTGGTGAGACCGAAGACCGCATCAAAGGGCTTGAAAGCGGCGCGGATGATTACCTGCCTAAACCTTTTGAACCCAAAGAACTCGCTTTGCGCCTTAGCGCCATTACAAGACGCTCTGGCATGAACGCACCGCAGAAAAAGCACCAAGACTACGCCATCGGCAAATGGATATATTCCCCGCAATACGCAACTATCCGCCATGAGGGCCCAGCAGGCGATGAAAGCCTGAGCCTTACAAGCGGTGAAAACGCCCTGCTTCATGCGCTGGCAAAAAATTACGGACAGATATTAGACCGCGACCAGCTTGCGGCTTTATGCGACATCGATTCTGGTGAGCGGACAATTGATGTGCAAATCACACGGCTGCGCCGCAAAATTGAAAGCGACCCCAAATTGCCTAAAAACATTCAAACCATTCGCGGTAAAGGCTACGTCCTTAATGCAGAGCCCATAGCTTAGATACCCCCCTTAAATATCGAGAGTTTAAACTTGCCGTCAGGGCAAAAAGCTTATAAAACATCCCTCATGGCAAAGAGTGTAAACAAGATTTTCAAAAAAATGATGCCGCGCGGCTTGTTTGTGCGCTCCTTACTGATTCTTATCACGCCGATTACTCTTGTTATGCTGATTACTTCTTTCGTTTTCGTTGATAACCATTGGAACAGAATGTCTGACCGCCTTGCGGAAAGCGTCGTGGGCGAGATTATCTGGCTTTCTGACATGGTCGAATCCTCCCGCTGGGATTACACAGACATTCAAGGCTACGGCAAAGCGCATCTCGAAATTGACATTACTTACGATAAAGCAGCCATACTGCCTGAGCATTACAAAGATCACGGCAGCTGGCAGCGCATTATGCGCAAATCATTAGAACGCGCGCTGGATAAACGCACCGCGCGGCCTTATCGGATTAACATTGCCCATCATAACAAATTTATTTACATCAAAATCGGTTTAAAGCAGGGCGTCATTACATTTAACGTGCCGCTACGCCGTATTTTCTCATCATCTGCCTATATCTTTTTAATATGGATGGCTATATCCAGTATCTTTCTGATTTCGATTGCCGCCATATTCATGCGCAACCAAATTCGCCCGATACGCGCCCTCGCCAAAGCAACGGAGAATTACGGGCGCGGCATTGATACGAAAAATTTCAAACCCTGCGGCGCACGCGAAGTACGCCAAGCCGCGCGAGCATTTTTAGACATGAAAGACCGCATAGGCCGCCAAGTATCGCAGCGCACTGTGATGCTTGCCGGCGTTTCTCATGATTTAAGAACCCCTCTTACGCGCCTCAAGCTAAGCCTTTCTATGCTGCCGCCATCGCAAGATATTGATGACATGAAAAAAGACATCGCCGACATGGAAACAATGATTGATGGCTACCTTAACTTTGCGCGCGGTGCAGACATCAAGGAAGAATCTGCGCGAATCAATTTCTCCGCATTAATCACCGAAATTTATGCTCGCAATAAAAACAGATTAAAGCCAGTGCACCTTGACCTGCCAGAATACGTAGAATTAAACATTAAACCACAATCCATGGAACGTGCCCTAACCAATATTCTTAACAATGCGGATAAATATGGCGAAGAAATTTGGGTTAGCGCGCAAATTATTGACGAGCCTTATAACAAACATTTGGAATTGCGCATTGAAGATAACGGCATCGGCATTGCCCCTGAAAAATTGGAAGACGTCTTCAAGCCTTTCTATCGCGTCGAAACTTCGCGTAACAGTTCGACAGGCGGCATCGGGCTCGGCCTTTCCATTGCGCAGGATATTATTTTAAATCATGGCGGGAAAATTACTTTGGATAAAAGTCCACATGGCGGTTTAGCTGCCTGTATTCATTTGCCTATCTAATTCATTCATATTATAATATTTTTGTTAAATACTCTTCTGTTCACTATTGCTTAATCTGTAGAGCTCTATGATAGTGAAAAGCCCCACAACCTATTATAAATTTGTATATGTCAGACAGCATTAAGAACAATAAAAAAAAGAAGAAAAACATATCCTCCACCATGGCGGCAAACCCTATACGTGTAAACTTCGTTAGCTTGGGTGAGATTGCGGTTCTCGCTAACGCTATCTTGATTATCCTTGGCGGTTATTTTTGGATAAAACCCATTGTCGCGAAACATGACAATGCCCCGAGCACAGCGCAAATTGAACAAATTGACCGCCGCATCCTGCTTGATTTTGATTTAGTTGAAAATGAACTGCGCGAAACGGCTAATAAATTAGCCCGTAACAACACTCATAACTCTCGCCCTGCATATCAGTCCCTGATGGAAGGCGCAGCAGCACATTCAAAATTTGATCAATTTTACTGGATCAAGAAAAACGATACGAAGTTAAGAGTTTACCCGTTATTTAATGCCACTGACGCGCGGAATAATGACAGCTATAATTTCAACATCAACACGCCAGACAAAGCGGTTATTGCAAGCTTCCTCAAAAACATCAATGCAATTGACCAAAACGAGATCCATGCCAACTTCACCCCTGAACACACATCGATGTTCACGGAGAATTTGGACGACACAACAACCATATTGGTACAGCCCTTCACATTATCGCAAAAAGTATACGGCTTAAACAACGAGTTGCTGGGGTATTTAATTGGCCTTACACGCAGTAACATGGCTTTTAGCCTTGATGGTTTAAACGCCTTCCCTAGTCTGACATATTTAACCGTCAACGACGCTAAAAACAATGTCACGCTACTCGCCTACTCAACCAAAATCGACTCCGTCAAAAAGCTTTTAGGCAAGATAGAAAAACGTGATACAAAGTTACATAAATGGAGCCGCTATACGTTTAACGCGCGCACAGAAACCATTCATCACGCCGGCAGCCATGTTTTAGAATATGCATTAAACGCATTCCTTCTTTTTGGTGTGTTTTATGCCGCATTCTTGTTTTCAGTCGTTCGCAGCAACCGCGTGCGCCGCGTGCGTGCAATGCATGAAAAAGACGACCTTATCAAACGCACTATATCACTAGGTTATGAAGCATCAGAAAAAGAAGAACTGCAAACACGCGTAGATAATGTTGAGCAGAAAAACATCGCCCTGCTCAATTCAATTAACGACATTATTATCGAAGCTGATATGGACGGCGTTGTTGTGTTTGTCAACGGCGCATGGAACCGCGTGACAAATTTGGGCAATGTTGCCTGTTTAGACAAAAAGCTTTTTAGCCTGATTGACGACGAAAACATTGAACAACATAAAAAAGAATTCCTTATGCTCGTGCGCGGACATAAAGACAGCTACAGCTTTAGCACGAAGCTCATTTGCGGCGAAGGCGAATTAAAGGATGTCGATATCGTCCTGACTCCCATACAAGTCAATGAGATGAACGAAGATGTCCGCGTTGTTGGCACAATTACGAATATGCAAGAGCGCAATCAAGCGCAGCAAGCTTTGATCGAAGTTGAAGCGCGTTATAAATCAATTTGGGAACGCGCAGCCTTTGGGCTATTCCAGCTTGGCGTTGATGGGAAATACATCACAGCCAACCCCGCATTGTTTAAAACCCTTGGCTATCAATCCTTGCCTGAAATGCAGGCCGCGATTGATAATGCGAATAAGCAGGTCTATGTGAACTATCGCGAGCGCATGAAGTTCTTACGCGCCCTAGAACAAAATAACGAGATTAAAAACTGGGAAACGCAGGTTAAGCGCAAAGATGGCGTTCTCATTTGGATCAACGAAAACTCTCGCCTCGTCAGAGACGCAGAAGGCCACCCCCTTTATATTGAGGGCAGCGTCGAAGATGTCACAGAGCGCGTTGAAACATCCAGCACACTACAATCTGCGAAGATGGATTCCGATATGGCGAACCGCGCCAAGTCAGAATTCCTTGCCAATATGAGCCATGAACTGCGTACGCCGCTAAATTCCATCATTGGCTTTTCAGAGATTATCCGCGATGAAGTTATGGGTCCTATTGGGCAAAAGGCCTACTGGGAATATGCTCGAGACATTAATAATAGCGGCCAGCGCTTGCTACGCATTATTAACGAGATCCTTGATATTTCACGCATCGAAACAGGTGAACGCGAATTAAATGAGAGCATGGTTGACCTTAAAAAGCTTTCTGAAAAATGCATTGATATTCTTGCTGGAAAGATCCACAGCGCAGAACTTAACCTCGTCCTCGAAATTGATGAAGACACACCGAATATTCTCGGTGAAGAGCTTGCGGTTAAACAGATGCTGATGAATATTTTATCCAATGCAATTAAATTTACGCCAAGCAAAGGCAAGATAACAATCTCAACCGAAGTTGAAGATAAAGGTAGCTTACGCTTCTCGATCACCGATACAGGTGTTGGCATTAATGAAGGCGAAATTGAAAGCGCCCTCTCGCCGTTTACACAGCTTGATGGCAGCGATTTATCACGCCAGAACTCTGGCACTGGCCTTGGCCTTACCCTTGTGAACGCGCTTATCAAAATGCATAATGGTCGCCTTGAACTTGTTTCACAAAAAGGCATCGGCACAACAGCGACCTTGATTTTCCCCTTAGATCGCGTCTTGCCAAAAAACGTGTCACGCTCCGAGTTACAAATGATGGCCTCGCAGCCAGATTATAACGCCCAGAGCACTAAACAGCCACCTGCCGAAACTTCTGCGCAAGAAACCAGCGCCGCCGCGGAAGACGAAACGCTTTAGCCCCCCTCTTATGCAGCCTTAAGCTAAGCCTCTATAAAACAGAACGTGCATAGAGCAAGAACGCCTCTGCTTCACCATGGTCTGTTTGTAAAATGGTTTGCGCGATATCATAGGAAAATCCATTACGCGCTAAAATTGCTAGCGCCTTATCATGCGGCTTTTCTGTGCGCGCAAGAACAGAAAATGGCCCAATGCGCCGCCGCTTCGCACATTTCAGCGCCGATATATATTCAACAACATCCGATGTGTTTTGCGGCCAGTTACTGGGCATATCGCCGACATCAATGTTACACGAGACAGCTTGTAAATGCGCCGCTATGGTTGATTCAATAAGATCTGGTGCTATTTGCGCTTGGCGCAGCCTTGCACGCATCTGGCTAACAGAACGCCCTCTTAATTGCAGCGAAGCAACCAAACCTTTCGCGTAACGCACATCATCGAGATACCCAGCCTCAACAAAGCTGCTTGCAACCTCATCAAGCCATGTTAAGCATTCAGCCAATTCTGGCGCCCCATGCTCTTTAAGGGAGCGATCAATTTTACGGCGCAGCACAGTTTTGAAATGGCCTTCGCTCGCGGTAAAACGCTGCAAATAATACAGCCCTGCATTTTGCAGATAACTTTTGCTAATTTTGCGCGGTGGGCGGCGTTCTTTTTGTTTCTTTTGGTTACGACCAACTTCTTCTTGCATAAAAACCCCTAAGAGTTGTAATTATTCACTAAACACTATATTCAATGGCTATAATACACAAAAGCGTCAATAAAGATTGAACAAAATAAGGCATAAAATGAATAATTTGCAACCCATAGAAATTGGCCGCGTTAACTGGATCGGTCTACAGGCCCTGATCCGTAAAGAATGCGGGCGCTTTTTAAGTGTTGGGATGCAAACTGTTTTAACGCCTGTTATATCCAGCCTTTTGTTTTACGCTGTGTTTTCATTAGCCTTTGGCGGACACGGACGTAGCATTGGCGACGTCCCCTATATGACGTTTCTTGCGCCTGGCTTGATTATGATGGCAATGATCCAAAACGCATTTGCTAACACATCATCATCGCTAATGGTTGCAAAAATCCAAGGCAATATAGTTGATATCTTAATGCCGCCATTAAACGCGATTGAACTGCTTACCGGCTTACTTATTGGCGGGCTTATGCGCGGCCTACTTATCGGCGGGCTGGGCTCAGTTGCGCTATCTTATTTTGCAGGTTTTGGCCTCGTACATTTATGGGCGGTTTTATTTTATGCCGTGACGGGCTGCTTTGCACTATCACTTTTAGGGATTATTGCGGGGGTCTGGTCAGAAAAGTTTGACCATTTAGCAACATTTACTAACTTTATCATTATGCCGTTAACATTCTTATCAGGGACATTTTATGCTGTATCTCAGCTTCCCGGATTTTGGTATAATATAGCATTGGTTAATCCGTTTTTCTTTATGATTGATGGGTTTAGATACGGACTAATAGGACAGCATGAAGCGCCAATTTTTCATGGCATTATCATTATGTTGATTGTCAATATTGGTCTTTTTGGTGTAACATGGAACATGATCCGCAAGGGTTATAAAATAAAATCATAGCGTTTTCTTACAATGACAGATTTATCAGACGACATTACAAGCATCGCCACTGATGCTGATAACATTATTCAAAACTTTCAACTCGACAATTCATCGTTGCGCGGGCGGATGGTGCGTTTGGGCAGTGAACTTGATGACATCATCACATCACATGAATACCCTGACATTATCAATCAACTGGTAAGCGAAACCTTAGTCGTCGCCGTTAGTTTAGCATCCATGCTGAAATATGATGGGATCTTCACTTTACAAATTCAAACATCTGGACCAATTACGATGTTGGTTGCTGATCAAACATCAACAGGCCATATCAGGGCCTGTGCAAGCTATGATAAAGATGCATTAGACGCTTTAATCAAAGACCGCGGCAATGAGAAACTGGGCATTGATGTGCTTTTGGGTAAGGGGCACATGGCCTTCACCGTTGACCAAGGCCCAGATACCGAACGTTATCAAGGCATTGTCGAACTTAAAGGCAAAACTTTAGTTGAAAGCGTGCAGCATTATTTCAACCAATCAGAACAAATCGGTAGCGGCATTAAAATGGCCTGCGATAAAATTGACGGACAGTGGCGCGCCAGCGTCATCATGCTCCAGCACATGCCAGAAGACCAAGCCAATACCGAAGCTGGTAACGGTAACGCCATAGAAGATGATTGGCGAAGAACGATGATTTTGTTAGAAACCTGCACAGCAGAGGAGCTTGTCTCGCCCGACCTTGACGCACCCGCCCTGCTTTATCGCCTCTTCCACGAAGAAGGCCTGCGCATTTTTGAACCTAAATTCGTCAAAAAACAATGCCGCTGCGAAAAAGACAAGCTCGTTAATGCTGTCAGAATGATGCCGCAAGATGACATTGACCATATATTCGATGAGGATAGTGCGAAATTAAAATGTGAGTTTTGCAGTAAAGTCTATACAATAACTAAAGATGATTTAGACCTTGAATAGGTCTAAATAAAAAATCACGCTTTATAGAAAGGTCTATCATGCCCCGTTTTTTACACACAACAAACGCCGCAAAAAAACTACTCCTTAGCGGTATGAGTATCCTTGCTCTTAGCGCATGTTCAATGGGGACATCATCAAATTCGGTTACCACTGCGCAGCAAAGCTATGCGCATGTTAAGCCTGTGAATTTAAACGCATCAGACCTTCGCTTTTCTGTCGCGCCCGTTATTGGCAATGAACAATTACTTGCCCTGTTTTCTACGCAGCCTGATCAGGCCTTAAAATCTTATTTAGACGCACGTTTTAAAAGCAGTATATATGGCGACGGAAAAATCATCATCGACATTAGCGACATTATTTTTGACCGTGTACGCGTTTCTGGCGGCAAAGACAATATATTGGATAGCTTGTTAGAATTTAATGACAACTACAAATACACATTACGCGCTAATGTGTCCGTCATTTCGCAAAATCGCATAGGACTAGGCCATGGCGGCACATCATTTGATGTCAGCAAATCCTTGATCCTACCATCACACTTCTCGCTCGCGCGCAAAGAAAGACACAGCCAAGAATTTTTGGATGGCTTCATCACAGAGCTTGATAGCGTCCTTAATGAACGTTTAGGGCACAACCTTAACCTAATCACAGCCTCTGACGCACCAGTCAGCTATGGCGCAGGGCTAGAAAGCGGCGAAAGCGACACAATAGGCTACCGCTACCAAGATCATTATTAAAAGGCAGCCCAATCAAATATAAATAAAAACAGCGCCCATTTTATTTGGCGCTGTTTTTTTATATCTTATCGCTTTTACCTGCTCCACGCATGCAACTTACAAAAGCTAAGCACGCCAGAATTGTGGTACAAAAAGGACAAGCAGTGTAAACAGCTCTAACCGCCCTAAAATCATGCCTAAGGACAATATCCATTTGGCGCTGTCTGGGAGCGTTGCAAAGTTGGCGCTAGGGCCAATAATATCACCAAGCCCCGGCCCAACATTCGATATCGATGTCGCCGCGCCAGACATCGCGGTGATGAAATCTAACCCCGTAAATGACAGCGCAATCGTAATAAAAGAAAAGCTTAGCGCATAGAGGAAGAAGAAGCTCATCACGGATGTTAAAACTTCTGTCGGGATCGGACGGCCATTATAACGCGTGCAAAAAACGCCTTTTGGGTGGATCAGTTTTTGCAGCTGCACCAATGTAATCGAGAATAGAATCTGGAAACGGAAGACCTTGATACCGCAGCTCGTTGACCCCGCACAACCGCCGACAACCATAAGGAAGAAGAATATTGCGATAACAAAACCGCCCCACTGCATATAGTCCCCCGACGCGAACCCTGTGCCCGTCATTAACGAAACCGAATTAAACGCCGCAAGGCGTAACGCATGAAAATACTCCATTCCCAAAGTCGTATTGAGATAAACACTAATCACAACCGCACTAATCGCAAGGATCGACAGATACCAGCGCACTTGTGCATCCCTCCACAACGCCAGTGGCCGCCCCGTGACGGACTGGAAATAAAGAATAAATGGTATGCCGCCAAGCAACATGAATATAATGGCGACAATTTCTTTATGAGCGGTATCATAATGCGCAAAGGATGTGTCATATGTTGAAAAACCGCCCGTTGATATGGTCGTTAGCGCATGAGCAACAGAATCAAAAACGGTCATGCCCACAGCATTATAGCTCAAGGCACAGAGGATTGTGAAAACAACATAAAAGACCGCAATGGCGGTCGCAATTTGGCGTGCACGCGGTGATACTTTTTCAACCTCAAAAGACTCGGCCTTAAAAAGCTGCATACCACCGACTTTTAGAAACGGTAATACAGATAGCGCCATCACAATAATACCAATGCCGCCTAACCATTGCAGTATAGCACGCCACATCAATATACCCGGCGGCGCGTAATCTAGCCCCGTAAGCACAGTTGATCCCGTTGTGGTAATGCCAGATGTTGCTTCAAAAATGGCGTCAACAAAGGAAATATCCAAACCGGATAGCCAAAAAGGCATTGCGGCGAATATACACAGAGACACCCAAGACATTACCGTCAGCATAAAGCCCTGACGTATATTCATGGTAAAGCCGCCAGATGGCGCATTAGTGAAAGCCAGCGCCCCACCAAAAAATGCAGTGACAATAATACAAACAAAAAAGACAACCCAGTCATCATTGCCAAAATACAAATCAACGAGCATCGGGAAATTCATGCTGATCGCAAGGATAAACAGCAAGAGACCGATGACATATAAAACGGGGCGTAGATCCATTATATTATTCTTCTACAGTTAAAATTTTACGCAAAGGCGGATTATAGCAGTTCATAAAAAACACACAAGCCGTGCCCTGTTCAAAGGCTGCTTATTAACAAAAATCATCCGCATAAAAAAATGGAGCAGCATATTATGCCGCTCCATTTAAAATCTTTATCGTGATGTTCTTATTGGAACGTCACAGTAACACGACGGTTCGCAGGCTCACGTACACCATCAGCCGTTTCAACCAAAAGCTCGCCTTCACCGCGGCTATCGACAGAAATGATTGCAGGATCAACGCCGCGCTCAACTAAGGCATCTTTAACTGCACCAGCACGTTTAAGTGAAAGACGCTTGTTATATGCTCTTGCACCAGAAGTATCCGTGTGACCGACAATGTTTACGCCAGCAAGGCTGCGTGCTTTAACTTCGTCTGCAATCGCGTCAACAACGCTT
Organism: Micavibrio sp. UBA2705; assembly: GCA_002354205.1. Lineage (GTDB taxonomy): Bacteria > Pseudomonadota > Alphaproteobacteria > Micavibrionales > Micavibrionaceae > UBA2705. The sequence continues at coordinate 13,743 of DELD01000007.1, read as the reverse complement.
GTTGCTGATGAAGCAATGTTTGATTTGTCAAAGTCAAAGAACACAAGATACATCGCATCTTTAGGTTTCATTGGCTCAGCAGGAACGTCAATTGCCGCGACTGGCTCCATTGCGTCTGCAGGGCTAACAACGCGCTGTGAAAGCAATGCTTCAAGGTTCGCCATTGCGTCATGGAATTCATTTTTACACGCTACGATGTCGCTTAGCTGCCAGTTTTCTTCTTGCTGTTCAATCCAGCAATCAAAACGCGCTTGTGCAACAGCTGATTCGGTTGGTGCAATTTCACGTGCGCCAATATCAAAGGCACGCACTAAACGGCCGCGCGCTACAGTCAATTCAGCAACGTGTGTTTCGCTCAAATTCCAATCACTTACAGGTTCTGGCAATACAGTTACGCCTGTTGCTGCTGATAAGCCCTTACGTGCAAAATGCATCGCATCAGGGTAATCAAACATAACGTCCTGTTCAGTCGTCGCGAATGTGCGGTACTCACCAGCCAATGTTTGTGTAAAGGGGCTGCCAACGAATTGCGCTTCGTTTAGTGCCTCTACTTCTTTATAACTATCGATGCCTGTACAAGCTGACAAAAATATCAGACCAGAAGCGGCTATAACTGCGCTAAGCTTTTTCATTAAATAGCTCCCAAATTTGCTAAGTTTAAAAATTCGTTTTTTGATTTAAAAATCAATACCCATTTAAAATACTAAATTTTTTAGAGTAATCAAAGCGATTTATAAATATATGCGCGATAAAGTAAAGATAAAAAACATTTTATTTTCAACGATGTTCACAGCTTATCATAAATTATTCTTGACATATGCCCAAAAAAACAGCATAAAAGCCTCCGTTCAGGATATTTACATAGCGTTCCTTTGTCGCCCAAGACAGTTGAAGCTATACCTTGCTTAAGAATATGCACATCCCGCTCTGCTAACATGCACATACACACCTGAGCGAATATATTGATATATTCAGCGGAAACAATAAAGCGTAACTAAACTCTTCGAAGGAGATCAACAATAATGAATCACGATTTATCTGGAAAAAAAATAGCTATATTAATTGCTAACGGCTTTATCCAAAGCGACGTCATTGCCGCACAACGCGCATTTCAAGATGTCAAAGCTACTGTTAAACTTATCAGCTCAGAAAACGGCATTGTCAATGGCTGGGAAGGTAGCGGATGGGGTCATCACTTTGCTTCAGATATGTCCGTCAACAAAGCTTTAGCGGCTGACTTTGATATGGTTGTTATTCCTGGCGGCATGGCGCATGTCGAAAAACTTTTAAAAACAGAACATACGAAACGCTTTATTGGCGGCTTTATGCGCGCACAAAAAGCAATTGTTGCTTTTGCTGATGGCGTTAAAGTCTTGGTTGAAAGCGGTATGCTTCGTGGTTACGAAGTTTCAGCCCCTGAAAGCCTCCATTCAGACATTACAGGCGAAGGCGCGAACTTCTCATCTGAAGCTATCTGCATTGACGAACACATGATCACTGCAATGACAAGCGGCGAAAACCACAAAGAAGTGTATGACGCAGCATGTAATGCCGTCATGGAATATTACGCAGAGATGAGCGAAGCCGCTTAAACCTGCGTATTTTTAAGAATTTTAAAAATCCAGAGCATAATTGTTCTGGATTTTTTTCATCCATAGCTTGCCGCCCATCAGCGTTTGGCGTAAATACAATACAGAACAATACAAACTTATATAAGGTCATATTTCATGCGCGCAGAACATCAAGCAGCCGCCGATGCCATTAATGGGGCATTATCTCTGCTAAGGAGGCATCTTTGACTGGGAAAATGCCCTGCTTAGATTAGAAGAACTTAACGCCCTCGTCGAAGATCCTGACTTATGGAACGATTCTGATAATGCGCAAAAAACAATGCGCGAACGCACCAAGCTTGAAAAACAAATATCCAACGTAAAAAAACTTGCACAAGGCCTAGACGACAGCCTTGAGCTGATCGCCCTTGGCGAAAGTGAAGACGATAACGACATCATCAAAGATGCCGAAAATGAACTGAGCGCCCTTAAAGTCAAGGCCGAAAAATTACAACTCACCGCCCTGCTCTCTGATGAAGCAGATGACTGCGAAGCTTATCTTGACGTAAACTCTGGCGCAGGCGGTACGGAGGCCTGTGACTGGGCATCCATGCTTTTGCGCATGTATACACGTTGGGCCGAACAGCACGGTTACAAAGTTCAGCTTTTGAACAAAAGTGACGGCGAAGAAGCTGGCATCAAATCAGCGACAATTAAAATCGAAGGCGAACAGGCTTATGGCTGGTTAAAATCAGAGAATGGTGTTCATCGCCTTGTCCGTATATCGCCTTTTGATTCCAATGCCAAACGCCACACAAGCTTTGCTTCCGTATCGGTTGCGCCGGTGATTGACGATTCCATTGATGTTGACATTGATGAAAAAGATTTAAAAATGGACACCTACCGCTCAAGCGGCGCTGGCGGCCAGCACGTTAATACAACGGACAGTGCGGTGCGCATAACCCACCGCCCTTCTGGCATTATCGTGGCCTGTCAAAATGAACGCTCTCAGCACAAAAACCGCGCGCAAGCGATGGATATGTTGCGCGCGCGCCTTTATGAACGTGAATTACAACGCCGCGCCGATGAAAAAAATGCCGCCCATGGTGAGAAAACTGATATTGGCTGGGGGCATCAAATACGCTCTTACGTCTTACAGCCCTATCAAATGATTAAAGATTTACGCACCAGCGTCGAAAATACAAATGCACAGGCCGTTTTAGATGGGGATATAGATGGATTTTTAGAAGCATCACTCGCATCTAAAGTTGACTCCGCAAAATAAGATGATTAAAACCTAGATGATATAAACAGAATTAAGCAGCATAAACAGCAAGCAAAAGTGAACTGAACATGAACATGACATTAAAGACTTTGACATTCTTATCTGGCCTTATCGCATTAAGCATCGCAGCGCCAAGCAACGCACATGCCGATATGAATAAAGGAACATCAACGCTGGTTATTAGTCATGACGTTTACATTCCACAAGATGAAAATGATATGGCGGCTGTAACATCCGAAACGGACATGATGCCGATTACACACGACGCGCCAAAAAACATGGCGCCTGCGCATGTTATTTTAAAGGCAGAATCTGCGCCGCAAAGCCTAACGCCAATGCCAACGAAAAACCTTGTCGTTGAAGCAAAGCAACCGGTTATCGCCGCACAGCCACAAACAGAGACTGTATTATCATGGCGCGCACGTAGCGGTGAAAACCTACAAGACGTTATTTCACGTTGGGGTGGTCGCGCGGACAAGTCGTTCACATGGAAAACACAGGATACAGCGCAGCTACACCGTAACTTTTCTTACTTCGGTACATATCACGGCGCTGTTGAAAAACTGCTTAAACATGAAACAAAAGCCGCTGATTATATTGAAAACTATACAGTTAACGCCGGTCACCGCATCACAGGCTTAAAAAAAAACGACTAGATAGCGCCACGCCACAGTCAAACACCCATAAAACAGCGGCTCAAACGCAAGAGGCTTATAGCGTCAGCAAAGTTGTAGCCGTACCGCCGCGCCATGACGCGCAGCCTGCCGTAAATGTACAAAGCGCCCACGCAACAAAGAAACCGCAGCCGCGCAGTGCGCCGCAACGCCCACTCAAAGAAACATCGCATTACTACGCGCAGCCCGCTGCGCTTACAGGGGATGTTAGTCCATCATATGTGACCACGAGCAACATATATAATCATGAAGCTTTCCGCCCGCGCCTGTGGCGTGGATATAAAGGCGCGTCACTTTACGAAGTCGCAAAAGTCTGGGCTGATGAAGCTGAGGTAGAGCTCATCTGGAACGCACCTAAAGGCATGGCTTTAAAAGAAACAATCAGCCTACGCGCCCCTTTTGCCAATGTTATTGAAGAACTTTTGGCACAGTATAATGACAAACCCTATAATCTAAATGGTATTTTGAGCGTTAGCGACACGCATGACAAGCCGCAACTTATTGTCATTAGCCGCTAAGCCCTCAGCTTTTTGTAAAATAATTTACAGAAAGCTTGCTTTTTTGATGCACATCTTATACATAATAATAAATTAATTATAAAAAAGTAACTTTTTTCGTATTAATGGCGTTCACAATGAGAACGAAAAAACATATAATCGGGAAAGACTATTTTGGGGTTTACGCATCATGAATTTAACTAAAAATCTAACATCTGTATTAATGGCAAGCACTATCCTTATTGGCGGTACGCTTATTAGCGCCAATGACGCACAAGCAAATGCATGGATGGTAAAAAAAGTGAGTAAGGCAACGCAGCCATATTGCGCGATGATTAAACGTTACAGTAACGAACGTGTTTTATCATTTGCACAGCGCGATAGTTCACAAATCTCTGCCGCGATTGATTTTGGTGATAAATTCCTTGATAAAGGCCGCGCTTACAGCATCACACTTTCATCAGGCGATGGCTTTTCACGCCGCTTTGAAGTTAAGCCAGCTTCAAGCTCAGCCGTTGTTGTTAAACTTAACCGTAAAGATCCAATCCTACAGCATATCGCCGACAAAGGTGATTTATCCGTCAATATTGCTGGCGTTTTATCGACTTTTAATGTCGCTGACCTTGGCAAAGGCTTAGAGCAACTTGAAACATGTCACAGCGGCGCAACCCCAATGCTTTCTGCTGACGCATCAGATTCAATGGCGGAAAGCATGGCGAATATTGCCCCAGCTTCTGGCGACAGTGCAATGGAAGAGCCAAGCGCGACACACAGCCTGTATAGCCGCACAGCTAATGCAAAAATAATTGAACTTGAACAAAGCAAATATAGCCTTGAAAAAGCGCTAAAAGAAAACGAAGCGAAACTTACCGCTTTGCAAAACAAAGTTTTATCGACTGAGAACGCATCGAAAACGCAACAAAGTTCACTGGTTAATCAGGTTAACGCTTTGCAATCTACAATCGAGAAACAAAGCTATGATATGAGCCAATTAAAAACACAATTGGCTGACAGCAATGAAAAAATTGCATTTTATCAAGGCATGGACGGACAGCGTCAAGAAATTGAAAGCAAGCTACAAGCCGCTGAAGCGAATCTTGCCAACGCAACACAACAAAACAGCGCATTATCAGCGCAGATTGCAACGTTACAAGGCAGCAGTGCGCAGGCAAGTGAACAAAGCACAATTATTAGCCAACTCAACGCACAAATATCACAGCTACAGCAAGCCAATGCGAATTTAACGCAAGCCAATACAGCGTTAACGCAAGAAATTGCCACATTACGCCAAAACGCAATAGGCGCGCAGCAAGCAAGCCTTTCTGTTTCACAAAAAGATGCTGAGATTGCAAACCTTCACGCGGCACTACAATCTGCGCAAGCCACAATTTCATCACTAGAAGCAGGCATAGCCAACATGCAGCCCGCGGCAGGCACAGAAACTGCGCCAACAGATGCACTTGAAGTTGCCACGCTCGAAGCGAAGATCAAAGCTGTGCAAATGGAAAAGAAAAATTTACAAGCTGACCTCTCTACGCTACAGCGTCAGATGAAAACTGATAATTCAGAAATTGTTGTTGCGCGCCTTGAAAAGGCACTTGCGGACTCACACAAGGCGCTGGACCGCGCCGGCAAAGAGAATGCTGAGCTTTATCAAAAGTTTATTGATGCCGAGAAAGAACTTTCTGAAGCGAAGCTGACCAAAAATGACAGCAAAAACTGGGACGTGCAAAAAGCAACAAGCCGTTACAACGAAGCGCAGCTTGAAATTCGCCGCCTTGCTATGCATTTAGAAAACAGCAAAAAACAGTGTGACGTTGAAAAACAGAATATTGAAAAGCTATTATTTGATCCTAAAATCACATCGCAGCATCAGCAAGAAAAGCTTACAGCATTAGAATCAAAGCTGCATGAAGCTACAAATATGCAGCAGCAATGTGATGCAAAAATGGCTGAACTTAACCAAAAATCTCTAATTACGCAGGAAAAGCTTGATCACGTCACTATGACTATGGCTGCGCAAGCACATGAATTAGAAGCTATGCAACAGCAGCGCATGGCAGACATCGCCCCTGCCGCAGGCATGGTTAGCGCCCCAGCAATGGCCAACATTCCTGCCGCTGCAAAAGAAGACCGCAGCATCGCACTTGTTAACGTACTTAATAGCGCGAATGTAGAGTTGAACAACGAAATCCAGAAATACACGACAAGCATTAACCTAAACGGCGCTGAATATGACCAAGGTTATAGCTGGACATCGGGTAAAATCACAGGCAGCTATGAGCGCTTCGCGATACAAAGCGGATCTTTAGAAACATGGAGCTCTGCTTATAATAACGCGTTATCAGCGCAGTGTTCAGGTGACTTTGCCGTGATGCCTTCGAAAAAATCTAGCGGCAAAGTTCGCGCGAACGACGTTGCCTGTGTGAATGGCGATATGGGGACTACGTCATCCATCGTCTTTACACAAAATGGCCAATATTTGGACGTTTACAAACTTTCAGGTAACATTCAAGACATGACGAAGCTAATGGATTCACGTGATCAGATCAGCTCGAGCGTAAAGAAATCGCTTTAAAGTTAAGATCTTGAAATCACTCACAAAGTAAAAAACCGGCTTCACAGCCGGTTTTTTTATTATCTAAAGACATGTACTTTGCTGCGTTAAAACTTAAAAGCTGTATTTTCAGGGCTCGGTGAACCATATGCTCCGCTATATTTAGCAAAGGACGGCGCATCAATTTTAAGCGGCGCTTCACCGTTTTTGAGATCAATTTCTCTAACATTACCGTCCGCGCTGACCGATACAGCAGGCATATTATCGTAATGCGCACCATAAAATTCTTTCGCAATGCTTGGGACAATTGGACGCGTTGAAACCTCCTGTGTTTCCCAGTCTTGCGCTACTGCAATGCACATCGCTGTGCCTTCAGCGCATTCTGCCGTAGTATTTGTCCCTTTTACAAAGACCTCGACCGCCGTCGAAAACACAGTTTCATTTTCAGGTTTACGTGCACCGAAAGCGCAAAGGCGCGTTTTCACGGGTTCCACGCAAACATCCACGCCAGTTTCTGCGCTATCCCAGTTTAAGGACACAAGCTTATCTGACTGCCCACTAAAAGGCGCAGGGCCGTATGCTTCTGCGACCATATCTTGCGTATCTTCACGCCCTAATGCGTGAGCAAATTCTTTGGTGAAGCCTTTTTCACCAAGGTCAAATTTATCGACAAGGCGCTGCGCATTGGCCATTTGCTCATCTAGGCTATCTCCTTTTAGCATCACCATCACAGCTTTGCTGTCACCAGCAGCCGGAATAATTTCTGTATTTTCTTTGGCGTGGTCGCCTGGGTTCATGAATTTTATCTCTTCACCTGAATTATTTTCAAGAATCAAGCGAATGTCAGGACGGCGCAAAGTTGTTGGCAACACCTTACCATGCGCATCCAATGTATCTTTGACCTGCTTATAAATATCATCAGCGCTAAGAACGCGTTGCCCCCATGTCTGGGCATTATTAAAAGGGATCGTTACCGATAGATGCATATTATATATCCTCCATTTGATTTAGAGATTATATACCAATATGCAACATTATGTCAAATTTATACCCCTGTAACGCGCACATCGTTACGGGTTTTTCTTCGCAGCAGGAGCGCGGTAGCTTTCGAGGAAGTCGCTGAAAATATCAACTTCAGATACGATTTTTCCAATTGTGTCACGGTCAGCCAAAATCGCGTTTTGGCGTGGACGGGTGACAACTTCAAACATATCCCCCTTAGAGGTTTTTTGCATTTTATCCGCATATTGGTTACGCACATTCGTTATCACGTGGCGGTTACCAGAAAGGCTCAGCGCGACAGTCCAGTTTAAAATCATATTGGCCTGTGCTTCACTTATTGGCTGAGTTGGCTTTATATCGTAACGCGTCACGAGCTCTTCAAGCGCCTCTGCGGCATCATTCCAGTGCCCGCCTGTCCAAGCAACATCAGCCTTTAGGCGTACGGTATCATCATCCTGTTTCATGTTATTTAACAAAACAAGCGCATCGCGCGAACGTCCATCACGCGAAAGGCCGCGCGCGCGCAATAAATTCATATCACGGCGATAAGGAACGGAGCTAAGTATAGGCAATTGATTAATCACACGTTCTGCCAAGTTTAAGGTTTTCAGCGCATCCTTATTGGCGTTATTGATCAGTTGAATCCCCGCCAGCCTTAAGGCCAGTTCGACTTGCTCTGTGCCGGAAGAGCGGTTTTCAACTTGGTCGCTGAGTATCTTTATGGCGCGACCAAGCAAGTCAACATCAACCAAACGCTCAGCAAGGTGCTGCATCAATTTATCGGCTTCTTCACCAGATGGTGTTAATTCAGAAAATTCTTCGTAAATCATAGCAAGCTGCAACGGCGTAAGGTCATCAGCCTTATCGCCCAAGAACAAATCTTTATATTGTTTACGCATATAGGCCGCCATTTCGCGCCCCATGCCTGTGCCTTTACTTAACGCAACAGCCTTTCTCAAGACAGACAGACCTTTAATATATGATTTATTTTCTATATACAGGCGGCCAAGTTTAAAGTTAATCGTCGTTTCAAGGTCATCACCGCGCCATGAAAAACGCATGCGTTCAAGGTCATCAATAGCCTTATCAACGGTAATTTCTTTTAAGCTATACCTTAAATCTGTCACGGCTAAGCGCGCGCGGGTACGGTAAAAATCATCGGGATGCTTTAGTAGTTTGCGCCACTGCGTTAACGCGCCTTGATTATTATTACGCTGGCGCATTAATTCGCCCTTTAAGTATAATAAAGCACCTTCATATTGCGGGCTTAAATCGTCAGATTCTGCCTCAATAATTTTCAGGCTCTCTTCTGCGCGACCAACATCACCACGGCGCAAATAAACTTCCGCCAGAACGACCGTAAGCGGCAAGCGCAACTCTTTGGGGTAGCTTCTTAAAAAACGTGTGTTATCAGGCAAAACGTCCCCCGCTTGCCCCCAGTCGTCAAGCTCCGCCAAGGCATATGCACGCCAATATTTAATCTCTTCATAACGGTTAAGCTGCGGAACCATGAGCACTCTAAACGCCACGTCGTATTGATTATTCAACGCGTAAGCCGCACCAAGCAGCGCCAGATATTCGGCACTCTGCCTAAAAGGTTTATATTCTTCGCCTGCAATTGTTAAGTAGCCCACGGCCTCTGCGCCGCGTGAATTTGATATTTCAAGTTTCGCGAGGGACACTAAATCTTCGGCGCGCCCTTCTGGGTTACGCTCGCCTAGCCCCTGCATCATGACCTCTTCGTTTCTACGCAGCGCCGATTTACCGCCCAAGCGCCATTGGTCAAATTTAAAAATGCGCCCTAATATGCGCGCGTCACGCCCATTACTATCAGCGTCTTCATCTTCGCCAAAATTATTCTGCGTAAGTTCATAAACACGTATGTCACTCGGGTCCATAAGCGCTAGTTTACTTGGGCGGCTAAGGGTGATTGTTTTTTCATCATAGCGCATCTGCAAATCATCGACTTTGGGCACAACGGCCATGCCAATGATCGATTCGAGCATATCAAAATCAACATATGACTTTGCCGCGCCGCCAAATAAGTCAGCCTGCTCCACCAAAGACACAAAAATGTCATCGCCAAGGAAGGGGTCTTCAAACTTAACAACGCGCTTTGTTCCTGCAACATTCCACACTAAGGATTCGCCGCCGCGCAATACGGTTTCGTCAACATTTCTCGTAGGCCATTTGCGCTTTGCTTTCGGGCGGGTTTCGCTCAAAATCACAGTCCAGTTCAAACCGCCGCCTTCAGCCTGTGCGTAAAACTGCCTGTCTTTGGGCAAGTCCATGTAAAATGCCGTTGCTTCTGGAATGTCGATGCGTTGAAATTCGCCAAAATCCTCCGCGTTTTCGCCCCGCAAAATCGGCGTAACAAAATAATCTGGCGCGCTAAGGATGAGCCATAAACGCCCTGCGCGAATATACGCCCCCATATCCATGGCTTCTGTGCTTGATATAATCACTTTATGCGGCGCGGCGGCAGCGTTCTCTGCGGCCAGGCGTTCAAAATATGTGGTTTCTTCACCTGCATCGCGCGCCGCGTTCGCATCGCCTTTCGCTGCGGGTGAAGCTGCGCTTTGTTCGCTCCCCATTGCAGGCGGCGCTTCATTAACGCGCTGTACGAGCGCGGTTTCATCCTTACCCTGCCCCACTTTCAAGGTCAGGTTTTCCTCTGCTGCTTTTTTGCGTACCTTATCAAAATTGCTATTTTGCGTCGCAGGTTTTTCTGGCGGACGCTCAACCGCAGTTTTATTTGCCTGTGGAGCTGGTGCTTGTGCAGGCGTTGGTGCTGGCGCAGCTTGTTTAATAGTGTTTTTAACGCCTTCCGCTTTTACGTCAACGACAATGCGGTTAAGAATGTTAAACACACGAATATCCGCGCCACGCAAATGGTCAATTTTCACGCGCAGTGGCGCACGGCTTAACACGGCAAAAGAAGACACTTGCTGGCTATCCGTAAGGTCAAGCGCCGATTGGCTCAGATTGCTCGCATTACGGTTAAACAAAATTTCAGTGCTTTGCGGCGAAGTGTCATTCACCTCAAACGTTACCCCTGCAAGCGACCAGTCAAAAACAATACGCGTATAATCCTCATGCAGGCCAGAGCGTATATTTAAGCCTTGTGCCATGACTGGCAGCGATAGACAGCATATGAATACACAGACACAAAAAAAACGCGCAAATAAGGCTACCTGCCCTATACGCATTGTCTTATTCTGATCTTGCTTAAACGCAATATTCATCTTGTGCCTTAATAATATGACGCGCCGATTTAAAGTGGCTTTTATCCGCGCCGTTAACATGCTGTAATTTTTGCATTTAGACCGCACCGTAACAAGGGCTGAGCCTGATGTAATGTCACATAATCAACATATTAAATGACAAGCCCCCTAGCCTTTAAATATGCGTCCATTTTTATTGCGCTTTTTCAGGCTTAAGAATGATATCAACGCGCCGCGCATAACTCATACGCTGATCTTGTGGCATTGACGGTGGAAGTTCTTTATAGCGCGCCTGCGATATGCCGCGGACGACCATATCTTGATCCACCCCATATTTAGATAGCAACAAGGCGACTTCATGGGCGCGGCGTAATGATATATCCCAATTCACCCAGTAATTTTCGGGGCTATCTGCGCCTGTAGGGTCGGCATGGCCAATCACAATGATTTGGTTATCAATATTGGTTAGCACACCGGCTAAATCACGCAGAACTTCTTTTGCTAGCCTTGATAGCTCCGTGCTGCCCGAATCAAATTTAACTTCATCTGGCATTAAAAGTACAAGGCGATCCGCATTACGCAGTATCGTCACCCCTTCCATGCGTGGATTGTCGATACTGGCCTGCGCAATAAGTGATGATAGATAGCCTAAATTCAGCCCCGCCTGCCGAGGCTGAGTACTCAGGGATGTCGCCTGCATATTGCCAGCAAAATTACGATGCCCCATAAATTTACTGGCATCTAAAGTGCGTTCAGGTGTTTCGTCGAAGATGTCCTCATCGGGCACAGACATAGAAAACAACAAAACAAAAAAAGTGAGCATTAGCGCCATAATATCAGTAAAAGTGACGAGCCAAGCATCACCATTTTGCGCAGGAGCTTTAGGCGCAAATAAATTCAAGTCACTAATGTAGCTCTCTTGCCCCTCACTCGCCGCTTCTGTGTTTTTGCTTTCTAAAGGGTCTTCGCCAAATTTAATATCAGAGGTTTTTATTTCCACCTTTATTGCCCCCCACGCGCAGACGAGAAGTCATAAGGTTCATATGCGCCGAAGCTTATATCCGTTTTTCCGCGCTTACCTTTGCGATACGCGAAAGAAAAGAGATTCACAGGCAAGCCGTTTTTTTGCAGTATCGCGGCCATCTTAGACGCATCTATGACCGTTTGCGCATCTAAATTATCAACGCCTTTTTTTGCATCCGACGGGCTAGAAGGCAGGTTAATTGTAAAATCCATCCGTAAGGGCTGCTTGGTGTTCTGCGAAGCGAGAACCGCCACAAAAATATCGC
>DELD01000007.1:0-1379 GCA_002354205.1 Micavibrio sp. UBA2705 | reverse complement strand
GAGAACCGCCACAAAAATATCGCGATAGGCGACGTATTTATCTTTATCATATTCGCTAATCACTGATAATGCGCCGATGGCATCAAATAGCTCTTTGGTTGGAACGCGCACATGTAAAACACCTTCGCGTTCACGTGCAACTTCAGTACCTGGAATGCGCGCGGTGAACATGCCTGAAATACGTTCTAAAGAACTGCCATCTTGGCTACCTTGTGCGGGGGCGATAACTTGAGTTTGACCAACATCTTGACGGTAAACACGCGGCGCAAATGTCCGTTCAAGTGAAGCTAACACTGGGGCTGCGGTCGTTTCATCAAATGTTGAAAGGGAATTAAGAACAATAAAAAAAGCCAGCAGCATGATGAACAGCCCAAGTGCTAATACTTGAGAGCCATCGCCGCTATCATCTTTTATGTAGTGTTGCCAACGCGTGTTCATAGATATAGTTTACATGCATCATGCGAGTTTATCTAGTCAAACTCTGCAAGAAGCTTATCAATATCCTCTTGTGAAATGGCTTTATCTGGCGTTTGCGGCCCATTCATCAAAGCCTCGTCACCAATCGGGCCTTCTTCTTCCGCAGCTGGAGCATCCATTGCTGGCAGGCGCGAGCCTAATATGTTAACGATTTTTGAAACTTTTTCGTCAATGGTCGCAAGGCTTTTAATGATTTTAGATACGCGCTGCCCCGTTAAATCTTGGAAAGAGCATGCTTCATATATTTTGGTCACTTCATCATTGAGAACATCGGCGGACGGACCGCCCTCTTTTTCGGCTTCTTTCTCTAATACTTCGCACGAATCCATGATTGTCGAAGTCGCTTCCTCCGTCGACTTGACAATGGCATCAAGCTCATCCGTCGCAGAGGGGATATGTTTATCTTGAATATCTCCAGGGCGCGCCACAGAAAGCTCATTACGTGCGTCATGAACTATACCTTGTAAGTCCTTCAAATCATTATACAATGATTCCCTCGATATTTCCTCAGCATGACTAACTTTCTCCAATACTGATGAAATAATTCTAACTACTTTGTCTCTTTCAAAAGATTCCGCAAGCTCTAAGTCATTCATAATTTTAACCTTATTATATTTAAAACCCTAATTTCATATTCGCATAAGCTTACGCCGCTTATAACGATCTAAAACTCACCAATAACGCTTGAGATTTTTTGCTTTAATGTCTCTGCATTAAAAGGTTTCACAATATAGTTACTAACGCCCGCTTGCTTTGCGGCTATAACGTTTTCCGTCTTGCTTTCGGCTGTAATCATGATGAAAGGCACATCTTTATTCTTCGTACCGGTTCTAATAGACTTCAAAAGTTCAAGGCCTGACATTGGCTCCATATTCCAGTATGAACTAATTAAGCCATATTCC
>DELD01000073.1 GCA_002354205.1 Micavibrio sp. UBA2705 | reverse complement strand
ATTTATTTATGATGTTCATCAGCCCATGCAAAAAACAGCCTATCTCAGACAATTAGAAGACGAAGCCATTCATATTATGCGCGAAACCATCGCGCAATGTGAACGTCCCGTCATGATGTATTCCATCGGCAAAGATAGCTCCGTCCTTTTGCATGTTGCGCGTAAAGCCTTTGCGCCTGCGAAGCTTCCCTTTCCGCTGCTCCATATTGATACGGGCTGGAAATTTAAGGAAATGATTGCCTTTCGCGATAAAATCGTCGCACAGCATGAATTAGACATTATCATTCATACAAATGAAGAAGGACGCGCGCAAGGCATCAACCCTTTTGATCACGCGTCGAACTATACTGATATTATGAAGACCGCCGCTTTGCGTGAAGCGCTTGATATACATAAATTTGATGCGGCCTTTGGCGGGGCGCGCCGCGATGAAGAAAAATCACGCGCAAAAGAACGTATATTTTCCTTCCGCGATAAGAACCACCACTGGGACCCTAAAAATCAGCGCCCAGAGCCTTGGCAGCTTTATAACACGCGCAAAAATAGCGGTGAAAGCATCCGTGTGTTCCCGCTATCTAACTGGACAGAGCAAGACATTTGGGACTATATCGCCGCAGAAAACATTGATATTGTGCCGCTATATTTAGCTAAGCCGCGCCCCGTGGTTGAGCGTGACGGCATGTTAATCATGGCGGATGATGACCGCTTGCCCCTGCGCGATGGCGAGCAGCCAGAAATAAAATCCGTACGCTTTCGCACTTTAGGCTGTTATCCGTTAACCGGCGCAGTGCTTTCTGAAGCAAACACGCTTGCGGGCATTATCAGCGAAATGAAGGGGGCAAAAGTCTCCGAGCGTCAAGGCCGCGCGATTGATAAAGACAGCGCCGCATCAATGGAGCGCAAAAAGCGGGAGGGGTATTTTTAAAGATGTTAGATGACAACACGCCTATAAATACAGACCAATCCCTTTTACGTTTCATTACATGTGGCTCAGTTGACGATGGCAAATCAACGCTTATCGGGCGGCTTTTATTTGAAGCGGGGCAAATTCCTGATGACCATATTGCCGCGCTAAAAGAAGACAGTAAAAAATTCGGCACAACAGGTGGCAGCATTGACTACGCATTGCTCATTGATGGGCTATCTGCTGAGCGTGAACAAGGCATCACTATTGATGTCGCCTATCGTTACTTCACCAAAGCTTCGCGCAAATTTATTGTCGCCGACACACCAGGCCACGAACAATATACGCGCAACATGGCAACAGGCGCGTCAAATGCTGACCTTGCCATTATTATGGTTGATGCACGAAAAGGACTGCTCCCACAAACCAAGCGCCATAGCTTTATTGTCTCTATGGTTGGGGTAAAACACGTTGTTGTTGCAATCAACAAGATGGACCTTGTTGATTATGATGAAAAAACATATGAAAAGATTAAAGCAAGATTCCTCAAAAACGCAAAAAACCTTGGTTTTGAAACCATCACTTTTATTCCACTCTCTGCGTTGAACGGCGATAATATAACCGCCCCTTCGCCGCATATGCCATGGTATAAAGCCGCCCCCTTGTTAGAACATCTAGAGCAAGCTGAAATTAAAACCGCTACGCCACAGGGCGGGCAAAAATTTGCAATGCCTGTGCAATGGGTAAACCGCCCGAATTTAGACTTTCGCGGCTATGCAGGCACAATTGCCGCTGGCACCGTTCAAAAAGGCCAGACCATCTGCGCCCTCCCCGCAAAGAAAACGGCCACAATTAAAGAGATTTTCACCGCTGACGGCGCGCAAGACAGCGCCCATGCCGGCGAAGCTGTAACCATCACCCTTGATGAAGAAATCGATGTTTCGCGCGGTGATGTGCTCTCCGCGTTGGACACGGATTGTGACGTTGCAGACATTCTCAAAACAACATTACTCTGGATGAGCCCTGAGCATTTTATCGCAGGGCGACAATATATATTTAAGTCCGCTGCTTTTTCTGCGAAATCGACACTTAGTAAACCCGCATATAAAATCGACATTGAAAGCTACGAAAAATTACCCTGTAAGTCCTTAGAGCTCAACGAAATTGGTGGCTGCACACTTTACTTAGACCGCGCGGTAAGCTTTACACCTTATGAAAGCAATAAAACCCTCGGTTCGTTTATTCTGGTTAACCCGATTACGAATGAAACTGTCGCAATGGGGATGATTTCCTATGCCATGCGCCGTTCGCATAATATTTTCGAAGAAAATATGGTGATCAGCAAAAATCAGCGCGCCGAAATTAAACACCAAAAACCGTGTGCGATCTGGATGACCGGCCTCTCAGGCGCAGGTAAATCAACAATCGCCAATATTTTAGAACAAAAATTGCACGCCAAGCATAAACACACGATCACCCTTGATGGCGATAATGTGCGCCACGGCTTGAATAAAGATTTGGGATTTTCTGAAACAGACCGCGCGGAAAACATTCGCCGTATATCGGAAGTTTCAAAATTAATGCTCGAAGCAGGGCTAATTACGATCGTCTCGTTTATTTCGCCCTTTAAAGCAGAGCGCGGCCTTGCGCGGGATATAATCGGTGATGAAAATTTCATCGAAGCCTATATCAATACGCCGCTTAGTGTCGCGGAAGAGCGTGATGTTAAAGGCCTGTATAAAAAAGCGCGCAACGGTGAGATACCAAACTTCACAGGTATTGGCAGCCCTTATGAAGCGCCTGATGCCCCTGAGCTTGACCTACTCACAACGGCGCATAGCGCCGATGAACTTGCAGACCAAATCATCGCCTATTTAGAAGATAATGATTACCTTTAATGTGGTGATTAATATGGTACGGGATAATATGGCTCGCGCGGCGGCTCTGCATCTGCATTTGTAAAAACAGCATCCTTTTTGCTTTCATGCGGTGAAATTTCTGGCGCAGCCATCGCTTCAGCCATTGGCGTTGTATTTTCGACCCAATCTTGCCATTTTTCTACATATGATTTTTCTTCGCGCATTGCCCTGCTCCTTAATTTATAGTCTGTTTCTTATTTTTATATAATATA
>DELD01000002.1:88699-89045 GCA_002354205.1 Micavibrio sp. UBA2705 | reverse complement strand
AACTGACGACCTTCAGGTTATGAGTTATTTTTTCTATACATTTACTCATATTAACAGGGGTTAATGCTAACTAATAAACATATTAATTTCATATATTTAGTTGACATTGTGCGCTAATAAAAGTTATTTGAAGTTAGACGCAATTAATGCGAAAAGTATAAATATGGTAGAAATAAGGTGTAAACGATATGCCCACTCATAAACTAAACTTTACAAAAGCAGCTCTGCTAAAAGCAGGGTTACCAGAAAAGGGTAAGCTAGACTATTACAAGGATCTTCGTGAATCTGGTCTTGAAATGATCGTGACAAGTGGCGGAGCTAAGACTTTCTATTTGTATCGAAAAAT
>DELD01000002.1:81561-88417 GCA_002354205.1 Micavibrio sp. UBA2705 | reverse complement strand
GACTTTCTATTTGTATCGAAAAATTGATGGGAGGCCAGAGCGAATAAAACTAGGGCCATTCCCTGATTTGTCAGTTGAAAACGCCAGAAAATCAGCGCAGAAAAATAAAGGTCTAATTGCAGGTGGTGTGAACCCAAATGTAGAAAAACGCCGCGTGCGTGATGAGTATACATTTAAGCAGTTGTTTGATGAGTATATGGAGCGATACAGCAAGGTTCATAAGAAGTCTTGGGTCTATGACGAACGCGAAGTGAATAAGCACCTATCACACTGGTTTACGCGAAAAATATCCTCTATTACAAAGAACGATGTGGCGAAGCTGCATGGGAAGCTAGGGAAAGAAAGTGGGATATATCAAGCCAATAGAATTCTTGAAAGGATCAGGGGGATCTTTAATAAGGCTATAGAGTGGGGGTGGCAAGGTGATAATCCTGCAACAGGCATTAAAAAGTATAAGGAAAAGTCACGAGATAGGTTTTTAAGCTCTGAAGAAATGCCGAAGTTTTTATCGGCACTAGACCAAGAGGAAAATGATGCGGCAAAAGACTTTTTTAAAATTCTGCTATTAACAGGTGTTCGTAAATCAAATGCCTTACAAATGCGTTGGGAACAAATTTGTTTTGCTCAAGATACGTGGCGCATACCAGATACAAAGAATGGTGACCCTTTGACTATTCCTTTGGTTGCCCCTGTGATGGAAATTCTAAAAAGAAGAAAATCTGCGAGTCAAAGTCAGTGGGTTTTTGAAGGAACCGGTAAGTGTGGTCACCTCAATGACCCTAAAAAAGCTTGGAATAGGCTTTTAGAAAGGTCGGGGCTTGAAGACTTTAGAATACATGATTTACGCCGTACTTTTGGCAGTTGGCAAGCTGCGCTTGGCGCGAATAGCTTTGTTATTGGTAAGTCTCTCGGCCATAAAAGTCCGCAATCTACAGCAATATATGCTAGGTTGAACTTAGATCCTGTGCGTGCTTCTGCAGGGCAAGCTGTTGACGCGATGCTGGGTAGAGCATCTGAAGTGCGTGATAAATAAAGGTCATTAAATATGAAGTTAGCCGTAGATCCCCAAAATGTGCAATGTACAGAAATACAAGCATTAGCAGATGATGATTTGATTAATGATTTGATTGATGTCTTGTCTGTTCAGAAAGAGAATTTTATTCCCTTAAAGAACATTGTGGAACAAGTCTATGATGAGTTTATGATGGGGTATTACGAGGTGGATTATTCTCTGCCTGAGCATGTTGAGCAGGCAGCGTTGATGAAAGTGCATGATGCAGCTTCAGAGCTCCATAGATCTATAATGGACTTGTTTGAGTTTGGAAATGCAGATAAGCGACTAGCGAAGGCGCTTGTTAAATATGGTAGTGATGAGCTTGAATTAAGTAAGGCTGTTGGCGTTTGGCAGCATGTAGTGAATGACTGGAACCCTAATATCAGTGTCCGTCGTTTAATCACGCAGATACAAATTGCTGCGAAACATGCTGCAGATTTGCCTAATAAAAGTAAGACCATGGCTGAGTTACAAGAAGAGTTAAGTCACGCCCAAACCTCCAAAGAAATGGAGAGAATTGAATCGGAGATGGCATTGGTTGATTTTCATGACGTCTATTGGCCTAAGGAAGAGCAAGAAAAAGAAAGAAAAGAGCGTGTAGATGAACGTAAAGTCCCTAAAGATTTGCCAATCAGAAACGCGCTCTCTGTTATGAAGCCCTTCTTTGAGAATATTTTAGAAATACCTTTTACCGCAGGTAAGTATTATCCTGAGATTGGTTATAATTCTGCAGCATTTTATGCTGCAAAAATGGTCTTAAAAAAGATCTATCCGCAAATCAGTAATCGAAAAATCGCAGGAATTATGTCGGAGATATAGCCCTTGGACTGGTTACAGTTTTTCTTTTTAGAATGAGGGTAAAACTTGTGGCCAACTTAAATTGAAAATGCTGCGGATTGTGCAACACTAATCAGAGTTGAAATAAAACTCTAAAAGGTGATGCACATGAACGAACAACAACCTGTATTTAATCTGCTAACGCCAATCCAAGTCGCGGATATTCTTGGTGTTAGCGTAGAAACTCTTAATGTTTGGCGCGCAACAAAACGCTATAAGCTCCCCTATACAAAAATCGGTCATCTCGTGCGCTATCGCAGTGCAGATATTCAGACATTTATAAACGAGCGTACTATTTCCTAATGCAGCAAGAAAAGTACACAAATGAAGCAGGCTATCAAGTTACTGGGTTTGTATTAAACAGTAAACTTATGGAAGCTGCATATTTTGATCCTCGTCTTCAAAATGAAACAAGGGCGTTTCTCGGGCTGCTTGTTAGCAAGGCTTATGATGACGGTTTGGTTAAGCATTTGTCGATTAAAAAGGCAGCGAAGACTAAAGGCGTAAAAAGGTGGGCCATTCAGAACCAAATTAAGAAGTTGATAGGGTTTGGCTACTTGGCGCTTGCTAAGAAGGGCACGCGTGGCAATACCAATCAATACAAGCTTCTATATGATAATTATAGGAGTGTAACTCAATTAGATTACACCCCCAGTGTAACCCCATCTGATTACACTGGTGTAACCTCTGGAGATTACAGTAGTGTAATCCAATCTGATTACCCAAAGAAAACACAAGAAAACAAAGAGATAAAAAAAGAAAAAAGGGCGCGTTCGCTTGATGATTTTTTATTGTTGATTGAAGGGGAGGGCAAGAATGGCTTGTTTGGCGATTTAAAACCTCTGGGGCTTGCTGAAATAAAATTACAGGCAATTGCATGTTGGGAGCATTGGGAAGCTGCAGCGACCTTTCCTGAGGGGAATATGGTGTCGGCACTTAAGGGGTGGATTAGAACAGGTATACAAAGAGGTGTTATCAAGATTAGGCCACCATCCAATGAGCACTCAGCAAGCAATGTACATAAAACAAATTTAGAAGGGCTTGCCGAATGGAAGATTGCGCTGCACTCAAGGTTTGGCGAAGCCGTTTTTAATGCATGGATAAAAAATCTAGAATTGGATGAGCAGGGCGATTTGATTGCACCAAACACTCATGCTGCAAACTGGGTGTCTAATAACTATATGAAAGAGATTATAGCTGTTTTGCCGAATGTATCAAATATATATGTTGCGAAGGGTGTTGCCGTGGTTAATTAGTTATGGGGCTTCACCCTATAAGCACTTCCTATAAGGGTGGTCTTTCGATAATCACTATAGGCGTTCAATCTATAGCAAAGTCATTATAACGTTTTCCCTTATAGAGATTGTGTGCCTATAGCTATAAGGCGAAGTATAGTTGGATACTATAGATGGGCAGCTATAGTAAGAGATTTTTTAGGGCTATAGGTTTATATCTATAGCGTAATGACATGAGAGATATAGAAGGAAGTGAGCGTATGGCTATAACGATTAATCTATACAATTTACCTACGCATGAAATAGATATGACTATAGAATGGCTTGAAAAGATAAAGCTCGACTGTGAGCTAGAAATTTCAAAGTTAAGGCTATTAAAAAAGAGCCGTGTACGTTCTAGGGACTACAGAGATAATATCAAAGATATAGTCAAGTTACTATATACGGAAGACCCGTCTATAGTCGACGATGAAAACCCAAATAAGGCTATAAGCTATATTAGAAAACGTATAGAATGTTCAAAGGCGCGCGCGCAAGACATATATGTTTCGCTGCAATCTAAATGCAAAAAACAACGACGCGCTGAGCGTGATCAGCAAATAATCTTATTAGCCAAGATTGGCACAAAGAAAAATGACATTGCTAAGCGCTTTGGTATGTCGCGGCAGCAAGTTTATCATATCTTAAGAGCTTATGCATGAAGATAAAAGCAGACCTTTAATGGAATATAACTAAAGCTATTCAAAGAGAAGGTGTTGGTACTTTGAAACTAATAAAGATATGCAAAACTTAATTTTTCGGCCATAAGAGAACATTAGAATGATATATATCTTATAAAAATTATTTAATTATCCATTGATTACTATCATTCTTTTGAATAAAAGTGATTTCATTCAAAAAATCCTCCGCACTTTTCAGTTTAGTAAACCCTGTGATTTTTTGCAATTTTTCTGAAGATGCTGAGCCTGATTTTTGTAAATAAGAGTATGTGGCGATTAATTCAGAAGACTTTTTAGATGGCTTAACGCGAAGATTAGCCTTCATAATTTCTTTGAATTTTTGATCAGCTGTTACATAAATTCCATCCTCGTTGGCGACAAAATCTAGGCAATCTACCCTAGACACAGACCTTTCTATATCTCTCCAAGGATTTTCAGAAAAAGGAGATATTCTGCTAATTAAAGTCTCAATGCTTTCATAGCTATTATCATACAATGCATTAATCAAAAATAGCTCGACAACATCATACTCGTCTTTGTATGGCGTTGTTAAAACCGCTATATCCTCAATAATATTATCAATTTCGATCGTATTTTTTATATAGCCGTTATGAGCCTCAATTTGAGCTGCGCTCCTACCTAATCTCATACACTCTATATTAATTCTTTTCATTCCCATCCCTGCTCGATCTAGCACTTGGAACTTCATTAAAATGGACGCTAATGCTTTGTTTCTATGTCTTGGAGGGTGTTTGAAAATGTTGCTTGGCGAAATGTCGTCTAAAAGGTTTCCTGGGTTAGAAAATTCTACACAATCGTGTTTAACTTCAACAGAAGACAGGCCATCGAGGGTATAATCTCGATGAACCAAAGAATTGATCATGGCTTCTTCATAGGCTGTACGGCATATATTAGGATATTGATATCTCTTACCATTACTCTCAAATGAATTATACTCGGTTACACCCTCTAAATATCGTTTAAACATAATCATAGATTTCCAAATAGATCCTTGCCAAACATTGTTTATTGGTAAGCTTCCACCCGGACTCATACAGCTAAATCTATACTCTACCAACCCCAGATGATGCGTGATTGCCACGTCACTCCCTAAAAACAAAAGCCCCCCCTTTGTGAGCGCTCCATCACATGTAACACCAATTTGTTCTAAAAAATGTTCATTTGAGGTCTTGATATGACCAACATCATTAAGGGTACTATATTCATCGATGGCCTGCTCCAATAATTCTGGATCTATAAGCTCTTTACTATCGGGGGCGTCTATTATTTCTGCGCTCCAATCATAACCTGTCAAGCCTTTTACAGTCTCAATCACTTGATCTGGTGTCATTGGAAGACTGTCACGACCACTGCGTATATAGCACTTAGCGTCGGAGGTCATGGCGATTGTCTTTTTGCTTTGCGGTATACTGATAATTAAAAAGTTTTTTTCTTTTGCGACAAAGTTTTTGGCTGTTAGATTTAAGCCTGAGCAGAGTTTTCCAGAGAGTCTTTTGGTTACTTCAAGACAATCGACACGATCAAAGCCGGCTAACTGAGAAGGCCAATCATCATTAGAAACGTCACTACTATCTTTTATGCCAACTATTACCGTGCCCCCCTTGTGGTTTGCTAGAGCCACCAGTTCTTTTGCTAAGTCTGTAGCCTTACTGTACAGCATAGTGCAATCGCGATAGCCTTTAAATTCAAGGGTATCGCTTTCTAAAGCTTCGCTTGGTGTAACTTCTAAAGCTGCAATTATGTGCGCATAGTCTTCATCATACATTGGACAAAATTCTTTTGATGTTTTCAGCTTCATCCATAAAAGTCTTCATGTCGTCGTCTTGATTGTCTTCATCATGAAAAGCATCATCTTCTTCGTTTAAATTGCGTGTTAACCCAACGACATGATTAATCTGCTTATTTAATTCAAGCATATTAACTTTTAATGATTCGGTATTAGCATCATTTAATATGTACCAAAGAAGGTAGAAGCCCTGCATTGTTCTTCTGTTTGACTTAAAATTCATGAGCTCTCCGAACCTGTCTTTTAACTGCTCGTCGGATATATCATTTTCTCCTAAGGATAATATATTTCGTATCAATACAATGAAATTTTCTACTTTTTCTATGCTGGTAAAGAAGAGTGTTTTGACCTCTTCATTGTTAGATAAAGTTTCTAAAACTCTAGTGATTTCAGACTTGTCTTTTATTCGGGAACTTATCGAATTACTACGCTTGTAAAACTTTATGAGTTCTTGGTCTTTAGCATTAGATGAAAGAGTTTTGTAGAAGAGAAACGCAAGTTGCGTATAGCACTGCTCGTTATCCATTCTAGAGTTTTTTTCTGGAGACCTTAAGTAAAACCATCCAGAATGCTTTTTTACGTTTTGTTTCACTAGAGATATGAAATCTCTATCAACGTAAGAGTTCCACATTTCAAATGAGTCATCTCTTATAGGATAAGGTTTATTGTTTAAGCGTATAAATAAATCAATGGGGTCAAAATTTGGATTTAAAGATTGGTCAATTGTGACTATTGGAATGTTAAAATCATAAATTTTATCTTGCATTTCTTCGCTTAAATCATCAAAACTTTTTCCGTTCAGCTCAGATAAAATCTTTAAATTATTGAGTTTGAATAAGTTCTTATTAGATTTTTTTAGTTCTCCATCCTCGTCTAAAAATTCTTTGCCTACAAAACCTATGACGGACAAAAGCCTTTGCTGCCCATCAACGACTTCCATAACGTCATCGGACCGTTTAAATACAAATATTGGAGGTATTTTTATTCCAATTAAGATGCTCTCAATTAAATTTGAGCTCTTTCGCCTGTTTATGACTTCTCGTCTCTGGTATGGAGGCCTAATTAGAAACCTCTCTCTCTTTATTTTTTTGCAAATATCTTCGATGGTCTCACTTGAAGGCTCAGGTTTATTAATTCTTTCCTGATTTAATTTGTCGATGTCTGCGATTGGTAAGTTGTCAGAATTTTTTAGCTCTAAATTAGA
>DELD01000002.1:923-81284 GCA_002354205.1 Micavibrio sp. UBA2705 | reverse complement strand
GACATAGACCTTCTCAAGAAAGAATTTTTTAGCTCTAAATTAGAGTCGCCATTTTCGATATAAATTGTAAAATTGACGTTATATTTCTCTTCAAAATATTTGGCGACATAGGAATATCTATTATTCATTGTCCGATAAAACATTGGGTTGTCAGATGAAAAATGTTCTGTTCCTTTGCTTAAATATTCTAAGAAATCAGAATAGTTAAACTCAGAGAAAACTTCTTTAGGCATGAGCTCGTCATATTTCATTACCTCAAGCGCCCAATACACTGTTTCATAAAGCAGATAGCTATCTATTTTGCTTAAGCTGTAAGTGTCGACGGCCTCCTTCAGGTTAGTGAGAAACACAAGGTTTTCCTTGAATCCTTGAATGACTTGATGTGGCTCAGTATTTTCATCTATAACTAAACTGTAGTATTTATTAACTAAGCTTTGTCCTTTAGATGACAGTCGTTTGATAGGTATCTGTGATACAACCAACAATAATCGTATTTTAGTCATCAGCCTTTCGATAGTGTGAACATCATTAACCCTTTCACTATCTTTTATACCCAATAACAAATTGATCGCTTTTTTATAAAGATCAGCATCACACTTAAATAGGCTTTTGAAGGACGACGTAACATCGTCATGTATATACATGGCCTTTTCTATTTCAGGTTTCTTTAGTGGAGTAATCCCAGAGTTATAACGTCTAAAAATTTCTTTCTTGAGAAGGTCTATGTCGTGCTCATTTAAGTTGTTTGCATTAACAATTGAGAATTCAATAGTCCTAAGCTTTGTGTTCCTAAAAATTTCTTTTAGTTGTGGGCTGAGATCATTAAAGTTTTGTTTGCTTAAAAAAGACAAAGCATCAAGGCCGCCCTTAACCAAAGAAAAGTTTACATCAATAAATTTTTTAATAGTTTCGTACCGTTGCCTGCCATCAATGACTTCGATTGAAGTTCCATCGTTAAAAAATACCAATGGCGGTATTTCCGTGCCAATAAAAATGCTTTCGATAAAATATGTAGCTTTTTGCTTATCCCATACATAGTTTCTTTGGTAATAAGGCGTATAATTTGTTTTTTTTACTAGGCGATCATTTTCAAATAGCGTCTCTATAGACTTTACAGAGGCCTCCACCTTTAAATCTTCTTTAATAATCTTTGCGATCACCGGGTTATTGTTTACAATCTCGTTCATAGTTTGAATCCATTTTTACTGTGCTCCAGTTACAATAATACGGGCATATTTGAACTGGTCTTAAGCTTTGTCAACTCACAAGGCTCAATTTTAAGTTTTGTAAATTTGATTCACACTAGCAAGATTTACGTTAGATACAAAGAAATTACTGAATGACAATAAAAGAAAAGGGTGGCGTCAGTAGCGGAGTGGGTAGAAACAGGGTAGAAATGTTGAAAGAAAAAAGGCTTAGCACTGCGTGCTAAGCCTTTGATTTTATTGGTTGCGGGGGCCAGATTTGAACTGACGACCTTCAGGTTATGAGCCTGACGAGCTACCGGACTGCTCCACCCCGCGTCAGGTGAATTTGTTATCTCAATATCTTTATTTGCGATAAGCTTAGCGTTTGTACTCAATTGGCCTTGTGGTGTCAAGGCTTGTCTTTGATTTTTAATTTATATTTGTTTTTTGTTGGGTCTGTGCGAAGCTCTGTGGTAGAGAATAGCGCCTAGGGTGCGTTAAATAATCAGGCAAGTGACAAGAAGACCCGTGATAACAAAATAAGTAAAGAGTGATGGCGATGGCTGAAGAAATTGTTGAGATTAAAACATTAGGCCCGCAGGGCGATGGAATTGCCGTGATTGAAGGCGGGCATAATGTGTATGTACCGCGCAGCGCCGCGGGCGATAAAATGCTGGTGAAATCGCATAAAAACAAACAAGGTATTTACCGCGGTGAAGTTGTTGAATTGGTTTCTGGCGGGGCAAGCCGCGCCGCAGCGCCTTGTGCGTTTTATGAAGAATGCGGCGGCTGCCAATTACAGCATATCCGCCCAGATGTGTATCAAGACTGGAAAACCGAGCAGGTTTATAGCGCGCTTAAATACCGCGACGTTGTGGCGGGTGAAGTATTGCCGCCTGTATTTGTACCATCACGCACGCGCCGGCGGGCGAGCTGGTCCGCGCTTGTGCATGGCGGAGAGATTAAGCTTGGCTATAATCAGCAGCGTAGCCATAAAATTGCGAATATTGACGAATGTCTCATCCTCTGCCCTGAGCTTGACGCGAAAAGAGAAGCGAGCAAGCCGTATTTAAAACGTTTATTACGTGAAGGTAAGCGCGCGAGCATTTTCATGCAAATGGCAGAAGATAAAGCAGAGATGCTGATTACGGGCGAACTTTCTAGCCGCAAAGGTGTGATGGATTTAGCGATCATGGAAGCGGTAGCAGAGCTAGCGCAGAGTGTTGATATTGCGCGCGTTTCATGGCGCGTGAAGGATTCTCATACGCCGAATGTCATGATTGAACGTGACCCATTTATTAAAAGATTTGGCCGCTTGCAGGTGGCGCTGCCCCCAGGGGCATTTATGCAGCCAAGCGCCGAGGGCGAAAAAGCCTTGGTCGATGCGGTGATGGGGGCGATACATGGCCACGTTACCAAGAAAAAACCACGTTTCGCGGACTTATTTTCGGGCAGTGGCTGTTTTGCAGGCTCAATGGTTGAGCGTGGCTCCGTCGATGCTTATGAATTTGCGGAAGAGCCGATTGCCTTGCTGGCAAAGGCTGCTGGCGGCATGGGCATTGCGACGCAGGAACGAAATTTATTTGAACGTCCGCTGAGCGTTAAGGAGCTTGATGTCTATGATGCGGTTGTGTTTGACCCGCCGCGCGCTGGTGCGAAGGAACAGGTCGAGCAATTAGCGGGGTCAAAAGTACCGCTGGTTATTGGCGTGTCATGCAACCCGAAAAGCTTTGCGCGCGATGCGCAAACATTGGTGCAGGGCGGCTATACGCTGCAGAGCGTGCAATGCGTTGACCAGTTTGTTTACAGCAGCCACGTTGAAATTGTGGGTGTGTTTACACGCTAAAGGACGCGCCTTACTGTTTTATTTAAAGTTCCACGCCAGAAAAGAAAAAGCTGTGCCTTTAAGGAGAATGCGCTCCTGTCGACACAGCTTGTAAGTTTAGGCGGTAATAATAATTTTTGTGCGCAGCTTATTTTATTGCAAGCGGATCAAGCGCTTCTTGGTAATGCTGCATCACTGGGTTGTTGCTGGCAATATCATTGGCGATTTGTTTTGTTATGCTTGCTTCGTTTGGCGCGTCACTTTGTGCGGCGCGGTTAAATGAAGCTTGCAGCGCTGATAATGCGTCTTTCTTAACGGCGGCTTTGGCCGTTTTTGTTTTTGGCGCATCATTTGCGGCGCGCTTGCCGAGATTTTCAGGAATATCAGCATGGGCTGTATAAGCGTTGAGCAGTAATGCACCGAGTGTCTGCATCTTCGCGCTTTCGCCATCATTATCCATTTCGTCGCTATGCATGGTATCTAACCAGTTTGCAGAGGCTACGATCGCGGATTGTACGCGCTCTATGCTTGATTTTGCGACAAGTTCATCAATAATCGCTGCAGCATTAAACTGCGTTGTTAGTGATGGTTTTGGCACAAGCAATGGCTTGACGGCGCTGTCTTGCTGCACATTATATGCGGTATCGCTTAGCTTGTGAATATTGGCGTTGCGTTCTAATGCTTTTTTGAATATCGCAAGGTTTTCAGCGGAAACATTGTCAATAGACAGGGTTGCGCCTGTGATGAGTGACAAGGTGTAGCTGTCAAGCACGGGGTCAATTTCAATGCTGTCAACGCGGTTTATATTGCTTGCAGAAAGGCTATCTCTCCAGATGAATTTACCGCTTTCAACATATTCGGTGACGATATTCTGTGCTTCGCTTGCGCTATAGACAGATTTGGTGAATTTCTCATCTTTAGAAATCGCCAACAACAATTCATCTTTGTTTTCATCATAACCAATCATGGCTAAAGCATTTTTGGCGATGATTGTGTCTTTATCATCTTGTGTGAAGGCGCTGTTTTGCTCTGCACGTAGAATGATGTCTGAACCAGCGTCTAAGTCTACATTTTTCAAGGTGAAGCTTTTGTGCTGTCCTTTGACGAATAATGTGCTCTTCTTTTCATTGTGGCTGATGATTTGCGCCGTATCTTTGCGGATAAACAACGTGTTTTCATCATCTTGGAAAAAGGCTTCACTTTGTACTAAACCGCGCAGTAATGGGCGCGCTGCTTCGCGGCTTACTTTTTTCAAAGCAAGGCTGCCCGTGATGGTTTCTAAGTTCAGAGTGTTCTTATCATTAAGGTGATGCACGCCTTGAATACGGTTGATATTCAACCCTGTGAGCTTGCCTGCTATTGGCAATGTCACAAAGCCAGATGTCTTGCACAAATTATTGATAATTTCTTCCGCGTCATAGCTGTCCATTTCGCGGGTTGAGAAAACAGGCTTTTCATCTGTATGCGTGACGTGGAAGACTTCTAATTCACGATTTTTCGCGTTATAGCTGACATAGCCAATTTCTTCCTTGGCGTAATACTTACCGCCGCCAACTGCGAGCATCGCATCAGAGAAACGTAATTTTTTAAGCGCTTTGTCGTCTTCGTCAAGGCGGCGTAAAGTGTCGCCATCCTTGCCGATGATTTGGTAATACCAACGATCATGCGGGATAATCATTGAAATTTGCGCAGGATCAACGGTTTTGCCGTCTACCTCTAATGTTTTCGCATAGAGGCTGGCGCGGTAATCTTCAAGGCGTGCGCGCTGTGTGTCGCTATTGCTGCGGTCTATCAAAGTGCTGATTTGTTTATAGGCTGCGCCTTCATCACCTTGCGTTGCGGCGATCATATCGGCAATAAGCTCTGTTTCTTGCACAGGGTCATTTTTAGCCATGTTGAGTAATGTTGTCAGGATGTTATCTTCGCCTGATTGTTGGGTAAAGCGTTCTTGGTAACCGGCCGGAAGTGCTTTATAGGCCGCAGATGATAAAATATTGCGCAGCGCAATTTGGCTGCCTTTTTCTTTGGCTTTGTCAATTTCTGTGAAGACTGTGCCGAGTTTTGTAACTAGCTCTGGGCTGACGTCCTCACTATATGCCATACGCGTCAAAAGGTCTAAGCGCTCAATGACCAACGCTGAGTGTGCGCTCTCGTCGATGCTATGCGCATAATGTGAGATGAGGTCATTTGTATAATCTCTATCGGTGAAAAGCTCTGCAAGGCTACGTACCGCCTGCGCGTGGTCTTTTGGTGTTTTTGCGTTGCCAAGCGCCGCTGCAAACAAGCTTTGTTCGCCAAGTGCGGGTTTTTTAAACAATGCGTGTGCTTCGTACTGCGTGATGCTTGTGAAAGCTTCATCGCTTGCTAGAGCCGCTATGCTTAATTTGTTTGGTTTTTCTAAAGCGGCGTTAATCGCTTTGGTTGCGCCAAGCTTGGCATAGATTTCTTCTTCGTCATTATTGTTAATCATTTCCGCATAGGCGCTAAAACGTGTACGCATCGCCGCATTCTCTGCATTCTCGATTGTTGCATTTGCAAGGCGGTTGAAAAGCTCTGGGTCATCAATTGATTTTGACGTGTTGATGAAGGCTTTAATTTCCGCGTCCATATCGCCGTTGGCATTTTCAGCCAGTAAGCTGAGCAATGTTTTATCGCCAATAAGTGGCTGCGATAAAATTTTCTCACGGCGCTCTGTGCCAAGGTCCTTTAAGCTTTGGTCGGCGATTAAGCCTTGCAATGCCTCAATGTCATTGTCTTTTACCGCTTTGGCGA
This sequence comes from Micavibrio sp. UBA2705, assembly GCA_002354205.1. Lineage (GTDB taxonomy): Bacteria > Pseudomonadota > Alphaproteobacteria > Micavibrionales > Micavibrionaceae > UBA2705. The sequence continues at coordinate 75,500 of DELD01000002.1, read as the reverse complement.
TTGTCGCCTGAACTTTTGCAAGACCGTTAAGCGCTTCGCTCTCGTTATTAACGGATAATTTCACGTAATCAATGTATTGCGCTTTGTTTGCATCAGTTTCAATGACTTCTGCGGCGCTGTAAAGGATCTCAACAGTGGTTGTCTGGTTTTCAAATTGCGCACCAATATATTGGATGTTTTCAGCCATTTTTTCATGTGACTTTGTGCCAAGACGGATAATTTGCTGCGCGATGGATAGGCCGTCTTCTTTGCCTTGTGGCGCGGCGCTGATGATCGCGGCACGGTTTGTTTCATCCAGTGCTTGAAATTCTGCGCTATCAACAATTGCTTTGAACTTTTTCATGCTTGGTTTTTGCGCGGCGTCGTCAATCATCACGTTTAATGCGGCGATGTTAACGGCGGCGGTTAAGTTGCCATCGACAGCGGCGCTAACGTAGCCTTGGATGCGGGCGCATTTGGCTTCGTCTTGGGCGTGTTTGGCGATGATGTCTTCGTAAAATTCCATTGTAATATGGTCGCCAGCGAAAATTTCTTCAATCTCAGCAAAGAAAGCGAGTTCTTTTTGCGGATCATTATTTGTCGCGGCAAACATAATGTCGATAGCGTTGTTTTCAGCGCTTGGGTACTGCTTTAAAAGGTTTGCAGGGCTAAAGACTGAATATTCATCAACATTATTTTGATATGTGTCTGATTTAAGGAAGCTGGTAAGAGCGCTCGCATCATGGGTGTCTGCGATGTTTTTGATTGCGCCAAGCAAGCCTTGGATTTTTTCAATTTGTTTCGCTTTGAGATCATCTTCAAGCTCATCATCGCTGAAGGTTGTCGCGACAATATTCACCATGGTGAGGAATTGTTTGATCTCGTTCGTGTCTTCTTCAACGCCGTTTGCCGCGTTTTGTTCACGTAGATTATTGACGTAGCCTTGAAGGATCGTGTTGCGTCCGCCATGGTCTTTGTCCATTAACGTGCTGAAAGTAATTACCGTATCAGCCTGCGCGTAAATATCTTTGCCGTGCATTAATGTGGTGAAAACGTCAAAGCCAGTATTACTGTCCTGCTTTTGCAGCATTTCAAGGCGGGTCTCGTTAGAGATATAGCCAGAAATTGCGCTTAGGTTCTGTGCAAGCTGTTCTGCATCATCAGCTTTGTAGGCCAGCACCATTTCTGGGATGTTTTTGCCGTTATCTAATGGTTGCGCGACAAGGCTCTGTACAGCGCTCTCAGGCAAGTCTGATTGTGCAAAGGCATCAGAGGCCAAAAACTCACGCAGGCCATTTGTGTCGCCGTTTTTAAGCAAAGCAGTGATGTTTTCATCAAGCGCCGCGTAAGCTTGCGGCGCATTCGCGTCTTCGCCTTGGATAAGGTTAATCAGCGCTGCGAGGCGGTTTTTCTCATTATCACTCTGTGCGCTTGCCAATACATGTTCGAACACAGAATCTGCGTGGTTTGTTGTGGCGATCAGCGCGAGATATTTTACTTTTTGCGTTGTTCCGTTTCCTGCGGCGCTGAGCATTACATCAATAGATGATTTTAAATTGCCATCTGTAAGGACAAGGGCGCTGAGCTGCGCATCAAGAGCTTTGTTGTCGCTTGAAGCGCCTGTTGTGGTTTTTAGCGTTAGGGTCGCTAATTTTTCAGCATTTTTATTGCTAAGCGCTGCGTAGAAATCTTCGCGGCTTTGTGCGAAATCGCTCAGGATTTCACGGCCATTTTCTGCGCTAAGCACGGTAACATAGTCGTTAAAACGCTGTGCTGTTTCAGGCTTGCTTTCTGCTTTTTCAATAATGGCGGCGAAGGCACGCTGGGTTGTTGTTTCATTTTTGATCAGCGTTGAAATTTTATCAAAGCTCTGCGCCTGTTTAATGACGCTGTCGCCGCTTTCGCGCAGCATACCGATCAGCATTTGACTAGTGATATCTTCGTTAATCGCCATTGTTTGTACGTCTTCTGGCAGGCTATCAAGCTCAGGTGATGCAAGGAAACTGTTGAGCGATTCTGTGTTCTCAGGATTGAATTTTGACGCAACAATTTGCTGCGTTTTCGCAAGGTTCATTAATGTCGCGCCGTCATGGTTTTTGAGAACGCCAACATAGTTTTCAAGCTGGGTCTGGAAGTCCTTATTATTGCCTTCTGCAAGGGCATGTAGCGCTTTGATGTAGCTTTGCTGCTCATCAGAAGATGTGCTCATGCCAGCAAGACCTGAAAGGGTTTCAGCCAAAGCAACGCTATCTTTTTGTGCATAATCATAAAGCGCTTTGATTGGTTTTGAGTTTTCGTTTTTATACTCTGTGTTGCGCAGCATAAGTTTAATGCGCTCGTCAGTGAAAATACCTTGGACGTAATCTTGGCTAGTGAGTTTTAAAACAACATCAGGGCGTTTACGCAAGACGGCCTCTTTTAAGGCATGTGCGCTTTTCGCGTAATTGACGGCAGCGCCTTCGCTGTAATTATCAAGCAATGGTGCAATGTCTTTCATGCGTGCTTTTAGTGCAGGGTCGTTTGATTTTTTGCTGATTTCAAGCACAAGTTTTTGTGCAAATGCGGGGCTTGTCGCTTTTGTGACTTGGTCAATTGCGGCTGCTTCATTAATCGCCGCAGGCAGGTTTTTATGCGACGCAGATTTTTTGACATGGTCGATAAAATAAGCAAGGAAGTTCATGTCCGCGCCATAACGGCTCGCGAAAAGCTCTTCTTTTATTGGTGTGATAACTGTGGCAAGGGCGTCACCGCCTAAGAATTCATTAATGCCATCAACTGTATATGATGACAGCTCAGCAAATGTTGCGACGGTTTTATTATAGTTAATGAGGGTTTTTGTCGGCTCATTACGTTCATCATGTGTTTGGAAAAGCGGATCTTTTTCAATGATCTGGATGTAATCATTGAAACGTTTAATCGTCGCTTCAAATTCAGGTAAGTTGATTTTCTTGCCTGCGGCTTCATTATATTCAATCGCCGTTTTTAAAAGCTCAACCGTATAATCATTACCAAGTGTATCAGCAAGCAAGCCGCCAACAATATAAGATTCTTGACTGAGGTCAATTTGCTTGGCATCGGTCAGGGCTAGGTTTAATGCATTGATAATGAACGGACGGTTATTTGACATTTTATCTGTGAACAGGACTTTTGTCGCTTTGATTTCGCCGCTTTTGACAAAAGCTTGCACAGCAGATGAGACCATCGCCTCGTAAAAAGCGCGGTGGTTTAATTTGAATGAATCTTTTTGTTCTGCTGAAAGTGTGTTTTTTACAGTGGTTTCAAGCAATGTTGATACTGCGCCAACGCCTTGGTATTTTGTCACAAGGGCTTGCGTCGCATCTTGCGCTTTTTGGATGTATGTTTTGGCATATTGGTTTGCTTTTGGGATGCAGCGTCCGGCAAGTTCATCAATATGGGCAATAAATTCTTGGCGTGTGCCGCTGCGTGAGAAAGTGCCAGGCTTATCATCAATTTTTGCTTGATAGAGGTAATAGCGGTAAAAATCGCTATCATCATTGGCGAGCTTTTCTTTTTCTATATCTCTTTTCTTGCCGTTTTGATCCAGTTTAGATTCGTAGCGCTTTGCTTCTGATTCCGCGCGGCGTGCAGTGAAGCTTTTGGGGGATCCGCTTGTGCTGTCATTATATCGGGTCAAATCACCGATGAACAGCATTTGTGCGTGATCAATATCTATAAGCGTTGTTTTCGCATTCGGGTCTTGCTGCGGCACGGCTTGATCTGTATAGGCTTTCAGATCATCTGCTGTGATATCGCCTTTGGCTTTGATTGTCATGTCAACCAATGCATCATGGTTCTTTTTCATGACATCTTGCAGCTTTTCTGTGTAAACGTGATTATTCATGGCGACGGTATAAGCATCAGTAAGTGCCATTTCAAACAGCTTGATGGCTTCATCAACATCTGATGTGCTTGGGCTTGATTTCTCTGCGAGCACTGAGATTTTGCTGCGCGCATCTGCTGTGTCTAAAGTTAACGTTGCTTTGTTATCTTGATTAGCCATTTTATTACCGTCCTTGTTATCCGTTTAAGGGATAGTTTGCCTATATATATTTTTTGATTGAATGTTTTTACCATAATATGGAAATAGAAAGCAAGGTATTTTTTGCATATTTACTTTGTATTTTGAATCTTGTTTCAATGACTTAGCCCAAAAGAAAACTCGCCGCTTATGACAGCGGCGAGTTTTTGTATTAGATTCAGCCTATTGAACGATTAGTAACGGTAAGCATCGCCCTTGAACGGGCCTTTAACATCAACGTCAATATAGTCCGCTTGGTCTTGGCTCAACACTGTAAGCTTCGCGCCAAGCTTATCGAGGTGAAGGGCTGCAACTTTTTCATCAAGGTGCTTTGGCAGGACGTAAACTTTGTTTTCGTAGTTCGCGCTATTTTTCCAAAGTTCGATTTGTGCCAAAGTCTGGTTTGTGAATGACGCTGACATAACAAAGCTTGGGTGACCCGTTGCGCAGCCTAAGTTTACAAGGCGGCCTTCTGCAAGCAAGATAATACGCTTGCCGCTTGGGAATTCAATTTCGTCAACTTGTGGCTTAATATTTGTCCATTTCATGTTGCGTGTTGGCTCAACCTGAATTTCATTGTCAAAGTGGCCAATGTTACAGACAATCGCGCGGTCTTTCATATCACGCATATGGTCAACGGTGATAATGTCTTTATTACCCGTTGTCGTGACAAAGATGTCAGCGCGTGGCGCAGCGTCTTCCATTGTGACAACTTCAAAGCCGTCCATACATGCTTGAAGCGCACAGATAGGGTCAATTTCAGTGACCATAACGCGTACGCCCTGTGATGCTAATGACTGCGCAGAGCCCTTACCGACATCACCATAACCACATACTGCGGCAACTTTACCGGCAAGCATAACATCTGTTGCACGGCGGATCGCATCAACCAATGATTCACGGCAGCCATATTTATTGTCAAACTTTGACTTGGTTACAGAATCGTTGACGTTAATTGCAGGGACTTTCAACTTGCCTGCTTCTTCCATTTTTTTAAGGAACATGACGCCGGTTGTAGTTTCTTCTGAAATGCCTTTGACGGCGTCCATAAGTTCAGGGTAATCGTTATGCATAATTGCGGTAAGGTCACCGCCATCATCCAAAATCATATTTGGTACCCAGCCATTTGGGCCTTTGATTGTTTGGTGGATACACCATTCGCCTTCTTCTTCGGTTTGGCCTTTCCATGCAAAAACAGGGACGCCCGTCGCGGCAATAGCAGCGGCAGCTTCGTCCTGTGTTGAGAAGATGTTACATGATGACCAGCGCACTTCAGCGCCAAGTGATGTTAATGTTTCGATTAACACAGCTGTTTGTACTGTCATGTGTAGGCAGCCCACGATGCGCGCGCCTTGTAATGGCTGTTCTTTGGCGTATTCAGCGCGGATAGACATCAAGCCAGGCATTTCGTCCTGTGCGAGGTCAATTTGTTTTCTGCCAGCTTCAGCAAGGTTTATATCTTTAACTTTATAGTCTTGATCTACTGACTTTGGGGCTACAGACATGTATATCTCCTAGATTCTATGGTTAGTTTTCATAAATTTACAGCTTCTTAACTTTTTACTGGCATGATCTAATCACAATCCGCTGTAAAAGCAAGTTAAAAGGAGCATAATCGGGATGGATTTTAATCGGCCAGCAGAACAAAGAACGTTTCGTTATGAACGTAACCCGATCAGTGAGCGCGGCTTTTTGATTTTAAAGCGCAGCACGCATGAATGTTATGACCCTGTTGGGGATTACATGGTTGTTGATGCACAAGAAGACATTCAGCTGAGCGAGAAAAAGGTGATGAACCTTGTTGCGCTGCTTAACGAAGATAATGATTATATTATGGATCTTGGGGAATTGACGGGGGCACAAAGTCATTTCCACATTAAGCCAGAAAAAACAGAGCGTGGACAAACGCAAATGGTATTTTATGAATTAGGGGAACAGGGCGTATCAAAGCAAAACGCCGTATTATCCATAGATGAAGGGATGTTAGAATGAGTACACAAAACAAACTGGCCAATTTAGGGCGCAATTTATGTGCGTCTTTTACAAATCCGGCGCTGCAACGCAGTCCTATCTATGCGCATGGCGCGCAAAATACGGTATATAAAGCAGGGATAAATGCAAAGCCTGCGCCGTAAAGCCGCGCTTAAGGTTTTATTGATAAATTTGTACCACCTATAGACCCATGATCTGGTTTATAGGTGGATTTTTTTCCAAGATCATCTAAATGCACCGCCAGCCATTGCTGTGCGTCTTTTTTCCCAAGGTCTTCTAAATGGTTTAACCATGTTGGGTCAGTGTTCATGCGGCTGGTATCATTCCATCTGGGGTCAAGCTCTAGGCTTATGACGTGCAGGTTTAATGCGGGGTTGGTGTGATGTATATATGCCAAATGTCCATGAATTTCATGTGTAATAAGTTCATAGCCAATTTTTCTGTGTCCTTTGGTGCGTGCATCATCTTGATGTTGCGCGACAATAGGGGGCGTTGGCTTCGCTTGCAGGGTAATGACGAATAAATCTGAGATATTGGCACGCTTAATATCGGCAAAACACGGATTACGCCAATATGCGCCGTCATAATATGTGTCGCCGTTAATTTCAATGCCGCCGAGGCTTTCTAATGCGCCTGATGCGATAATACTCTCAGCGTTAAGTGTATTGCCATGGAAAACGGTATGTTCACGTTGCTGTGTGACCTTGTTGTGCTTAACGGCATTGACAAACAGGGCTGTCTTTCCATTCCTTAATATATCGAAATCATCAATTTGGGCGTTTACACTATCTTTTAGGGCATTGATCGCGATGCCTTGCGGCAGGGCGGCTTGGGCAAATGAAAACATCATCATTTTATGTTGGGGAATATTGGGCCATGATAAATTCGTCAAAGGGCCGAGATTGTGCCAAAATGACATGGCGCTGCCTGTGAGTTTCACATCATCCCAGAGGCCATCAAGATGCTTTATGGCGTCATCTGCACCGCCTTTATTGAGGCCATAAGCGAGCATCGCACCATTTAATGCGCCGGCGCTTGTTCCCGTAATGGCGGCTATATTTGTTCGGGCGTTAAATTCAGAGCGCAGTAAAGCTTTCAGCGCGCCTTTCGCGTAAGCACCATAAGACCCGCCGCCTTGCAAGGCGATGCCGATTTGTGTTGGTTTTGTATGCTTTGTTTTATTATTAAATTTTCCCTGCATAAATTGCTTATAGCAGGCGATATGTAATACGTAAAGTTTTATCCCTCTTGATATTTATTGCGATGTTCTATTTTATGTCGCTGTGTAATTTTACTTTTTTTGAAATAGAGGATGATTTTCAATGGAATATGCGAAGCTTGGCCGTACAGATATAGATGTGAGCCGTATTTGCCTGGGGACAATGACATGGGGCAACCAAAACACCGAGGCCGAAGGCCATGAACAAATGGATTATGCGGTAGATCAGGGGGTTAACTTTTTTGATACAGCAGAGCTTTATGCCGTACCGACAAGCGCGGAAACGCAAGGTAAAACCGAAGAGATTATTGGTACATGGTTTAAAAAAAGCGGTAAGCGCGAAGATATTATTCTTGCAACAAAAATTGCTGGCGCAGGTTTGCCGTGGATACGCGAAGGGCGCGCCATTGACCGCGCGGGCATTATTGATGCGGTGGAGGGCAGTTTGTCGCGCCTGCAAACCGATTATATTGATTTATACCAGTTACACTGGCCGAACCGCGACCATTACCATTTTGGCCGTAATTGGGGCTTTGCGCCAACAGCAAAAGATGCGGATAAGAACCGCGAAAACTTGCTCGAGATTTTAGAAACGCTCGGCGCGCTCGTCCAGCAGGGCAAAATTCGTGAAATTGGCCTTTCCAATGACACGGCATGGGGCATTATGGAGTATTTAAAACTCTCTGAGCAAAAAGCTCTGCCGCGCATGGCATCATTACAGCATGAATATAGCTTGCTTTGCCGTTTGTTTGAGCCTGATTTATCTGAAATTGCGATGAAGGAAGATATGGGTTTGCTTGCATGGTCGCCTTTGGCGACGGGGATGCTGAGCGGTAAATATCTTGATAAAGATAACTGGCCTGAAGGGGCGCGTTGGTCGCTGTCTAACCGTAACCCGAACCATCGTCATAATGAAATCGCGCATCAGGCAACGGCTGCCTATATTGACGTTGCAAAAAAACACGGCCTTGACCCATGTCAAATGGCGCTGGCCTTTACGCTGGCAAAACCATTTGTCACCGCAACAATTATTGGCGCGACATCTATGGAACAATTGCGTAGTAATATTGCGGCGATGGATGTGAAATTGTCTAAAGATGTGATGGCGGATATTGAAGCGGTGCGCCGTCAATTCCCGATGCCATTTTAAGGCATTTTAAAACCTTGATCATATTTAGACATGATCTGCGCATATGCGCCGCTTTTTTTTAGGCGGCGTAATGCGGCGTTAAATTTATCACGTAAAATGGGGTCGTTAAACGCGGCGCTATAGAGCGTTGGTGGAACAACGCGATGGATTTTATAGGCACGGCCTAGCGGCGCAAGCTCGCCGCTAGCAAAGGCGCGTTTAAGGTTATATTCAAAGACTTTTTTCTCACTAAACAAGAAATCAACACGTTCCTTGTAAAGCAAATGGATTTGCGTGATTTGGCGCGGCGTTTCAATGTAAAGACTCAGATCGTCTTTAATCTCTGTGATTTCTTTGACTAAAAAATCTGCGCCTTGAAAGGCCGCAAGGCGCTTGCCGCGCAGGTCAGAAAATTGTGATATCTCTTGTGGGTTGTCGCCTTTGGAAATTAAGACATTGTCAAAAGACATATATGTGTCGCTGAGGTAAAATTCATCAGCAAGGCTTTGTGTGCCGATTGTATAGATATCTATGCTCTTATTTTTAAGGGCGTTGTAACCACGCGCATTAGGCCAGAATGAAGCGATTACCGTATATTTCATTTCTTTTGCGATAGCGTTTATCAGCTCAATTTCTAAACCGTCTTTATGGTTTTTAAAAACAAAAGGCGGTCGCTCTAAGCCAAAACCGACGCGAAAAATTTGCGGCTTGATTGTGGGGGCTTGTTTTTCATCGGCTGTGTTCTGTGCGGCGCTGGGCGCAGCGGAAATTAGCGCCGCGCATAGGGCGGCTAAAAAATAATGCGGCGCTTTGCGCCATATTTGCGCATATTTAAACATCTAATTTCTTCCGTAGTATTTGCACTAAGTCGCTCCGTCTAAAAGGTTTACGTAGCTCGACAGAATAGGCGGTGTTTTTCAGCGTGTTTTCAGGATCCGTATAACCAGACATATGGACAATTAATTGGGCAGGGTCTTTGGCTAATATTTCATCGGCGAATTGAAAACCTGTGATGTCATTTTGGAGCAATACATCGCTTAATATAATGTCGGGCTTGTGCTGATCATAGGCGCTAAACGCATGGGTGGAACTGTTGGTTTTAATGACGGTAAAGTTCATATCTTGCAGGAGCTTTTCAATAATATCTGCAACAGTGGCGTTATCTTCTAAAATGAGTATGACTTTGCCATTGCCGTCATAATCAGCATCTGTTTCATCTTCGATAACATGGTCGTGTGCGGGATCAGATTGTAACAAATCATGTTTAGGGAAGTACATTTGGATCGTCGTGCCTTCACCAAGCGTACTGATAATATTAAAATGACCTTTTGATTGATGGACAAAGCCATAAACCATAGATAGGCCAAGCCCTGTACCTTTACCAATATCCTTTGTGGTGAAAAAGGGGTCGATGACTTTTTTGAGGTTTTCAGGGCTGATGCCTTCCCCATTATCAATGATTTCAACCAAAATATAACTTTGCCCTGATGTTTCGACATTTGGGATTTCATTGGTCAGGGATGTTCTGATGATGATTTCGCCTCTTTTTGCAGGTGGGATAGCGTCGCGCGCGTTAATACACAAGTTTAAGATGGCATTTTCAAATTGGCTGCGGTCAATTTTGACGTGGCCTATATCGTTATCTAGGGCGGCTTTTATGCCTGTATTATTACCAATCGTACGCTCCAAAAGCGGGATAATGTTTTTGATGCGCTCATTGGGGCGGAAACTATCGGGATTAAGCGGCTGATTGCGGGCAAAGGCAAGAAGACGCGCTGTGAGGTCTGCCCCTGTAAAGCCTGCGTTTAATGCGGTTTCTAACAGGTTTTGCATCGGCGTATCATCGGCGATTTTTGCTTTCTTGATTTTGGATTGCACAAGTTCAATATTGTTGATGATGATGGTGAGAATATTGTTGAAGTCATGGGCAATGCCGCCAGTAAGTTTACCTATAGATTCAAGTTTTTGCGCCTGCCGCAGCTCCATTTCAGTGTTGTAAGATTTCGTGATGTCGCGGGCGATAAATAAAAGGCTGTTGATTTTATCAATGCCGAGCGCGTTATTAATACTACATGATAAAATGCGCTCTTCGCCGTCTTTGGTTTTGAAATGCAGGGCGCGCGTAGGTTCTTGCGCTGCGCCGCTTATTGAATCATTGATAAAATTTTGTAATTCTTCGGCGTTTGTGGCGATGATATATTCTTTGATATTGGTGTTAATCACCTCATTGAGCGAATATTTAAGAATGTCCTTAATTGCGGGGTTTACGAATTCAATTTCGCCATTTTCGGTCAGGCGCATAAAAATTTCAAATGTGTTGGCCACCATAGCTGTATATTGGGCTTCGGTGGTCTCAAGCGTGTCTTCTATATTTGATGCATAAGTCTTGGTTTCTTTGAGGCTACGGAACAGGCTGTTGAAATTTTCAATCAGATAACCAATTTCATCATTTTGGTGCTTTGCAGGTATATCAAGCTGTTGTTCTGATCGCTCTTGCTGGGTTTCTTCAAAGGAAGATATTTGCTGCGCGAGTGCGATAACGGGTGCGGAAAGCTCTTTGTTAATCAGGTGGCGAATGGCGAAATATAAGATCATTGAAATTAAAAAAATCAGAATAAGCCCATTGGTCAAATTATGCAGGATGGTGTTTTTGGCTTCTGCATAGTTAGGCACGATAATTAATTTACCGACATTAAAGCTATTATCGCGGATGTCGAAAATTAAATCGGTCTCGAATTTCTTGAGCTCTGGGAAAAGCAATAATGTCAGAGAATCTTGGTTAATCGCGAGCGACCCTGACTGCGCGAGCATGGAGCTGTCTTCTAACAAAACGCGGGCGTGGCTGATTTCTTGGCGGCGGACAAGTCCGTCAAGCATGTGCTGTCCGACAAGTTTATCGATTGTATAGGCGGCAAGGCTTGCGCTTTGCACCGTACTGGCAATTTCCTTGTTGATCGTCGTAAAAAGCGCGGTTTTTTGTTTATTGTAAGAGTAGATAAAGAAAACAGCGCTTGCGATAAGGCTAATGCTGGCAAGGTAAACCAAGAACAGCCTCGAAAACTTTTTGCCCAGAGGGTTCGCGATCGCGGAGGTTTTTTTTTGTGGTTTGGATGCTAAATCTTGATGCATTATTTGACCTTACAACAATCCATTATATATCGTTGGGGGTATTCTATCTTTTATCGCGGCGATGTGAAAGCACTATACTTAAAATTTATTATAGGGCATAAGCTGTTAAAAAAGATTTTATGGCGCTATAGTGAAGCGTTTTAGCCCTAGGAGCCGCGCGTGCGTAGAGTTGTATTTTTTCATTTTATTGTAGTCTTGGCGGCGCTTGCGAGCGGCGCAGCATATGCGCAAGCACAGATTTCAACCTTAGAAAAGCCAAGCTTTCAAGAGAGAATCCCGCAAGGGTTGCTTGATAGTGATAACCATTTTCTGACATTGACGCTTGAGAACGATATGTTTGCATCACGTAGTGACCAAAACTATACTCATGGCACGCGGCTGACTTATTTTGATGTCGGGATGAAGTCGCCAGATATTATCGCTGCGCTTGATGGCATGTTGCCGTTTTTTACTTTTAATGAAACGACATCTGTTGCGTATTCGGTCGGACAAAATTTATATACGCCTGACGATATTACGGCGCGTACGCCAAACCCGTCAGATCGCCCTTATGCGGGGTTTTTATATGGCAGCGCAGGGTTTTCAAGCGTCAATAAAAACACAATCGATTCCTTAGAGCTTACATTGGGGGTTATTGGCCCGTGGTCTATGGGCGAAGAAGTGCAGGAAACCGTGCATGATTTGGTCGGCGCGGATGACCCTTCAGGCTGGGATTATCAGCTTAAAAATGAAGTCGGCGCGATTTTATCGTGGCAGCGCAATTGGCCAGAAGCATATGCCGTGGATATGCATGATTTGCATTTACGCCTTAGCCCCCATGCTGGTTTTTCGCTGGGCAATATTTATACTTATGGCTCTGGCGGGGTGACGCTGCAATTAACGCCGCAGCGCTATCAATGGCAATCACCGCCGATGCGGGTGCGTCCATCTATACCGGGAAATGGTTTTTTTGCTGTGCCTGATAATGAATTTGCGTGGTCAGCTTTTATTGGCCTTGATGGGCGTGCTTTTGCGCGCAACATATTCCTTGATGGCAATAGTTTTCAGGATAGCCCATCAGTTGATAAGAAAACCTTTGTTGCGGATGCGAGCGCTGGAATTAGCCTTTCTTACGGCGCGACGCAGATTTCTTATAGCTTGAATTGGCGCTCAAAAGAATTTGATGGGCAAGATGAACCGTCCTTATTTGGCGCAATATCTGTAGGTTACCGTTTTTAATCGCGGATCATTTGGCTTATGTATATTTGAGTGTGCTGGGCTAGCTATCCATAAAGAGATGTGCTAACACTATATGTATAAATTGATAAGAATAAGTATATAGGGATGGATAATTTGGATAATTCTCAACTTGTCAATCACAGGGTTTCTAAAGAAAAAGCGCAAATTTGCTGCGATAATAAAAATGAACGCGTTGTGTTGCTGCACGGCGCGACAGGCCATTATACCGATATGGTTGAACTTGAGCGCGCCTTAGTGCGCGCCGGTTATGAAGTGCATAATTGGGATTACCCATCAACGACTTTAACGGTCAAGGAATGTGCCGAACATATTATGCAGCGTCACCTCAGCCCGACATTTAACGCCTCTGCACAAAAAACTCATTTTGTTGGTTTTTCAATGGGCGGGCTTGTTGTTGAAAATATTATCAAAGATCACAGCCCACAATGTTTAGGGCGCGTCGTTACATTGGGCACACCCTATCATGGCAGTGACGTTGCTGATTTCATGCAAAGCCGCGCGCTGAACCGTAAATATTACGGCTTTACCTTTGGCCCTGCAGGCAATGAACTTACCACCGCCTTCCGCGCCGCCGTCATGCAAAATATGCAGCCTTTAAACTATGATTTGGGCTGTATTAGCGGTGATGATAACAGCGCATATTTCGTTGCGCGGCATTTGTTTCATGGCCGTCCCAATGATGGGCGCGTTGCCGTGGAAAGTACAAAGCACCCTTATATGAAGGATCACGAATTGCTCCACGCTGACCATGCGCAATTGGTGCTAGACCCACTTGCGCATCAATATACAATAAATTTCCTGCGTGATGGCATGTTTCAACCGCCTGCATTACCGCCCGCGCCGCCACAAACCGCGCCGCAACCGCCCAATAAGCCATAGTGCCGTGCGGCCTTCGCATTGTTTTTCTCATAAAATCTGGTGATCTGCAGGTCATTCTGCATGCTTATCTGCTTGAATTATTCATTTAGTCACTATAAAGTAGGCGGCTTAAACGCGCTAATCATAAGGACTAGATAAGAAATGGTAAACTTTCCTGAGCTTGATAAAAGTTTTGAAAATACAGAGTTAGAAAATAAATGTCGCAAACTTTGGGATGATACAGGCATTTATGATTATGATCAAAACTCCGAAAAGCCTCTTTTCTCGGTTGATACGCCGCCGCCTTATGTTTCTGCAGCGCATTTGCATGTTGGTCATGCTATGTCTTATACGCAGGCAGAAATCCTTATCCGTTACAAACGTATGCTTGGTTATAACATTTTCTATCCAATGGGGTTTGATGATAATGGCCTGCCAACAGAGCGCTATGTTGAACAAAAGCACAAAGTAAATAAAAAGAAAATTAGCCGTTCTGATTTCCGTGCATTATGCATTGATGAAACGCAGAAAGGCGCAAAGACATATGAGGAATTATGGCGCTCGCTTGGCCTGTCTGTTGACTGGAGCCTGCGTTATTCAACCATTGATGACCGTTCACGCCATACGGCGCAAAAATCATTTTTAGATTTGTATGAAAAAGGTTTGATTTATCGCTCTGATGAGCCTGTGCAGTGGGATACGCATTTTGAAACGGCGCTCGCGCAGGCGGACTGCGAGACGATTGAGCGCAAAGGCAAAATGTATGACATCGCCTTTGAAGGCCCTGATGGCGAAGATCTGATTATTTCAACCACGCGCCCAGAGCTTATCCCTGCCTGCGTTGCAATGTACTGTAACCCTGATGACGCGCGTTATAAGCATCTGGTCGGTAAGATGGCGAAAGTGCCATTATCTGATGGGCGAGAAGTGCCGATTAAAACATCCGAAGAAGTTGACGTGGAATTTGGCACAGGCTTGATGCAGGTTTGTACCTTTGGCGACGGCGAAGACGTTAAAAAATGGAAAGAAGACAAGCTTGATACCCGCATCATCATGGGGCCAGATGGCAAAATGACCGAAGCGGCAGGCAAATATGCCGGCCTTGATGCGATTAATGCCCGCGCCAATATTGTCAATGACTTGAAAGAAGCTGAGCTTATTCGCGCAGAGCAAAAAATTGTTCAAAATGTCACTGTTGGCGAACGCTCTGAACAGCCGGTTGAGTTTGTCATGGCGCCGCAATGGTTCATTAACGTGCTTGACCATAAAGAGCGCTTCCGCGCGCGTATGAACCAATTGGAATGGTTCCCTGATTGGATGAAAGTGCGCCTTGAACATTGGATTGACGGGTTGAAATATAACTGGAATATCTCACGCCAGCGTTTTTACGGCGTGCCGTTCCCTATTTGGTATGTGCAAGAAACTGGGGATGTGATTTTGGCTGATGAAGCTGACTTGCCGCTTGACCCGCTTGAAAGCCAGCCACCCAAATGGGCGCAGGAAAAATATGCTGGTATGACGATTGTTCCTGAAACCGATGTGATGGAAACATGGATGACTTCATCTGTTTCGCCATTAATCAATGCCAATTGGGCAGGGCGTGATGATGTTAAAGGGTCAATGGATATTTACCCGATGGATCTGCGCGTACAAGCGTTTGAAATTATCCGTACATGGCTGTTTTATACATTGATTAAGTCTGAATATCACACCGATAGCTTGCCGTGGAAAAACGTCATGATTTCTGGCTGGGGGCTCAATGAGCAAGGTAAAAAGGTTTCAAAGCGTGACCTTGAGAAATTTACCGATGCGAACGGCTATAACCGTTATGACCCTGGTTCAGTTGTTGAGAAATATGGCGCAGATGCGCTGCGTTATTGGGCGGCAAACTCGCAGCTTGGGCAAGATTTACGCTACCATGAAAAAGAAGTCAAAGATGGCCGTAAGGTTGTCGTCAAGCTTTGGAATGTGGCGCGGATGGCGTTCATGTATATGGGTGAAAATGTTGAACCTGCAAACTTCCCGAAATTTGAAGATCGTACATTAGAGGACCGCTGGTTACTTAAGAAACTGCATCAATTAGCAGATGAAATGACCACGGCTTTTGAAGGCTTTGATTATGCGAGCGCGAAAGAAAAGCTGCATAAATTCTTCTGGGGGACGTTCTGTGATAACTATCTGGAGCTTACCAAAGCGCGTTTTTGGGAAAATTATGATTGGGATGATGCGGCGCGGCTTTCTGCGCAGGCAACATTATATGATTCATTGCGTATATTGCTTGGCCTTTTTGCGCCGTTCACGCCATTTATTACCGAAGAAATTTATCAGCAAGCAGGTAAGTTCGGCGAAGATTACTCATCTTTACATGTTTCTGCATGGCCAAAAGCGGATGCTGAAATTTTAGGCAGCGATGGGGAAGCGGATATGGATTACGTCCTGAAAACGCTTGCTGGCGTACGCCGCTTGCGCTCTGAACAGCAAATTGGCGCAGGTTCATTGCTGGAATCGGTAACGATCGCTCTGGGCAGCACCGATGGTGATGTCAGCGCACGCCTGCGCGGCATTGAAATGTCACTGCTTTCCGCCGCGCGCGCCAAAGCCCTGAACATCGAAACCGCTAATGACGGTGAAGACACAGCCTTTACCATTACGCCCATGGCGGCAGAGGGCTAAGCCCTTCGCCTGATAAAAATGAATGATAAGGCCATTACAAAGCGTTTGTTATGTGATGGCCTTTTTCTATGAGCGCTTTATGGAGCTGCGCTATATATTTAGGGCCAATCGCGCAGCAGCCGCCGACAATGCGCGCGCCCATATCAACCCAGCTGAGGGCATGAGCGGCGTATTCCTCGGCGGTTAAGTCGTGGCGCTCCTTCAGGCATTCGACCGTGCCGCCTGGGCCAAGGGCTTCGACGCTTTCAAATGCATTGGCGTATGCGCCTGCATTTTTGGTGTTTGATATTACGCTTGGCAGATTTGTATCAATGGTTTTCGGCGCGGCGCAATTTAATAAAATGGCATCGACATTCAGGGCGTTCATCGCGGTGATGGCATTCTGCAGCGTTTCGCCAGAGCGCAAATTATGGCTGCGCTCATCAAGGGCAAAGCCGACCCATATTTCCTTGTTTACTGCTTTTGCGGCATATACGGCGGCGCGTGCTTCGGCAATGGTTGACATGGTCTCGCAGATGAATAAATCACAGGCGCGCGCTTGTAGCGCGGCAAGCGCATGATAATGTTCAAGGCATTCATCTTCTGGCGGTACGGCCTGCGCAATGTAACTTGCCATTAAAGGTGGGAGGCAGCCCGCTATGCGCACATCACGGCGCTGTGTTTGGTCGATGGCCTTTTCTGCAGCGCTTATTGCGGCGTCGTGCAGCGGCTGCAATAGCTCCAGTGATGCATCACGTTCAAGGCGGCATGGCGTTGCCGTATAGTTATTCAGCGTGATGATTTTTGCGCCCGCATTAATGAAGCCCGCATGGGTTTCTTGCACTAATTCAGGTGCATCAAGCATGACCTGCGCCGACCATAGCGGCGTTGCTTTGCCGCTGTATCGTTTGATCAGTTCTTGGCCCATGCCGCC
Source organism: Micavibrio sp. UBA2705 (assembly GCA_002354205.1). GTDB lineage: Bacteria > Pseudomonadota > Alphaproteobacteria > Micavibrionales > Micavibrionaceae > UBA2705. The sequence continues at coordinate 58,330 of DELD01000002.1, read as the reverse complement.
ATCAAGCAAGATGATATCGCTCATATATTTTTCCGCTTATTGCTGTTGCCCTTCAGGCTTTTTTAGCGCGGATGCTGCGCATTTGCAACTGCCCCATAATGCGTAGACGGCAAAACCCGTTAACACGCCAGGGACAATTTCATATGTGATGTTGTTGAGGTCGAAATAGCGCCACAGCACCATGCCGCCAATGCCGCTGAGCACCATCGCAATGGCTTGGTATTCGCTGACTTTGCGCTTAAAGGCGTAGAGGATTAATAATGGGGCGAAGGCGCTGGCAAGCGCTGACCATGCAATTAAAACAAGGCTAAAGACGCTCTTGCTGCCAAATAGAGCAATGCACAAGGCGAGCGCCGTGATAAACACCGTGGAAAGCTTATTGGCTTTATAACCAGAGAGCTTTTTGGGGAACAAATCATTGGTGAGCGCCGCGGTGCAGCTTAAGATTTGCGAATCTGCTGTCGACATTGTTGCGGCGAACAGGCCGGCAATAACAAGGCCAACTAAAATATCGGGCAGTAATTGCTGCGCTAATGTTGGCAAAGCAAGCTCGGCATCAAAACTGCTGACTTCGGGCAGCAACAGGCGCGCGGCAAGCGCCGTGATAATGGTCAGCATATAAAAGCTAATAAACCACCCATAGTAATAAGCGCGGGCGCGGTTCATGTTTTTTGTATCATCAATCGTCATGAAACGCACCATAATATGTGGCTGGCCAATCACGCCAGCGCCGGCAAAGAACCAACCAATAACAAAGAGCGCGGAAGCAAGCGCTGCGCTGCCCAAGAATGTAGTATCAGGGAAGAGCGCCATGTAATCTGGCGAGACGTTATAGAGGCTATCAATGAAGTTCGGCACGCCGCCTAATGTGACAAGGCTGATGACGACCATCAAACTCATTGCGGCAAACATGACAAAAGATTGCGCGGCATCGGTCCAGATTGATGCGCGAATGCCGCCTGCAAAACAATATGAGAGAACGATGACACTACCAATAATTGCGCCGAGGGCGTAATCCCAGCCAAACATGACGTGGAGCGCCTTGCTGCCCGCGTTGAGCTGCGCGGCGGCATATGTGCCAAGGAAAATCAGGGTAATGAGGCCGCAAATGACGCGGAGCTTTTTAAATTCGCCGCCCTGCCACTGGCTTAGTAATGTCGCGAAGCTCATCACTTTACGTTCTTCTGTTTTTGCTCGCAGGCGTTTATGAACGAAGATTGAACTGACAAAGTCACCCAAGACCCAGCCAATCATTAACCAAATGGAATGCAGGCCGTAAAGATAAGTAAAGCCGATCTGTCCGACAAACATATAACCGCTATTATTGGTCGCGACGGCTGAAAGTGCGACAAGCCACGGTTTGACGCTTTGATTGGCGAGCAAATAATCTTGCGATGTCTTCTTCTTTTTAAAAAAAGACATTGCGCCAATGAAAACGAATAAAAGAAGGAAGGATATAAAGCTAAGGGCAACCATTTATAGACCAAACTGTTTAATGATGTGATGCGCGTTAGCCACTATTGTTGTTATTATTATCATGACGGTGAGGGCATTTCGGCCGCTCAGGCGCTTAAGGGCGAATATTTCGTATGACAAGCCTAGTAAATACGCGCGGCAGTATCAAGGGAAGTGTATATTTTTCTTATATCGCCGTGGACAAGATGGATTATTGCCCACGCGCGCGAAATGTGATTAATAGTTTATTGGCGCATAATCATATGCGCTGAAAGCAGGTATCTGTTATGGATTTTTTATTTGAACGTGCGGCTGTATTTGCTGTGCTGGCGGTTATTGTTTCGGTTATTCGCTACGGGCTTTATTTTCACAGCATATTTAAACGCCAGACACGCCCGCATTTCTTTAGCTGGTTTAACTGGGGGCTAATTATTAGCATTGGCGCTTATGCGCAGTTTCAACTTGGTGGCGATTTGTCGTCCTATATGTTGCTGTTTGTCGGGATCACGTGCTGGATTATCGCTGTTTTGGCGCTGTTCTATGGCGAAAAGCATATAACGCGCTCTGATTGGGGGGCCTTTTTATCGGCTTTGGCGCTTATTCCTGTGTGGCTTGCGACAAAAGACCCTGTGATTACGCTGTTGTTGATTATTGTGATTGATATGCTGACCTTTTACCCGACGATCCGCAAAACCTATGTTGACCCCAGCAGTGAACCGCCCGTGTCGTATTTTTGGGCGGGGCTGCGTTATTTCTTTATTCTGCTTTGCGTGCCAAGTTTTTCATTATCGGTGCTGTTTTACCCGTTTTTCTTAATGGTTACGGAATGGGGCTTTATGGCATTTATTTTCTGGCGGCGTAAAAAATTGCGCCTCGCGCTTATTGCAACAGGCAAAGCGCCCGTTGTTGAAAAAATGCCTTGAATATTGCGGCTTGAGTATAATAAAAACGGCGCCCAATGGAGCGCCGTTTTTGTTTGTCTTACTGTTGATGTGTATACGGTTTAACCCATGCGCATTTCAGGGCCTTGTACGCCGCCTTGAGTGCTGCTTGGCGGGTTTGGCTTCTTGTTGTCGTTAATCGCTTGCGTTGGGCGGCGGGTGATTTTTCCGCCAGCGCAGATGGTGTCAATTTCTGCGCCTGAAACGGTTTCATACTCAAACAAGGCGTTTGAGACAAGTTCTAATTCATCTTTGCGCAGGGTGATAAGGTTGCGCGCACGCTCGTATGATTCCTTAAGAAGCGTATTAATTTGCTCATCTAGTTTAGCTTTTTGCTCGTTTGACATGTCGCTCAGCGATGATGAGCCTTTGCTCAAAAATGTTGCACGCTGTTCTTCGGTAAAGCTTTGCATACCAAAGTCTGAAAAACCCCAATCGAGGATCATCTGACGCGCGATTGCTGTCGCTTGTTTGATGTCTTGTGAAGCACCTGTCGTGACGTAATCTTCGCCATGCCAGATTTCTTCTGCAATGCGCCCCCCCATAGCGGCGTCCATATATGCAAGGAGCTGCTTTTTATTATATGATACGCGATCACCTTCTGAGAAAGTTTCAACCATACCTAATGATTTTGCACGCGGCGTTGCTGTCGCTTTTAAAATTTGATCACTACCTTCTGTGTATTTCATGACAATGGCGTGGCCTGCTTCATGGTCACAGGTTAGGCGTTGTTCTTTTTCAGTTATTGTCAGGTTTTTCGCTGCGCCAAAGACGATATTATCGCGCGCAGTAACAAAATCCATCATGTCAGCTTCTTGGCGGCCACCTTCCTGCGCTAAAAGCAATGCTTCATTGACAAGATTGACAAGTTCCGCCCCTGGGAAGCCGGGTGTCGTCTTGGCAATCGTTTCAATATCGATGTCTTTCGCGCATTTCTTATTGCTCATATATTTTGTAAGAATCTGGACGCGTCCAACAAGGTCAGGGACGTTGACTTCAATTTTACGATCAAGGCGACCAGCGCGGACAAGCGCAGGGTCGAGGCTCTCTGGGCGGTTAGTTGCCGCCATCACAATAACGCCGCTTTGTGCTTCAAAGCCATCCATTGCAGTGAGGATCTGCGTCAAAGTTTGTTGTTGTTCGCTGTGACCATTGCTCATATTGCCGCCACGATTTCCGCCCACCGCGTCAATTTCATCAATAAAGATGATGCAGGGTGCGTTTTTCTTCGCGTCTTCAAATAATGCGCGGGCGCGCCGCGCGCCGACACCGACATACATTTCAACAAAGTCAGAACCGTTAATGGAAAAGAACGGTACGCCGGCTTCTTTGGCAACGGCTTTTGCGAGCATGGTTTTACCTGTTCCTGGTGGGCCAGAAAGCAGTGCGCCTTTAGGTGGCTTCGCGCCCATTTGTGCGATTTCTTCTGGATTTTGAAGGTAGCGTACCATTTGCTTAAGCTGTCTTTTTTGGTCGTCAATGCCCTGAACGTCATCAAATCCTTCTGTGATATCTTCTGGGTCAATGCGCTGGTGTGCGGGCTTGCCTTGGCCTGCGCCGCGGCCTTGCCACAGCATAAAGCCGATAAATACCGCAGGGAAAAGCAGCCATGGCAGCATAGAAGACAGCCAGCCTGGCGCTTCTTGTGTGACGTAGCTGCGTTTAATATTATTGTCTTTAATTTTTTGTAGGACGTTTTCTGTGTTATAGCCGTGCTCTGCTGTGCTGAAACGCACTTCATAATCATTATCACCCGCGACAGGTTTGTAGGTTCCTTCAAATATTGTGCCGTTGCCTGCGCCTGCATTTGTGTAGCTTATGCCGCCGACTTTACCTTGGTCGATAAGCATTTCAAGGTCGTCAATCGTGATGATTTCTGGGTTAGGGCGTTTATATGGGTCGTGATCGACATTTGATACGGGAACGCCGCGGCTTTCTAACATTGCTGTAGGGTCTGAAGGGCCCATAACGGCTTTGTATTTTGGCCCAGTGCTCAGTTCTTTTTCTGAAAGCTCTTTACCGGCTGCATCAGGATCAGGCTTTTCATATGTATTGACCTTTAATGTGCCGGTGACAACATATTGTCCATCGATTAACTCGATCTGTGCGGCTTTGACATCGTCGTGATTAACGGTTTGGATAAATTCTGAACCCGTCATTAAATCATAAGCGATAGGGTCATTTTCGGCGGCGTTATTAAAGCTTGTATAAGCATAGCCCGCGGCAGCGATAAGAGCAAAATTCCACATGTTACGTCTGAAAAAACCAGGCTTTTTCTGTTCTGTTTTCTTTTTCTGTGGCTGATTTTTGTCAGAATCTTGGCGCTCTGGCGTTTGCTTATCCGTCATGATATTTCCCTATTGTAATCTTTTTTTATTATTTTGAAGCTATAATTAAGTACAGATGGCGATATATGTCAAGCACAACTCGCGCGGCATTGTTAAAACTTTAAATTGTGCTTTGGTTAGCCGCGCGCCTTATGAAAACCTTAAGTTAAAAAAACTGTCTAAAATTATGTTGCCTGCCCGCCTTGTATATTGACCGCGCAGAAAATAAATGCCAAAGTCTTGTCATATAATAATAAAAATATACATAATTAGATGCCGTGCCTGTTTCCTTATGCGTATAAATGTAAAAACAAAGCACGGTTAAATATAATAAAATCATAAGTGGGAGTCATAATATGTCCATTCGTAGCTTGTATCTAAAAAAACTTAAAAGTTTAATGCCGCCTGTATCAAAGACGGAGCAAGAGGCTCTGGATGCGGGAACAACAAGTGACATTGAAGGGTCACTTTATAATGGTGCGCCGAATTGGGATGCGATTATTAATGGCTATAAGCCCGAAGAATTTACAGCAGAAGAGCGCTCTTTCATTGAAAATGAAACCGAAGAACTTTGCGAGATGCTCAATGATTATGAGATTGAGCAAGCCGGCGATTTGCCCGAGGAAGTATGGACATATATTAAAGAAAAAGGCTTCTTAGGAATGCTGATTTCACCTGAATATGGCGGCCGCGGTTTTTCTGCGCGCGCACGTTCAGCTGTGGTATCGAAAATTGCGACACGTAACTGGACAGCGGCTGTGACCGTGATGGTGCCAAATTCATTAGGCCCCGGTGAATTACTTTCACATTATGGTACGCAGGAACAAAAAGACCGCTATTTGGCTTCACTTGCCGTTGGTAAAGATGTGCCATGTTTTGCGCTGACTGAGCCAAATGCAGGTTCTGATGCGGGTAATATCCAAGCCAAGGGTATTGTGAAAAAAGATCCAAAAACAGGCGAGATTGGCGTCAGCCTCTCATGGGATAAACGTTATATCACGCTTGCACCTGTGGCGAGTGTGCTTGGACTTGCTTACCATCTTGAGGATCCTGAAAATCTGCTTGGTCAGGGCGAAAAGCCAGGGATTACGGTTTCACTTATTCCAACCTCGACTGAAGGCGTGGAAATTGGTAACCGCCACCGTCCAATGAATATGGCGTTTATGAACGGTACAACGCGCGGTAAGGATGTCTTTGTTCCGCTTGATTCTATCGTTGGCGGCCCTGAAAATGCTGGTAAGGGTTGGCGGATGCTGGTTGAGTGTTTATCTGAAGGCCGTGCGAACTCGCTGCCGTCACTTGGCTCTGCTGCGGGGCAGTACCAAACCTACACAACGACAGCTTATTCAACAGTGCGTCAGCAATTTGGTACGCCGATTAAAAACTTCCAAGGCGTATCAGAGAAGATTGCACAGCAAGCGGGCATGACTTATGCAACGCGCGCACTGAAAGACACAACGCTTGAATTGGTTGACAGCGGTGAAAAGCCGGCTATTCCATCGGCGATTGCGAAATATCATGCGACAGAAATGGGGCGTCAAACCGTTACCAATGGTATGGATATTCAGGCGGGTAAAGCGATTATCTCTGGCCCGAATAACTACACACAATCCGCGTATATTGGTATTCCGATTGCGATTACGGTTGAGGGCGCAAATGTACTGACACGTAATATGTTGATTTTTGGTCAAGGCAGCTATCGTCTACATCCATACTTCCAGCCTATGCAGCAAGCCGTGCAGGAAGAAAAAACGCTTAAAGCGACATGGATTGCGGCGAAGCTTGTTGCATCACAATTTGTTAGCCTTGGGCGCAGCGTATTTGTCAATCTTGGCTTGAAGCGTTTGACATCACCAAAGTCAAATTTAAGCAAAGAAATGCGTGAATATGCACACCGTATTGATCAGGTGAGTGCATCATTTAATGCGGTTGCGAACCCAACATCATCAATTCTTGGTGCGAAGTTAAAATTTGCGGAACGTGTATCTGCAAAATTTGGCGATACATTATCGCATCTTTACATTGCATCTGCGGTTATTCGCCAATATGAACAGCGCGGCGCGAATAAGGCTGAGCTGCCAATGGTGCGTTATGCGATTGAAGACAGCTTGAATAAAGCAAATGAAGCTTTGCATGATGTGCTGCAAAAAGATACATATCCATTATCGTCTTTCTTGCGCATTCCGCTGAAAATCCTTTCTGGTACATTTGGTCACCGCCATAAAAAACCATCAGGGCGCTTGGAAGACGAAATTACAAAGTCACTAAGCCAAAATGGCGAAGCGCTTTCGCGTCTTACCGAAGAAATGTATTTTGCCAAGGAAGCAGGTGGCCCAGTTGCAGACTTGAAATTTGCATTTGAGGGCTCAATTGCAGCGCAAGGCTTAGAAGAAAAACTGCACAAAGCAGATAAGCAATCTGGCCTTAAACCCAATGAACAATTCGCGGATCGTGTGGCCAATGCGGTAACGCTCGGCGAACTTAGCGATGATGAAGCAAAGTCCTTGCTAGCGGTTTACGAAGCGCGTATGCGTGTGGTGAACGTTAATGAGTTTAGCTTTGATGATTATAATGGCGCGCCGATTATGCGTTAATTAGCGCATAATCATACATATTTAATTCTAAAGCCTGTATAAGCAATTATGCGGGCTTTATTATTGCGGGTTTTGTTTTTCATTCTACTGAATTGTGGTATATTTTTTACCACTAGCGGCCTTCGCCATTTATTTAACTAAGGATGATTTTGATGGATATTGATGATGTTTTAGCATTGGTGCGCCCTGATATACGCGCTCTAAAGGCCTATAGCTCTGCGCGTTCATTGGCTAGTGATGGGGCAGGTCAAAGCGGCGTTGAAACGCTATATCTTGATGCAAATGAATCGCCCGTTGAACCGTTTCAGGGTAGCGTGCATTTGAACCGTTATGACTCGCAGCAGCCCCCTGTGGTGTTGGAGCGTTTGGCGAAAATTTATGGCGTTGAGCCTGATAATATTATGATGTCACGCGGTTCAGATGAAGCGATTGATGTGATTATCCGTACCTTTTGTCAGCCAGCAAGTGATGAATCGATATTGCATACGCCGCCGACTTTTGGCATGTATGCGCAATATGCGGCGATACATGGGGCGCGGGTCATTTCAGTGCCGCTTGACCCTTATGATTTTTCGCTCAAGACGGATGAAGTTTTGCGCCATGTGAAAGGGCCGAACAACACGGTGAAAGTTGTCTTCCTTTGTTCGCCGAATAACCCTACAGGAGCGCAAATTGACCAGAAAGCACTGGTCGATGTGATCCAGAAAAGCAATGCGATTGTCGTTGTTGATGAAGCCTATATTGAATATTGCGATACGCAAAAATTAATGCAGCTTTTGCCGTTTAACCCGCAGCTTATTTTGCTGCGCACCTTATCAAAAGCGCGGGCAATGGCAGGGGCGCGGCTTGGCTGCGCGATTGGCGCGAAGCCTGTAATTGCAATGCTACGCAAAGTCTTGCCGCCATACCCAATGACCCGCCCAGCAATGGATGCCGTGCAGCGCGCCTTAATGCCAGAAAACCAACATCAGCTTAAAAATATTCGCGCGATTATTATTGAAGAGCGCGAGCGGATGAGCATGGCGCTTAATGCGAGTATGGACGTTGAGCGTGTCTGGCCATCGGCAACGAATTTCTTGTTGGTACAAGTCAAAGATCCCGCCAAGATGATGAAGCTCGCGGCGGATCATGGGATTATCTTGCGTGACATGTCAGCGCAAATTCCGCGTGCCATTCGTGTAACATTGGGGCTGCCTGCGCAAAATGACCGCGTGCTTGATGCGTGGGGCATTTCGGTGCAATGCGTGTAATATACGGCTTGGCATAAAGCGCTGTGCGGCGCACAAGATAATTTATTTGCATATTCTGGCCCTTGTATTTATGTTGCTGAAATATATTTTTTAGTGAAAGAAAATTCTTGGGCTCGTATCTGGTTTCACCAATAGATTACCGTATCGGCGTAGCGTCAGATGTTGACGGCGCAGCGCAGGCCTATGCTAACCCGAATCTCAATACCGTTTTAGTACCATCCCCTTTGGCGCACGCATTTGATTATGCGGCGCGGCACCTCAATGCTGACCAGATTGATGCATGTAAGGCGCATTTGAACCTCTTGCGTCCGGCTGAGCGCGCTGCGTTTAAAATGCTTTTACCGGCGCAGCAGGACTTGATTTTGGACATTAAAGAAAAAGAAGACCAGCTTGCCGCTGCATTTCATGCTGTTGTTGGGCAGGGCGCATTTATTGATGTGCATCGTTATGTGCCTACACGCCGCAGCGTCATGCGCACAGCTATTCCGCATATTGACCAGTGTGATACGCATATGGTTGCGACGTTGATCGGGCAAGATGGCACGCTTTTATATTTGAAAGATTACACTGATATTGCGGAGAGTGCATTTAAATCGGGTGAAATCAGTGTGCCGCCTTGTGATGTGGTCGAAGCGGCTCCGACGTATTTATGTTTCATTAAGGGCACAGATCATCCAGATGTGATGGAAAATGCTGATCTTAGCGCGCGCTGGCATGGTAGCCCCGTATCATGCGCCCCCATTGCACCGCGCCTTGCGAGTTTTTATGCGATGCGCAATGGCATAGATGGATGACGTCTCGTTTTTGTGGCACGCTTTTATCGGTCTTTTTATAGGCTGTATGCTTGATTTATTATGCCATGCGCCTTTATATAGAACATGTACGCATTACCATTATGGGGAGGTCATCACATGGCACAAAACGCACGCTTAGATAAAGAATATATTATGCACGCGCCGCAAAGGGGCGAAGCTTTAGTGTGCTTAACGGCTTATACAACGCCTGTTGCTAAGGCGCTTGACCCGCATTGTGATTTACTTTTGGTTGGCGATTCTCTCGGTATGGTCGTTTATGGGATGGATAACACTTTGGGCGTGAGCCTTGAGATGATGATTAACCACGGTAAAGCAGTGATGCGCGGGGTAAAACATGCTTTTGTTGTTGTTGATATGCCCTATGGGAGCTATGAAACAGACGCAGATCTGGCTGTCAAAAATGCACGCCGTGTTATGGATGAAACGGGCTGTGATGCCATTAAGATTGAAGGCGGGTCGGAGATGCTAGACATTTATCAAGCGCTTGCGGACGCATCTATCCCAACGCTCGCGCATATTGGTTTGAAACCACAAAGCGTTGAAAAAGAAGGCGGCTATAAAATAAAAGGTAAGTCTGATGATGAGGGGCTGTCTTTACTTACCGATGCGCAGTTAATCGAAAAAACGGGGGTAATAGCGATTGTCATTGAAGGAACAATTGAAAGCGTTGCACGCCGCATCGTTGATGGCGTATCTGTGCCGACCATTGGCATTGGCGCATCTGCGGCTTGCGCGGGGCAAATCCTTGTTAGCGATGATATGCTTGGCTTGTTTACAGATCATGTGCCAAAATTCGTTAAACAATATGCGCAATTGGCGCAGAATATTGACGAAGCTGCCGCTGCCTATGCGCGGGAAGTACGGGCGCGGGACTTTCCTGCGGATGCCCATATTTATAAACGCGCATCCTAAATCAGGCTCTGTTCTATATTTATTTCCTTTGCACACGCCTGTATTTAGGGTTTATATTCTTATTAATAAATTGCAACCTATAGTATTATTTTGAGTGTAAACCAAAGTTGGTTTCATACTATTCTAATGCGAAGGGGGAAATACGCATGATCGGGTTTGCAAAAAAACAGAAAACATCACATGTGCTTAATGCTTTAAGTTCATCACAGGCGATAATTGAATTTGATACGCAGGGGCATATCCTGCACGCCAACCCGAACTTCTTAGCGACTATGGAATATGATTTGGAGGAAGTGAAAGGCCAGCATCACAGCCTTTTTGTCACACCAGCCCACGCTAAATCATCAGAATATGCACATTTTTGGGAAAAGCTGCGCAGCGGTGAATTTGCCCGCGCGGAATATCAACGTTTTGGTAAGAACGGCAAAGAGGTATGGATACAGGCGAGTTATAATCCAATCCTCGATCAGAACCACAAAGTTGTTAAGGTCGTTAAATTTGCGACTGATATTACCGCACAAAAAAAGCAATCTACTTATTATCAGGGGCAAATTAGCGCGATTGGTAAATCACAAGCAGTGATTGAGTTTAATATGGACGGGACGGTTGTTGATGCTAATGCAAATTTTCTGAATGCAGTTGGGTTATGATCTGGGTGATATTAAAGGTCAGCACCATAGTATCTTTGTTGACCCACAATATGCACGCAGCGAAGAGTACCAATCCTTCTGGGCAAAGCTACGCCGCGGCGAATATGCAGCGGCGGAATATCAGCGCTTTGGTAAGGATGGGCGCGAAATATGGATACAGGCAAGCTATAACCCGATCCTTGATACGAATGGTCAGCCTTTCAAAGTGGTGAAATATGCGACGGATGTCACCGAACAAAAAATGAGCAATGCATATTTTTCGAGCCAGATTGAAGCGATTGGTAAGTCGCAAGCGGTGATTGAATTTGAAATGGACGGGCAGATTGTCAATGCAAATGATAATTTTCTTAAGGCTGTTGGTTATCGCTTAGATGAAATTAGGGGGCAGCATCACCGCATTTTTGTAGACCCGCAATATGCCAGCACGGGCGAATATAGCGCGTTTTGGGAGCGGTTGCAGCGCGGCGAATATATGGCATCAGAATATCAACGTTTCGGTAAAGATGGGCGCGAGATATGGATACAGGCGAGTTATAATCCAATTATGGATGTCAACGGGCGGCCATTTCGCGTTGTCAAATATGCAACAGATATTACCGCTCAGGTTAAGGCTCGCCGTGAGGCAGGAGAGCGCAGTGCAGAGACATCAATGAATATTGAGGCCGTTGCTGGCGCGACGGAGCAAATGCTCGCTTCAGTGCAGGAAATTAGCCAAAATATGGGGAAATCACAAACGGCGATAGCTGAAATTATCCAAAAAAACGTTTCTGCGGGCGCGCTTATGGCGCGGCTTGATGAAAACACGCGCGCGATGGAGGGTATAGCAGGGTTGATCCGTGATATTTCAGAGCAGGTTAATTTGCTCGCTCTGAACGCAACAATTGAAGCGGCGCGCGCCGGCGATGCGGGCAAAGGCTTCGCTGTCGTGGCGGGGGAGGTTAAATCACTCGCCAATGAAACCGCAAAAGCAACTGACCAAATATCCGAAGAAATTGCGCGGATTCAATCGGTCGCGAGTGAGGTTCTGACGAGCGGTAATGAAATTGCTGAGGCAACCAATGCGGTTGGTGAATATATCAGCGTCATTGTCTCCGCGGTAGAGGAGCAAAGCGCGGTGACTCATGATATTTCAGCAAATATGCAGAAAATTCATAATAATGTGCAAGGACTTGATGGCTGCATACGCTCTATTGTGGCGTAAACTAGCGCAGTTTTATCGCTAAGATAGGCTATTGTGCAGGCTGTTTTTATATGTTAAATCTTTCCCATGATATAAAGGGGAGAGATAAGATGCGTAATGTAGAAAAAGCATTAAAGCAGCGCGCGCAAAAGGCGCAAGATAAGAAATTCGAAACTTATAAAACCGCGTGCCTACAAAAAGCATTTGCAAAAGCGGCGGCGGATATAGATGGCCTTGTTGATGCGATGTATAATGATGTGCCTTACCGCATTTATTTTGAAGACCGCCCGCTATTTAAGCATGGGGTTTCAAACTTAATCCGCGCCTGTAATAGCGCTTTTAAAGATAAGCCGCCACGTAAGTTTTTTGCCAATGATGATAACGAGGATACGGCACTGCAGAGCCATGATGCTTATCAAGGTTTAATCGCTGCGCTTGATGATGAGGGTATAGTGGTTGAGGGTGCACGCATTGGCTATGATGAAAGCATCCGTTTCTTCGCGTTCGTCGCCGAAATTCCTGCAATGTATGAATATGTTGATTTGAAGATCGCGCCAAAGCCTTAACCGTACTTTGGTTTTCTTTTATGATTTTTAAGTCGTTTTAAACATATAATTGCAGGGCTTTGTGTGGACTTTTGCGCATTCCCGCCTATAATGGTTAGCGTGTGCCCTCTACGCGGATCTTATAAAGTATATGTTAATGACAACTGAATCGACGAAGCAAGAACAGCTGCATCCTTGTAACGCCTACACGGATTTAAAACGGCGTTTTCGTGATGTCGGGCGTTTAGAAGCGATTGGCGAAATTCTTGGTCGTGATTTTTTAACCGCCATGCCTGATGGCGCATATCGCTCGCGCCTGAACCAAATTGCGTATCTGTATAAGCGTGTCCACCAAGATATTGTGAACAAAGATATACGCCGCCTGCTTGATAAGGCGCTAACCCATGAAGATAATCACAGTACGGATTGGGATGATTGGGATCGTGCGAATTTGCGCGCTATGGCATCTGTTTATGATGAACATAGCCTTATTGATGATGACTTAATGGAATATAATGCCAAAGTCGCTAATGAAGGGCGGCGCTGTCACCGTAACGCGCTCGAAAACCATGATTGGGATAGCGCGCGCGAACATTTGCGTAATGTCGTTGATGTTGAACGCCGCATCGCAGAAAAAAAATTAAAAGCCCGCGGCGGTGAAGATTTATATGATGCGCTGCTGCAAGATTATTGCCCGGGTTACAGCCATTCAACGATTGATAAATGGTTTAATCAGCTTGAAGGCAGCATTAAAGGGTTAATTCCAGAAGTCATGGCGTTTCAAGCGCAGAAACCTGAACCGATACAGCTCGCTGATAGCTACCCCGTTGACTCGCAAATGTGGCTCAATGAAGAAATGCTGGCACTGTTTGGTTTTGACTTTGAACGCGGCGGGCTTTATCAAACGGGCCATAACCCTGTTGAGGGTGGCACACCCGATGATACGCGCCTTGTGATTAAAAATGTTGATACCTCCAACTTCCTTGATTCTTTAAAAAGCGCCATGCATGAAGCGGGGCACGGCCTGTATATTCAAGGCTTGCCGCGTAAATCCTGGCGTTATCAGCCTGTTGCGGCTGATCTCGGCTCTGCGATGCAGGAATCGCAGGCGCTGCTTGTGGAAATGCTTATCGGGCGCACGGAAGAATTTTTTGAATTTCTTTCGCCGCGCCTTGAGGGCTTGTTTAAGGCGATGCATGACCCAACGCTGCACCCTGAGAACTTGTGTGCGATTAAAACGCATGTGCGCCCGACGGTGGATCGTAAACGCGCCGATGAGGTGACTTACTTCTTACATATCTTACTGCGTTACCGCTTGGAGCGCGATTTGATTGAAGGGCGCATTCAGGTCGAACAGCTGCCAGAGATGTGGACGGAAAGCTCTTATGAGCTTCTTGGCGTATCGCCGCAGGATCATGGCGAAGGCATTTTGCAAGATGTCCATTGGTTCGTGGCTAAATTTGGTTATTTCCCGTCTTACACAATTGGGCATATGCTCGCGACGCAGTTTTATCAAACCATGCGCCAAGACTTACCCGATTTCTATACGCTTATTCGCACAGGTAATTTCCAGCCGATTACGGCGTGGCTTAATAAATATGTTCATTCGCGTGGACGCTTGCTGGGGCCGCATGAATTAATGCGTGATATTACCGGTAAAGAAGCATCACCAGAGTTTTTAATGGCGCATCTGCGTGAGCGTTATTTGCGCGAAGAAATTAAGATATAAAAGGGTCAAGACGATGATGACATATAGTTCAACGCGCGGCGGTGAAAGCGGTAAAAGCTTCTCAGAAATTCTGCTCTCTGGCCTTGCATCAGATGGCGGCTTGTTCATGCCCGATAGCTGGCCGCAGCTTTCAGCTGATCAGCTTAAGGGGATGGCAGGGAAAAGCTATGCCGAAATTGCTTATGATGTGATTAGCCCCTTTGTTGATGAACATTTCGCCGGTGCGCGCCTGAAGACTATTTTAGAAAAAACTTATGGCGCGGCAGAGACTCGCTTTCACGATAAATCAATCACGCCACTTCGTCAGCTAGAACCGAATTTATGGTCACTGGAGCTGTTTCACGGTCCAACGATGGCGTTTAAAGATGTCGCGCTGCAATTGCTGGGGCATTTGTTTGATGCGGCGCTTGAAGATCGCGGCGAGCGTGTGACGATTGTGGGCGCAACGTCTGGTGATACAGGATCGGCAGCGATAGAAGGCTGCCTTGCATGTAAGAACGTTGATATGTTTATATTATTCCCTGATGGGCGCGTTTCTGATGTGCAGCGCCGCCAAATGACGACGGTTAATGCACCAAATGTCCACCCGATTGCGGTTAAGGGGACGTTTGATGACTGTCAAAACTTGGTCAAAGCATCATTTAACGACCATGATTTCCGAAAAAGTCAGAACCTTTCCGCTGTGAATTCGATTAACTGGGCGCGGATTATTGCGCAGACGGTGTATTACTTTGTCGCCTCCGCAGCGCTTGGCGGGTGTCAGCGCCCATTAAGCTTTGTTGTGCCGACAGGGAATTTTGGTAATATTCTTGCGGCTTACGTTGCAAAGAAAATGGGGCTGCCGATTGAAAAGCTGATTGTCGCAACCAATAGCAATGACATTCTAACGCGTTTCTTTGAAAGCGGTAAAATGCAAATGGATGGCGTTCACCCGACTTTAGCGCCATCAATGGATATTCAAATATCGAGTAATTTTGAACGTTATTTGTTTGAATTGTTTGGCCGTGATAGCGCAAAGTTAAAAGATGTCATGGAGATATTTAGCGCAGAGGGTCATTTTGAGGTCAATGCGGGTCACTTGGCTTCCGCCCATCATTTGTTTGATGCTGCGCGGGTAAGTGATGCCGAGACTTTGCAGACAATTGCACAAATTCATAAAGACGCAGATTTGTTGATGGATCCGCATAGCGCGATTGGTCTTAATGCGGCTTATCAAATGCGCGATAAATTACCGAAAGACACGCCTGTCGTTGCGCTTGCCTGCGCGCATCCTGCGAAATTCCCTGATGCGGTGGAAAAAGCCACAGGGGTGCATCCTGCCTTGCCTGAATTTGTCAGTGATTTAATGGGTAGGGAAGAACATATGCATCATCTTGATAATGACTTAGCTGCATTGCAAAGCTATATTAAAGAGAAAAGCCCACGTTAAAAAAAGCGAGCGGGTACTCAACCATGAAAGTAGAGTAGACAATGAAAACAAGACACTTAACCACTTTAAAAAATGGCCTGCGCGTCATAACAGATGAAATTCCACATGTCCATACAGTGGCGGCGGGCGTTTATTGCGGCGTTGGTACGCGCCATGAAGATATGGCCGAAAACGGTGTGGCGCATATGGTTGAACATATGCTGTTTAAGGGAACAAAGTCATTTAATGCGCTGCAGCTTGCTGAAGCGGTTGAAAATTTGGGTGGCAGTACAAACGCATTTACGGGTCGTGAAACGACGGGCTATTATATTCATTTGATGAAAGAAGATTTAGGCGCTGCGCTGAATATCCTATCTGAACAAATTCAGCTTTCGACAATGCTGCCAGAAGAAATTGAACGCGAACGCGGCGTGATTATTCAAGAAATCGGCATGTATGCCGATAGCCCAGACGAACATATTTTTGATATTCATCAGGAAGCCGCTTACGCCAACCAGACTTTAGGGGCGCCGATTTTAGGGACGCCAGATATTATCCAAAATATGAGCCGTGAATCTTTGGTGGGCTATGTTGAGCGTCTGTATACGCCCAATAACATGGTGGTTTCTGTGGCGGGTAATGCAAAGCATAAAGATGTGGTTGAAATGGTTGAAAAGCTGTTTGTCCATTTGCCTGAATCAAAAGACGCGCCATATGCGAAAGCCAATTATACGGGCGGTGAATGCCGCGCCCATAAAGATGGCGAACAAGCGCATATCATTGTCGGTTTCCAAAGCATGTCACAATATAGCGAAGAAAACTTCCCTGTGAAGGTGCTCTCGCAAATACTTGGCGGCGGCATGTCATCACGTTTGTTCCAAGAAATTCGCGAAAAACGCGGCCTTGTCTATTCGATTTATAGTTACAATATGATGTTCCATGATGATGGTCATTTTGGTATCTATGCGGGCACTGACCCGAAATCACTGCCCGAGCTTTTGCCTGTTTTATGTGATGAACTTGGCAAGGTGCAGCTTACGATTAGCGATGAAGAGCTGAAACGCGCCAAAGCGCGTCTTCGTGCATCAATGCTGAAGGGCGAAGAATCCGTATTGCGCCGTAATAATGCGCAGGCGAGCTTCTTGCTGACTTATAATGAAGTGCTGGAAATTGAAGACCGCATGAAATTATTGGATGCGGTTACGGCGGATGATGTCTTACGCGCGGCGCGTAAAATATTCTCATCTAAGGTGACTTTATCGGGGCATGGCCCGTTAGATCATTTGGAGCGTTATGATGATTTTACAGCCCGTATGGCCGCCTGAGCACCCAAAGCTAGAAACCGCGCGGATTTATCTGCGCCCACCTATCGACAAGGATAACGCGCCATGGCGTGAAGTGCGCCGGCGCAATATGGTGCATTTGCAGCCCTATGAACCGAGATGGCCTGATGGTGGCCTGCAAGATTCTTTCTTTCGCCGCCGCCTGCGTTATCAGCAAAAAGAATGGCTTAATGATCGCAACTATTCGCTTTTGGTGATTAAAAAAGAGGATGATACGATTATCGGTGGGATGAATATTAATAACGTCTCACGCGGCGCGGCGCAATTTGCATCGCTCGGCTACTGGATTGATAAAGACCATGTCAATCAGGGCTATATGGGTGAAGTGATGACCCTATCCTTAAAATTTTGCTTTTCGTTCCTTAAATTAGAGCGTGTCAATGCGGCGACTTTGGTCGATAATGCGCCATCGCAGCGCGTCTTGACTCGCGCAGGCTTTGCCGAAGAAGGGTTCGCCAAGGGGTATATTCAAATTAACGGCGTGCGGGCGGATCATAAATTATATGGGCTGAATAAAGCTGAGTGGCGTACGCAGCACGTTTGATGACAGCTGACTCGCGCGACAGCCTGACAATTTTAAACGATAATTCTTGGTGGCTTGCTTGAGCCGTTTTTTGCTTCTACGACGTCGCGATCCAATGCAGCAGCAGGAAGCGAGCTGATTTCACCAGTACATTGATCGATAATTGTAACCTCGCCAATTGATGCATCATAATTGATTTTTATTTGGCTCATGCTCTCTGCAACGCTTTTGCAGTATTCTAGCTGCCCTGCACTTAACGCATTAAATGGAATCGCAAAAGATGAAGCGTTTCTATAAACTTTCTCACCGCTGATTTCTAATGCTTCGTTTTCCTCGTAATGCGGCTTAATGATGATTTCTTCATCGTTCTTGTAATCCTTTAAAAGCACGGTCGGTTTATTGCTAATCAATTTCTGACCTGTGAAAACGGCCATTTTAAATTCTTGTGAAAGATATACAGACTTCCCACGCTCGTATACCCAGCCATCAATCATAACCATATTATAAAACTCCCTTGATATGTATAAGGAAGTGATAGCATGAAGCTGAAAAATATGTCAATAGCACGACGAAGTTAAAAGACTAACTTATGTCCCTGCACGGCATGAACGCC
Source organism: Micavibrio sp. UBA2705 (assembly GCA_002354205.1). Lineage (GTDB taxonomy): Bacteria > Pseudomonadota > Alphaproteobacteria > Micavibrionales > Micavibrionaceae > UBA2705. Next base: position 40,045 of record DELD01000002.1, on the reverse strand, counting down.
GCCAGCAAATAATTTATGCGCCTCTTGCGGCGTTTCAACCCATTCGGCGATGATTTTTTTATCTGCGCCGACAAGGTTTTGAATGTTGCTGATGTGATTAAACAGGGCGCTGATCTTTGCGCCATCGTTATCGAGGAATGGGCGCACGGAATCTTTACCATCTAATTTGACGTAGGAAACGATGCTTTCTAAGCCCTTTAGGCGTTGCCAGTCACTATCGGTGCTGACGCGGAAATCATCAAGCGCGAATATAATGCCGCTTTGCTTCATTTGTTGTAGCATTTGGAGTTCATTTCCGGTAAAGATGCGTTCATCTTCTAAAATCTCAATAATGATTTGCGGCCCTTTGCGGTGGGCGTTAGCGGCGATGATCTTTTCACAAATCTCAGGCGTTGTTAAGCTGTCATGAGTCATGTTGATGGAACAGGGCGGGGCTTTTTCATCGGATGGTAGCCATGAGAGGATATTGAAAAAATTGACAAGGTCGAAGCCTTTGGCAAGGTCAGATGAGTTTAAATCTCTGGCGACATGGCTGTAACGAAGAATTTTGTTTGATTTGTGACGAAAACGGAACAGCACTTCATGGGCAATGCTGCGCTCATCCTTGGTCACCCAAGGTTCAGCGACATAAAGCGCGTTTTTATTCTGCACCGCGTGAATAAGATCGCCAAGTGTGTTGTGCTGTTTGCGCTCCACAAGGCAGGCTTTGACGAATGATTTTAACTCAAAGTCTAGGGCGCGCTGTGCGTGGCTGTCGTGCTTAGAGTTCATGTTTATCCCATTATGGTATTTTATGAGGATCACATTAACATAATCGCGCGCGCTGCGCAAATATAATGACGGTTATGGCAGGTTAAGCGTTGCCCGTAACATTTGAGATCATATCAGGGTTGACGCCAATTTTTGACATGGCTTTGCGCCAGACCTTATCGGGGGTGGTGTTGAAAATAATATCTTTATCAGCGTCAACGATAATCCAGCTATTATCGCGCAATTCTTCTTCTAATTGCCCTGCATCCCAGCTTGAATAACCCAGCATGAATATCGCTTCATTTGGTCCGCTGCCATCGGCAATGGCTTTTAATGCATCCATTGTGCCGGTAACGCTGAAACGTTCATCGACATTAATAGTGTCTTTGCGGTTAAAATCTTTGCTGTGTAGAACAAAGCCGCGCGAAGAGTCTAAGGGCCCTCCACGCAAGACAGGAATTTTGATGGATTTATGGTCGCCATGTTCGATTTTAAGTTTGAGCAAAAGCTGTTCAAAATCAATATTGGGCATTTTGTCATTCACAATCAGCCCCATTGCGCCTTTTTCATCATGTGCGCACATGAAGATGGTCGCGTTTTTGAAACTCTCATCATCCATATTGGGCATAGCCACCAAAAGCTTTCCCGCTAGGCAGGCTGTCCCGCTTTTGCTGGGCTTACTTATCTCTAAGTCTGCTTGATTTGCTTTGTGTTCAGTCTTGGCTGTGTCGCTCTGTGGCTTTTTATTATCTGGCATTTTTATGTCCTAATATGCGATATAGTCCTTTATTTCTCAGCGTAATGGCTTATTATTACTAAGTTAGATTGTAAAGGTAAAAACGCAATGCAATATAATAAAATTTTAGCATATTTTCTACTGTTAACGCTACTCGTTTTTACGGCGCAGCCTTCGGCGGCGGATGATATTTGGCATGAAAGCCCGCAAAGCAAATTGCGCCTGCTGCCAACAGGGCAGGCAGATGACGGTGAAAGCCCTATATATCAAGGCCTGTTGCATATGGAGTTTACGGATGGCTGGTATAGCTATTGGCGCTTCCCAGGGGATGCAGGCATCCCACTGCGCATTACGCCAGAGGAAAATAGCGGCATCGGCGCTGCGCAGATTTATTGGCCAGTGCCCAAACGCCACGAAGCTTATGATATGGTGAGCTATATTTATGACGAGAAGACCGTCTTCCCGATTGATTTTACGTTGAAAGATGATTTTGCGGATAATCCTGATTATACAGGGAAGCTGAAAGTGTTTTATATGGTCTGTAAAAAAGTCTGTGTTCCTGAAGAGTTTATCATAGAGCTGCCGGTCTTTGATAAAAACGACAAAAAACTCGCCCGCAACCAAGCAATGCGCCGCCTTGCTGAGCGCCGCATCCCGCATGAGGGCGCGGTGTCTGGTCTGGCGATAAACTTCGCTGTTGTTTCAAAAGACGCGCTTGTCCTCGCTGTGCGTGCAAGCGCAGGATTTGAAGATACGAATGTATTTGTTGACGCGCATAATGCGGTGGTTTTAACTGCGCCGCCAGAAATTACATTGCAAGAGGGTAGTCAAACCGAAGCGATGATAAAAATTGCCGCGCCTGAAGGTGTTGAAGACCTTAATGCGGCGCTGATTGGGAAATCCATTCATGTCGTCGTGCAAAACCGAAATGATGCGGTGAAACGCGAATTTTCATTCTAAAGCCCCGCTTATTTTACATTTTGTGATGTAAGTGATTTTAAGCCATGTAAGCGATAAGAGATAAAATAAACCAAATGTTCCAGCGTAAAAACCCGCTTACATTTCTGCAATCAACGCGCGAAGCTTTGTGGCCTTCTATGGGGTGGTTGCGGACTTTGCGTTATATGGCCTGCCGTATTATTCGCCTGTCTGATACGCCGTATCGCATTGCAGGGGGTATGGCGATGGGGGCTTCGATATCTTTCACGCCGATTGTTGGTACGCATATATTGCAGGCTTTTGCCTTTAGTTTTTGTATACGGGCAAATTATTTTGCGGCGCTGGTGGGTACGATTATCGGTAATCCGTGGACATTTCCTTTTATGTGGTATTTAAGTTATAAGCTAGGCGTGACTGTGTTTTCTCTGTTTGGTATGAGTGTGGCGCTTAACTTGCCTGATGGCATAACGCTCTGGCAATCTGTTGATATGGCGCTGCATCAGCCTTTAGCGCTGTTTGTGCCCTGGGTGGTCGGGGGCTATATGCTCGCGGCACTTACGTGGCCTGTATTTTTTGTGGTGTTTTTTATAGCAGTTAAACGTATAAAGAATATACAGCGTCGCCGACGTTTAAAATCACTGCATAAAGCGGCGGTAGAGGTGACGGGACAAAATGCCCGGCCTTAAAAAAGAGATTTTGAAGAAAAGTATATGTGTTTATGATTTTGGGAATTGGTACAGATATTGTTGATATAGCGCGGATCACCGCAATTTATCAGCGCCACGGTCAGCGGTTTTTAGATCGCTGCTTTACACCAGCGGAGCAAGCACTGATTGGTACGGATATGGCAGCGCTTGCACGGCGCTATGCGGCGAAAGAGGCGGCTTCTAAGGCGTTGGGCACTGGCATTGGCGAAAATATCGGCTTCCATGATTTAGAAATATTGCGCAATGATAAGGGGCAGCCTATCCTGAGCTTTAGCGCGGCGGCGGAGCGTTACATAAAAGATCATTTGTGCGGCGCAGGGGCAGGTGAGAGTATTCGCCCGCATGTGTCTTTATCAGATGAACCGCCATATGCGGTGGCTTATGTTGTGGTAGAGGCTTGATTTATCGCTTTATATGTGGTGATTAGAGATAAAGAAAAGAATAGAGTATAATCGTTTTGAAAAAGATAAAGAAAACAGATAAGGCAAAAGCTATGAGCGATACAGCGCCCGTTGTTGAAGAAACAAAAAAGACTAGCGCCAAAGAAGAGTGGAGCGATATGGCGAAAACGGCGATTATTGCCGTGATCATTGCGCTGATTATCCGTACTTTTATTTTTGAACCGTTTAATATTCCTTCAAGCTCGATGCGCCCGACATTATTGGTTGGCGATTATTTGTTTGTCTCGAAATATGAATATGGTTATAGCCGCCACTCTTTCCCTTTCGGCGTTGGCGGTTTTGAAGGCCGTATTATGAGTAAGATGCCAGAGCGCGGTGATGTTATTGTCTTTAAGCTGCCAAGTAATACATCTGTTGATTATATTAAACGTGTTGTGGCGTTACCGGGGGATACGGTGCAAGTCATTGGCGGTAGGCTTTATCTTAATGATGAACGCGTTGAGCGCGAGGTTGTTGGCCTTAAAGATTATGTCGGTGACCGCGGCGGTAACGTGAAGGTACAGCATTATATTGAAACGCTGCCAGGCGGCGTGATGCATGATATTTATGAAGTCGGTGATAGTGAGCGCCTTGATAACACAGAAAAATACCGCGTCCCTGAAGGGCATGTTTTTGCAATGGGCGATAATCGCGATAATTCAATGGATAGCCGCGTTCTTGACCATGTGGGTTACATCCCTGTTGAAAATATTGTTGGCCGCGCGGAGCGTTTGTTCTTCTCGACAAATGGCAAGGCACGTATTTATGAAATTTGGAAATGGCCATTTTCTATTCGTTATAACCGCATATTTAATGCTGTGGGCCCTGTTAAGCCTGCCGCAGATAAAAAAGGCGCATAGTTTAAGCATCGCATAATGGAATATAAAAATTTTATAAACTCTCTTGGGCTTGTCGGTATCAGTGAAGAACTGGTGCGCCAAGCCTTAACGCATTCAAGTACGGGTAATGCTGATTACGAACGCCTTGAGTTTTTGGGTGACCGCGTGCTTGGTTTGGCAATGGCTGAAATGCTTTATCAGCGCTTTCCTGAAGAAAAAGAAGGTGATCTGGCGAAGCGCCACGCCGCTTTGGTTTCAGGCAAAATGCTTTCTAAAGTCGCCCAAGACCTCGATTTAGGGTGCATTTTAATGCTTTCAGACAATGAACGTCAAAGCGGCGGGCTTGAAAATGATAATATTTTATCTGATGCGGTAGAGGGGATTATTGGCGCGGTATTTTTATCGAGCAACTATCAAACCTGCGCTGATTTAATCATCAAGCTTTGGGATGGTTATATTGAAACCATGTCAGAGCCACCACAAGACCCGAAAACCCAGTTGCAAGAATGGTCACAAGGCCGCGCTTTAGGTATACCGAAATATGAGCTTGTCTCGCGTAGCGGGCCTGACCACCAGCCGTTATTTAATGTTTGTGTATCTGTTGAGGGCTATGAAGGCGCAGCGGCAGAGGCAGGCTCTAAACGCGCGGCTGAGAAAGCGGCGGCGCAAGCCTTTTTGGCGCAGCATAATTTGATAGATAAAAAATGATCTTTTCTAAGAAAGCATAATAAATAATGAGTGAAGAAAAACAGCCACAGACCACACAATTTGGTTTTGTTTCCGTGATTGGTGCGCCGAATGCGGGGAAGTCAACATTGATGAATCAAATGGTGGGCGCAAAAATAAGTATCGTTTCACCCAAGGCGCAAACCACGCGCACGCGGGTTATGGGGATTACGATTAACGACTTTGCGGGCCATCACACGCAAATCGCATTTGTTGATACGCCAGGGATTTTTAAGCCGAAGAAACGCCGCCTTGATAAGGCGATTGTCGCTGCCGCTTGGGAAGGCGTGATTGATAGTGATGCGATTTTGTTCATTGTTGATACATCGCTGAAAAGCCCGCTGCACTGGAACGAAGATATTCTCGAAGGGCTGCGCAGCCAGAATTTAGGTAAGAAGAAAGTGACGCTTGTCTTGAACAAGGTCGATATGATTAACCCTGAAAAGCTGTTTAAAATTAGTGCAGGCTTTAATGATGTGTTTGATTTTGATGCGACCTTTATGATTTCGGCGGAAAAAGACCGCGGCGTTGAAGATGTGCTAAACCATTATACAAAATTATTACCTGAAGGGCCATTTATGTACCCTGAAGACGAAATGACAGATATGCCATCGCGCTTGATGGCAGCTGAAATCACCCGTGAGCAGGTTTTCCGCAAATTACATGACGAACTGCCTTATAATATGGCGGTGGATACTGAAGAATGGGAAGAGCGTGCTGATGGCTCGGTAGAAGTCAGTCAGGTGATTTATGTCACCCGCGATGCGCATAAGCCAATTGTGCTTGGTAAGGGCGGGCAAAAAATTAAAGCCATGGGTAAGGCCGCGCGGCTTGAGATGGAACAAATTTTTGACCGTCCGTTCCATGTGAAGCTTTTTGTGAAAGTCCGCGAACAATGGGATGAAGACCCAGAACATTACCGCATTTGGGGCTTAGATCCGAACCAGAAATAAACACAAACAATAAAAGCAGCCATGTTCATACATTGGCTGCTTTTTATTTTTGAGCTTCTATATATAGATGTGTCTTTAATTTGGTTTGAGGTAGCTACAGCTGACGCTGCCATCTTTGTTGACGCTAGATTCCACCTTAAAGCCCTCAGGGGCAGCGCTGTGGCATGCGGCTATTTCCTGCGCTTGCTGCTGCGTGATGTTGCCGCTGACAGGTTGCTGGCTTTCGTAATAATCACCAGCCGCCCAGCCAGCGCCGCCAAAGATAATAGCACCAGCGAGCGCAGTCGCTTTGGGGTTGAGTGCTCCGAATGTTGATCCGCTAACTTGCGTTACATAGCCATAAACAACGCCAATGCCAGCGCCTACTGCTGATCCAAATAATGTTGTAAGTCCGATTGTAAGGCTCATTTTTCTCTTCCTGTAATATCCATAACTATGTTTATGTGCTTTTTGCCATAAAGTCAATGGTGAGCAAATAAAAGTAATACACAGCGCTATGACAAAGCGGCTGTCAGTAAGATCCTCTAAAAAACGATAAAAACAAGTTATCAACAAGCCTCTGTTGATAAAAGAAAGTTTTTGTGTGCATAAGGCAAGTTTTTTACTTCGAGAATCTATCCCACCGATTCGTGAGTGTGATATGGTCTTCTTCATTAGCGACAATTATTGAGTAACTAAGATTTATTCGAGGAGTGATTTACAGCCAAGCTGTTGTGAATCCTTTGTTTTTAAAGCTCAACCAAAGTGTGGGAGATATTTTGATGGCTTGGACTGACGAACGTGTATCTGTATTAACAAAGATGTGGGGCGATGGAAAAACCGCTGCGGAAATTGCCAAGGAATTAGGTGAAGGCGTTACGCGTAATGCTGTGATTGGCAAGGCACACCGTTTGAAACTTTCTGGTCGTGCGTCTCCGATACAGGCAAGCAAAAAGACTGTTAAAGTGGCGAAAGAGCAAAGTAACGCGAAACCGCGCGTCAAAGCCAAGGCTGCCGAAGCTGTAGAAAAGCCGAAACCTGCACCAAAACGTACGGTAACATCTGTTAACGCACCGTCTAAACAGGATGTTGAGATTATTAAGAATAAAGGGCAGCGCTTGCCTCTGTCTGAGTTGAGTGAGCGTATGTGTCGCTGGCCTATTGGTGATCCGAAAAGTGCAGAATTTGGTTTTTGTGGTGCGCATTCTGAAACAGGTTTGCCGTATTGCCCAGAACATGGTCAAATCGCGTATCAAACAACAACGCGTTCACGTAAATTCAAAATTGATGATTTTGTTGATGCAGATAAGAACGTCAAGAAAGTCGCTTCGGCGTAAGCTTACACTCCCATTTATTGATTTTATATTGATTTTAAAGCCCTGATTTCTTCGGGGCTTTTTCTTTTGACGTGCTGTGCAATGCTCTAGGGCATGCAGTTCTCGTGGCTATGTTGGTTTAAAAATCTTTATCACTACCTAGGAGATATTGGCCGTTCAAAAAGAGTTTGAGGCCGCTTGATTTTTTCTTAAGGCGGCTTTGCTGTGTATCTGTGTTTTTATCGGTATTTTTCCCTGTATTTTTCTGCTTTAAAGCCAGAAAATGCAAGACTCTGTGTGGCGCAGATGCTATATCTATGAGGTTCTAAAATACACAAATTAGCGAAGAGAAAAAAATGAGCGACGAGACACAAAACCATGAATATGGCGCGGATTCAATTAAGGTTCTAAAAGGCCTTGATGCTGTACGTAAACGTCCGGGCATGTATATTGGCGATACTGATGATGGCACAGGTCTGCACCACATGGTCTATGAGGTTACAGATAACGCGATTGATGAAAGCCTCGCCGGTCATTGTGATGAAATTCTTGTGTCGATAAACCGTGATGGTTCGATGACTGTGACGGATAATGGTCGCGGCGTTCCTGTTGATATTCATAAAGAAGAAGGTGTCAGCGCGGCTGAGGTTATTATGACGCAGCTTCACGCGGGCGGCAAGTTTGACCAAAACTCCTATAAAGTTTCTGGCGGCTTGCACGGCGTTGGTGTTTCTGTTGTGAACGCGCTTTCTGAGTGGCTAACTTTGCGCATCTGGCGCGAAGGTAAAGAATATTTCATCCGCTTCCGCCACGGTGAAGCAGAAGCGCCATTGGAAGAGGTTGGCCCTGCGCCGGAAGGCAAAAAGGGTACGGAAGTATCTTTCCTTCCCTCTGCCGAAACTTTCACGCAAACTGAGTTTCAGTTTAATACGTTAAAAGAGCGTTTGCGCGAATTGGCGTTTTTGAACTCTGGCGTGAATATTTTGCTTAAAGATTTACGCGACGAAGATCCGAAAGAAGAGCGTCTACATTATGATGGCGGCATTACTAGTTTTGTTGAGTGGTTAAACCGTTCAAAGACCAGCTTGTTTGAACCTCCGATCTGCATCACTAAAGAAGATGATGAAAAAGGAATTTCAATTGAAGTCGCGCTTGAATGGACAGAGGCGTATCACGAAAATACCTTATGTTTCACCAATAACATCCCACAGCGCGATGGTGGTACACATATGGCGGGCTTGCGCGGTGCGCTAACCCGTACGATTAGTAAATATGCTGAAGAACATAATCTAATTAAAAAGAAAGATATGGCGCTGAGCGGCGAAGATATGCGCGAAGGCATGACCTGCGTCCTTTCTGTTAAAGTTCCAGATCCTAAATTCTCGTCTCAGACAAAAGACAAGCTTGTATCTTCTGAGGTGCGCCCTGTTGTTGAATCTGCGGTATCAGAAGGCCTTGCAGAGTTTTTTGAAGAAAATCCGGCGCAGGCACGAATTATTATTAACAAAATCATTGAAGCGGCGACGGCGCGTGATGCCGCGCGCCGTGCGCGTGATCTTTCACGCCGTAAAGGTGTGATGGATATTAATTCGCTACCGGGGAAGCTTGCGGATTGTCAAAGCCGTGACCCTGCACAGTCAGAAATATTCATCGTGGAGGGTGATTCCGCGGGTGGTTCAGCCAAGCAGGGCCGTGACCGTAAAACACAGGCGATTTTGCCTTTGCGTGGTAAAATTCTTAACGTTGAGCGTGCGCGCCTTGATAAAATTCTTGGCTCACAAGAAATTGGTACGCTCATTACTGCGCTTGGCGCCGGTATTCATGATGAGTTTAACATTGAAAAATGCCGTTATCACAAAATCGTCATTATGACGGATGCTGATGTCGATGGTTCGCATATTCGTACGCTGCTATTGACCTTCTTTTATCGTTACATGCCTGAAATCATTGAAAAAGGCTATTTATACATTGCGCAGCCACCGCTTTACAAAGTGCGCCGTGGTAAAGGTACAGAAGTCTATTTGAAAGATGACTTTGCAATGGATGCGTATTTGATCGACCAAGTGATTAGTGACACTGTATTTGTTGACCCAACGGGCGCGCAGCGTGCGGGGGAAGATTTACGGGATGTTTTGGTGAAATCACGTCAGTTCGTGAATTCAATCGAAGCCATGATGCGCCATGGTAAAATCAGCCAGAATTTATTGCAAACCGTTGCCGTGATGGGCGGTTTTGACCAAGATTTACTTGGTACAGATGCGGGCGCAACGTCAAAAGCTGCAGAAATTGCAGAGCGCGTTAATGCGCAATTGCCGCTTAAAGAAAAAGGCTGGCAGGGCGAATATAATGAAAAAGGTTATGTGTTTACACGTACATTAAGCGGCGTTACTGAAATTCAGCGCATTGATACGGATCAGGCCCATTCAACAGATGCATTGCGCTTGAACAGTATGCTGCCATGGCTTAATGAGAACTTTAATGGCATCGGTTCTATCATGGTCAATGATAAAGAACTTGGCAAAGTCAACGGACCGCATGATTTGTTCAAAACAACCTTAGAAGCGGCGCGTAAAGGCCTTGCCATCCAGCGCTATAAAGGTCTTGGTGAAATGAATCCTGACCAGCTTTGGGAGACAACGCTTGATAAAGAATGTCGTACATTGCTCAAAGTGAAAATAGGCGATGTTGTCGAGGCAGATAATATCTTCACCACATTAATGGGAGATGTTGTGCTGCCACGCCGTGAATTTATCCAAGATAACGCGCTGAAAGTATCAAACCTTGATGCGTAGCGCGGCTTAATTAAGTCACGAAATATAATAAAACCCCGCTTTGTTGCGGGGTTTTTTTGTGTTTTTTTGTCATTTATTATACTGTATAAGATATCAATAATCGGCTATTTTTCGAGCTGTTTTTTCAGTTCTGAAATCTCTTTACGCAGTTCTCTGACATCATAATGAATGGTTTTGAGGTCAACTTCTTCAAGCTCTTCACCATGATGCCCGTTTTGTACGACGTTCATGGCATCAACGATAATGCCGATAAACAAGTTTAGTACCGCAAAGCTGGTGGTGATGATGAAGGGGACAAAGAACATCCATGCCCAAGGAAAAATTTCCATTGTTGGGCCAACAACTTCACTGGTCCAGCCTTCTAACGTCATGACTTGGAATAATGTATATGTGGACGCGCCCATTGTGCCGAATAATTCTTGCATATGTGGGTCAGGATGCGCGCCAAATATTTTTGTTGTGAGGACTGCGCAAATATAGAATATCAGGCAAAGCACGCCAAAAACGGATGACATGCCCGGTATAGAATGACCAAGTGCGTTAATAACGCGGCGCAGCTGCGGGACAACAGAAAGTAGGCGCAGTACCCTTAGGATACGCAGCGCCCGAAAGACTGCGAATGGGCCGCTTGCGGGTATCCATGCGATAGCGACGATCAAAAAGTCAAAGACATTCCAACCGCTTTTGAAAAAGGACAAGCGATAGGCGTAGAGTTTAGCGAGCAGCTCGGCTGTAAATACGCCAAGTATGGTCACGTCAAGCAAGTGAAAAAAATGCCCAAATTCACTAGATATTGTGTCGGATGTCTCAAGGCCAAGGGTAATGGCGTTAATAATAATCAAAACGGTAATAAAACCGATAACATAAGGATTCTCGACAATATTCGCTAATTTTTGCTGTAGTGTATTTTTAAACTGAATATGTGCTGGGCGTACCATAGGGGAGAACCTTGAGTTAGGAATCAAAATAATTGATCTATGATAGCGTAGAGATTTTGAATCTCAATAATTTATTTGATAAAAACAGTGCGTTTTGGCTCTGCCGTGCATTTTTATTGAGATTCAATTTACATGTGCAGCTTAGAATTTGAAGGTCATGCGCAGCATGGCGCGCACAGATTCCGCGCTGCCATCTGTAAAATTCGCGCCATAATCATGGCTGATTTGCATGCGCTCATTTTTAAAATAACGTATGCGCGCCTCTATTTGACGCTCGCCTGATTGTTCAAACAGATGGTGTGAATAGCGGTCATAATGGAAGCCACGTTTCTCATAAAGCTGTATATCTTGTTCCTGCGTGAATTGGTCTTGTTGTAAAAGTGGCGCGTAATCGTTTATTTCAAAACCCATAACGCCGGCGGCTTTACATTGTGTGGCTGTGCTAAGCATGATTGCAGAAATCGCTGCGCTAAAAATAACCCATTTTTGGTATTTCATTCTATGTTACTCCCGTTACTGGCTGTTTATTGTTTTTATAGTTTTGTTATTTGGGAAAATAATGTGCAGCCTAAGACGGAGCCTGAATGCGGAGCATTGGGGCGGGGTGCATAAGAATCGTTATCTTTTTGCGGCAAATCCTAGACAATCATCATTCCAACCCAAACTCCCATTCATTGAGTATAGCGCAGCAGGCGTAAAAATTATGTTTATTATTGATTGCATTTTAGGCATCAGCCCTTGTGTGAAAGGGGCTGGCTAGGGTTTTTCCGCGGGCTCATCTTCTTGCTCATCAATGATTTCATATTCAACTTCAATGGCTTCGCTTTCGGGATTTGGCGCTTGCGGCTTAAATTTATGGCGCATCCATAAATAGACGCTGCCAAGCATACCTATGCCAAGAACAAGGAAAACAACAGGCCACAAGAAAATGATCAGCGCCAAATACCACGGCCAGCCCCATGTTGTAATGGCGGCGAAAAAGGCGAATATGGCGGCAATGGGCGGCAAAATTAACGTCAATAAACATGCGCTAAGTACAGCTATAAAGCCGCCGCCCAAATGCGCCGAAATGGCGAGAATAGAAAGGCCGTTAATCGCCCAGCCGACATAGCGTAATAGGCTGTGCTGTTTTGTATCTTGGGCTGTATTTATGCGTATCGTTGAAATCTTCATAACAGTAATCATAGAGCGTTTTTAGCATTGGGCAAAAGTTTAATGCATTTGCCGTTGTAAATAAGGGAGGATAATCGCCCCCAGCGTTTATTGAAAATTAACCCCTTTATAGTATTTTGGTAAGCAACTATACCATAAGGGGTTGTGGGGTAATGTCGTATTACAAAGATCTTTTTAACGATAAGTCAGCGAATCTTGCAGAGCAAGATTACATAGCCGCGGCAACAGGAAGTTGGGCTTCACGTGAGATTGCAGGCATTGATGTCGGCATGACCAGTTTTCGCGCCTTTATTGAGACGGGTGATATGAAGTTTCATGGACCTGAAGGCGTTATCACCATTGATTTTTCTAAAGATGACGCGCTGATGCGTAGCATGAAAGCAGCATTAGAAGATGCGCAATATGAGGTGCGTAATAGCGATGAGTTTAGCGCATTGATGGATGCAGACCCGCCAACTTTGGAACAGCGCCTCGCCTATGAACAAACTTTATCATGGGCTGTATGTAATTTAGCCGTAAATATCCGATAGCATTAGAATCGTTTCGTCCGTGCTGCGAGGTAGCTTTGTACGCATATAATGGATAAAAATATACCAAAGCCGCCAAGGATAAGGCTGATAAAGTGATCTTCTTTTAGTTTTTCGCCCTGAAAATCAAATATGCTTTGTGGGTTAGAAATTATGTTTTCGTAGAAACTGGTATCCATATAATAAGCCGTGCTTAAAAGGCTTCCAGCTAGGATGAGTAAGATGAACGCGCTAACTTTAGCGCGCGCAGCATAAAAGCGCAGGCGGTCTTGAATGTCATATTTGTCTAATAAAGGCCCTGCGTTTCTCTCGGCTTTGCGCGTAATTTTCTTTTTTGCGAAAGCATCCTTCTTCTCTTCTTGTTCTTCGGGGGATAGCGCCTTATATTCCGCCCAAATTTTATAAATTTTAGGCCCTTTCTTGAGGGCAAAAAAGGCCAGTATGACAAAGAAAAATGGGCTAATGCCTTTGGCGAAAGCGAGGGTCAGCAGGCCAAGCCCAGGCCCAACGCCGACAATCAGGCCTATCCATAGCCACAGCGTGGTGCGGCGGCGCACAGATTCAGGGTCTTTTTTGCTGGCAATAATTTGGACGCGGCTGCCGGGGATTTTGTTTTTTAATGACGAGCTGCCGCTATTTGTGCTTGCGCGCACGCGCTGTCCGTCGCGGGTGACATACTCAATCACTTCGTAATAGATTTCACCGTCATAGTTTTCTTGGCGGCGTTTTTTCTGCGGCGCGCTGGTGTAATGCTTCGTGCCTTTGAACTTATCCGCGATAAGGTTGAAACCGCCAAAAACCAAAAAAAAGAACAGCAATGCTATGCTGATAAAGACATAGGCGATGGTCATATTGTGCCAGTAATCGTCAATGTAAAAATGTGCGGGTTTTTGTTTGTCATAGATAACCCTGACACGCTGCCCAATGGTAAATTTGCGTTTGCCGCTGCCAATGCGGTCTTTAACCTCATGGGGCGTTCCAGTCTGATCTGTATAGCTTATAACCGCATTATAGGTTGTGCCGCTATCGCTATCATAATAGCTTTTATAGTCTGAAACTATGCCTTGGCTACGCGCGCCGTCTTTTTGTAACTTGTGATAATCATATGCCGTATGTGCGCCAAAAGCGAAAAATGCGGCGGGGATGCCAAAAAACATTAAAACGACTAACAGGGCAAAGAAATTGCCAAAGGCAGCAGATAAAAACCCTGCTTTCTTGCCATTTTTGCGGCGCTGCCAATCCTGCATGTCAAGAGAGGCAGTAATATCTTCTTCATCGTCCTTTTGTGCGGATGTTGTACGCCCTGAAACGCGAACGCCAATAATATCACCCTCGGTTAAATACTTATCTGCACCAGAACGCCAATTAAAAAAATCATAAATAATTACCGCGCCAATAAGCAGCATAAACGCGCCGCCAAGCGCAAAGCCAAATTGCCAAATACCAAAAAATACGATGAAAAAGACATCAAAGAGGTCATTTATTTCACTAAGAGATTGATACATCATATTTATGCTCCCATAAAATGCGCTTTATTAAAACTTCACAGGGCCAATTTTTTCAGCCGTGAAGCGTTGAATAGTGACGCTTTCTGACCAGTGATCTTCCGGCAATCCAGCTTTGCGTTTAAGGCCGTTTAAGAAGTCTTTTGGCGTTGTGAGGCTTTCCCATACTTGCGGCAGGAACAAGCCTTGGTGGCGCCCATCTTTTAAAATAAGTCCGTCAATATTGGGCTGGATCTTGCTTAATAAATCCGCTTCATCTGTGAACTCTAATGGCCCTGGGATGGAAAGGATAGACAGGCCAATATCACAATCTTTTAATTCCTCGGTTTTAAGCGGCGCAAAACGTGGGTCGTTAAACCCTGCATTATATGACTGCTCCGCAATATCAAGGATGAGAGGTTTATTCGGGATGAATGAGCCGTAGCAGCCGCGTAGCTGGCCTTTCTTGTTAATAGTGACGAAGACGCCGCGCTGGTTCATTAAGGGTCGAGGCACGCCTTTGAGCTGAATTTGCGCCTTACGGCCATTTTGTTTGGCAGTTTCAATCACCATGGTTTTGGCTACCGTGAGCATATTCTCAGCAAGGCGCGGGTCGGTTTTAATGCCATCATTATATTCAAAAACAAACGCGCCATAACCAACGCAGCGGCTTTTATCACCTTTGGTGTCGCCGCTATTACGCAGATCAATAGTGGTGGCGCGCATTTGGCGGCGCTGCGCTTCTAATAACAGGCCGCGTATCGCGTGGCGTCCGCAGGCTTGCTGATCGTTCAGCCCCGCGGGGTTAAGGGTCTCGATTGCAATTGCTGCGGCATTATCAAGTTTATATGTGTCTTTATATTCCTCAAAATGGCTGAGGTCTGATGAAATGATAATCAGCGTTTCTTCGTCGCCCCATAACAGCTTCAGCGCATCGGCGACTTGCTCGGGCGTTGTCTGACCGATCAGGGCGGGAATAATCTGGGCATGTTCAAAGACGCGCTGAATAAAGGGCAGCTGCACTTCAAGGTCATGTTCGCCTTTAAAGGGCGCGTTGTCGGCATAGACATAGTCGAGGGTTTTAAGCGTTTCAATGCCTTCTTTATTGATGCTCACTGGGCCAAGCGGAGTCAGTAATGCGTCATATTTGGGGACGCAGATACCGCGCACGGGGGCGCGGTGCGGCGGGCCGAACAGGACGATTTTCTTGATTTTATTGGCACGATGCGCCACGGTTTTATAGGCATTGCCTGCAATTGCGCCTGAATAAATATATCCTGCATGAGGCGCAATAATCGCCTTTGGCTGCATGGCAGGGGCGCGGGCATTATTGATGATGTTATCAACCATGACAGAAAGTCTTGATGGGTCATTGGGGTAAAATGCACCAGCAACTTGAGGATCAAGCATCGATAAATTGGAATCTTTGGGCATTTCATATCTCCTTCTAACCATTTCTGGCGGCATATTATGTTGGCGCTTTGGTGGTTCTTTACGTTTACTCACGGGCGGTGCGATGGTGACATTTTCTGCGCCGATGCGCACCGGCACGCGCTTGCGCCCCCAATCGCCATGCTTGCCATCAAAGCGCCCTGCGATTTTATAACCGCAATGGCTGCATGATCCATCATCGGTTAAACCCCAGCCATTAATTTGATACCAGTCGCGTTTAATCAGCTCGGCTTGGCATTTGGGGCAATATGTAGTGTCGCCTATTGGGTCATGAATATTGCCTGTATAGACGTATTCAAGCCCGTGATCGAGCGCAATTTGCCGCGCGCGTTTTAGGGTCGCAGGCGGGGTGTGGTTTTTATCCTTCATCCGATAATCAGGGTGAAACGCGCTGAAATGGATCGGCACATCTGTACCAAGGTGCTTTACAATCCATTCGCATTGTTCGGTGATTTCTTGGCTGGAATCGTTCTCATCGGGAATGAGCAGGGTCGTGATTTCAAACCAAACATTGGTTTCATGTTTTAAATATTCAAGCGTATCTAGCACAGGGCGCAGCTCGCTCTTGGTTTGTTTCCAGTAAAAATCCTGTGAGAATGCTTTTAAATCAACATTTGCAGCGTCCATATGGGCGTAAAACTCTTTGCGCGGTGCATCGCAAACATAACCCGCTGTGACGGCAACGGTTTTAATATCGCGTTCATGACAGGCCTGCGCAATATCAATCGCATATTCATGGAAAATCACAGGGTCGTTATAGGTGAAAGCAACCGATTTACAGCCTGTACGCACCGCAGCGTCGGCGATGGCCTCAGGGCTTGCGAGGTCCTGTATGTTATCCATGGCGCGGGCTTTGGAAATATCCCAATTTTGGCAGAAATTACACGATAAATTACACCCGGCAGTGCCAAGCGATAAGACAGGCGTGCCGGGTAGGAAGTGGTTGAGGGGTTTCTTTTCAATAGGGTCAATGCAAAACCCTGACGAACGCCCATAGCTGGTCATCACGACTTCGCCGCCAAGGTTCTGGCGAATAAAGCATAGGCCGCGCTGCCCCTGTTTCATTTTGCACGCACGCGGGCATAAATCGCATTGGACGCGTTCATTATCAATCGCGTGCCAATATTTCGTGCGCACGATGTCAGGGGGCAGGTTGTCGAGGTCTATGCCTTCTCTATCTGTATCAGAATCTTTCATTACCCATCCATTTTACCATGGATCACAGCGTGAATGAAAAGAATTCTAAAGCGCGTTTTTCCTGCGCGCTTAAGGCTTTGGATATGGGCAGAGAGGGAAATTTCCTGCATTGTCAGAAAATTTATTGAGCTGCGAGGGGCGGTAGTTTTGATTGTTTTTCCAGCGCTCCCCGACAGAATCAGCGAACTGCTCACTCATGCTAATGATACGCTGCGTGTTGAGGCCGGAAATTTTCCAAATAAAGCCCTTTTGTTTAAAATCGCTATGGGGGGTTGCGAGGGCATTAGGCGCAAATTTTTCTTGTATTTTGGCGGCGCTAAACCCGACATTGCATTGTTTTTCCAGCAGTTCAATCATTTTTAAACCTGCAATATCGGAAAGCGGCTTATTGCTGTTATGGTCACTGCCGCCGCCAATTGCGCTGTGGTTACCAACGCACCAAAGCTGCGTCACCTGTGTGTCGGCATTTTCAGATGCGCGCATTGGGGTGAGTTGAAAGTTTTTACGGTGTTCATTAATCGCGGCAATATGAAAGGCATGGGTTGTGTTTCTGTTGACCCGTGTATCATGGAATGCGTGGTCTTTATTAAAAAGATTGGCAAATGTTGTCAGCTGCGGGGGGATGCCCAGTGAACCGACTGTATCAAAGCAAGCCAGAACTGTTTTAGGGCGCTCAGCCATGGCATGTTTTTCACGGAAATCTACGCCGTGTTTGCTGTTTGGACGGTGATTTGTTTGATAAAAATCATATGCCTCTTCAATGGCTTGGTCGAGGTCGTCAACTTTGCTAGGGTCGATAATGCCCGCTTTATACATCATGCCGTTTAATGTACGTGCGGTAAACGCGCCGCGACTAAAGCCTGAAAGGATAATTTCATCACCATTATTGTAATTTTCGACGATAAATTTATAAGCTTCTTTAATACGGTCTTCGAGGCTGCCACCTGTGATACCGTTAAAAAGCCGTTTTAATTTATTGCCTTGTGTGCCGATGCCGGAAAAATGCTTTGTAAGTTGCTCTACGCCGTTTTTGTCGTAAGGCATAAAACAATCGTGAATCAGTTTAATATTTGTCGGATTATCCTGTTCAGCCGTTTGCCATGTACCGTCAAGACTTACAATAATGCGTTTCATTTATACCCTTATATGTTGTGTGCGGTTATATAATGTTATGCGTATAATACACGAAATAAGGTGAAAAAGCAAATTGATGTGACTTATGGTTGTGCGCGCAAAAAAGAGATAAATAATATGAAGGGTTTTTTAAGGCCTTGGCGTTATAGTATTTAATAGGTCAAATTTAGCGAGGGGACTCAAAATGAAAAAACGTAAATTTTTAACATTATTGGCAGTATCGGTGAGCTGTATTTCTTTGGGCGCACATCATCACGCGCAAGCGGCAGGCCACGGCGCAGCAATGAAAGAGCGCATTGAAACACAAAAAGCCAAAGCAGCAGAGCGTAAAGAAGCTGTAAAAGAAAAGCGCGAAGATCATAAAGAGCGTATGGATGCACATAAAGAGAAGATGCAAGAACGCCATGAATCTGCAAAAGAAAAACGTGAAGACCATAAAGAAAAAATGCAGCAACGCCATGAGGAAGCCAAAGAGCGCCAGGGAAATCATAAAGAACGCGTAGAAGAGCATAAGGAAAAGCATGAAGAGCACCGTGAAAAAGCGAAGGCGCATCATGACAAAGTAAAAGAGCACCGTGCAAAGTTAAAAGACAAGCGCGAAACTATAGGACAATAATGTTTTTAGCCACGATGCAGGAGCGCTAACGCATTTTTGCGCCGTGGCTTATTACACAATTTATAAGGAAGAAAAAAACAGTAATGCAGCAGAGAAGAATCAAAGTAGTGATGGTTCTTATCATGTTAATACAGATTAGCACGATAGCGCATGTCTATGCACAGGATGGCTATGCACATGAGGGGATGCACCTTGATGGGAAACGCACAGAGCCACTACAAAACCATGAGCAGCGCCATAGTCCACGACCTGATTTTAATAAACAGCGACTTAAAGAAGAATTGATGGCTTTGCCGCCTGCGCAGCGCGCCGCACGCTTAGAAGAATTAAAAGAGGAACATTTGCAAAGATGCGCCGCGCGCGAGAAAAAGCTAGAAGAAAAATGGCAAAATGCGGACGCGGAAGAACGCGCCTTTTTCTGCCAGAAACTGCAGCAAAAATGTCAGCAAGAAAACAAGAAATTTGCCTGCGACCTTGCCCGCGATAAGTGCCGCGAATAAAGGGATGATAAAGGTTTTGTATATTGAGAGATAAGATTTTCAAACATAATGAAGTGCAGCATAAATTTTCCGCGATGAATGACGGGGAATTGCTAATGGGCATGGCCGAAGGGCAGCATGCGGCTTTTGATGTTTTTTGTGAACGTTATGCCGCGGCGCTTAATCGTCTTGTTTATCGCCTTGGTTTCACAGGCGCAGAATGTGAAGATATGTTGCAAGATATATTGGTGCATTTGTGGCAAAAATCCATGCATTGGAGCCGACAAAAAGATATTTCCGCGCGGGCATGGATTTACCGCGTGGCGACAAATTTATGCATTGATGTGCAGCGTAAAAATAAACGACAACCCGTGCAAACGGCGGTTGATATTGATGTCGTCCCTTTGCACGGGGCGGAGCGCAGTGATTTTGAACATGAGCAGGCACAGCGCAGCGCGCATGTTGAAGCCGCGCTGCAAACCCTGCCAGCGCGTGCACGTCAGGCGGTGGTTTTGGTTTATTACCAAGAAATGAGCAATAAAGAAGCGGCAGATGCGATGGGCATCTCAGTCAAGGCGATTGAGAGCCTTTTGGTGCGTGGACGCAAAGCATTAAAGCAAAATTTACAAAAAAGTCAGGAGGTCATATGAGTGATATTACCTTAAAAACATTTAAACGAAACTTGGCGATTTACGGCAGCGATTTTAACCTTTGGCAAGGGGCCGATGTCGATGCTTTAAGAGACTTCCTGCGTGAAGATGCCGGCGCCTTGGATTTATATTTACAGGCGCAGAGCCTCGATGCGCAGCTGGATGATTTTACCGTGCCAGCATTGAATACGGATGTTGTTGCCGCTGCGCGTGCGCAAATTGTCAGGGAGGCACAATACGCCGCGTCGCAAGCTGAAGCGCGCGATGAGGGGGGCTTGCGCACAGGCGTAATGGGCACAGTTTTTGGCCTATGGGGACGTGCTTTAAAGCCGGCTTACGCGCTAGCAAGTATTGTCGCTGTGGTGCTTGTCGTGGCTTTGTTGGCGCAAAATGATTTCGCGGCAGAGCGCGCGGCGCTTTTGGGCGCGCAGGGCGCTGCATCTGATGCACAGCCGATTGTCCTTGCGCGGGTTGATGATGCGCTAGATGAAATAGAAAACTTGGCGGTGGAAAGCGAGACGCATCAAGAGTTGATTTTGGCCTTTGCTGAGATTGAAAAAGAACAAGATATCAATAAATTCATGGATTATATTATTTTGGAATTTGACGATGTGTTAATGGAAGATGCGTTAGAGTATTTA
This sequence comes from Micavibrio sp. UBA2705, assembly GCA_002354205.1. Lineage (GTDB taxonomy): Bacteria > Pseudomonadota > Alphaproteobacteria > Micavibrionales > Micavibrionaceae > UBA2705. The sequence continues at coordinate 19,577 of DELD01000002.1, read as the reverse complement.
AATCAAGAAGGTTAACTTCTGCAGGAAGGTGTCGTAAAGCGTGAGAATTTGTTTTCTGATGATGATGGCTGTGTTTTTAACAGGCGCGCAAGGCGTTAACGCGGAGGGCTATTTGGATGCTTTGAACCGCAGCGTCCAAACGCAAAGTCAGCAGCAAACGCAGCGTGCCAAGCAAGAGCTTGCACAAAGAGCCGCGCAAGCGCAGAGCCCTGCGCAATCTCAGGCACAGAAACAGGCGATGCAGCAATATTTCCTTCAGTTGCAAAATAACCCTCCATCAGGCGCGGCTACATCACAAAACCGCATAAATGGCGAGAGTAGGTACAGCGCTGAATATCTTAATTCAAGGCAAGGCGTTAGCGAAATTAAGCAGTATTGGGATGGTCTTTCACATAGTGGGCGTGTGCAATATTGCGTTGATGTTCGTCAGGGCTGCTTTAAAGAAAAAATAGAATCAATCTGCCGTTTTTTCTATGAAAACTGTCAAAGGAAGTATTAAGCGTTAAGTTTCGCTATTTTTCTTTATTATGCGTGTGATATACTTCCGCCATGTTTGACGCTGTAAATTATTCCATATCTGCTTTTCTCGTGTTTTTTGTTGTTGCCAGCTATGTCTGGTGCCGCCATTTGGGGAAAATTAAAGACCGTGCCTATGGTGAGGTCGCGCGTATTGACGTTGCGATGCAAAAACGTCACCTTTATGCGCCTGAAATTGTTCAGCTTTGTGATAAATTTATGGACGACCAGCGTGAATTAATCTCAGACCTTGTTGCCTTGTTGCTCGACCCACCGCCTGCGCCGTATATTTACGATATAACAGGGCTGCAGCGTTATATTATTCACGCTGAAAAACTTGGCGAAATGATGCATTTTATGCTCGCCCTCGCTCCGCAATATCCGCATTACCATGACTATCCGCAGCTAGATGCGCTGATGGATCAATATTACGCGAATGAAAGCGAAATTGCGTTGGCGCGCGCCACGTATAATAAGGCGGTATCCAATGTCCGCGTTAATATTACTTTATTCCCTGCGAATTTATATGCAGGGATTGTCCGCGTAAAAGCGCTGCCAGAATTGCGCGCGGCGGAGGCGCATGACATGCGCGGCGCGAACATTCACCATAAAGATGTCTCGGATATAGATACAGAGGGCGAAGTTTGGGAGCAATTGTCTTGACATAACGCGCAATATTCTTTAATAATAGCAGCCATAAAAATAATATTATTAGGGAGAACTTCACAATGGCTGAGCAAAGCACAGCAATTCGCCGCGCGGATTACCAACCACCAAAATATTTTACGCCAGAAGTCCATATGACATTCTTCCTTGATGATGACGGGGTTGATGGGCAGGCGCGCATTGTGACAAAAACCAAAATTCAGCGTAATGGTCAGCATAATGAACCATTAGTGCTTAACGGCGAATATTTTGACCTTGATAGCGTTAAGGTGAACGGTAAAGCTTTATCAGCCAGCACAGACCCGAAAGCGGGCTATGTGAAGGGCGATGATACTTTAACGTTAGATACAGGATTAGAAAGCTTTGAGCTGGAAGTTGAAACCAGTTTTAACGCCAAAGAAAACGGCGCAGCCGAAGGCTTATATAAACAAGGTGGCAGTTACACCACACAATGCGAAGCCGAAGGTTTCCGCCGTATCACATATGCGGTTGACCGCCCCGATAATTTAGCAAAATTCACGACAGATATTATTTTTGACCCAAGCAAAGTGCAAAATGCTTTGTCGAACGGTAATATGACCGAAGAAGAAGACTTAGGTGATGGCTTAGTGCGCCGCCGCTGGGAAGACCCTTTTTTAAAACCAACATATTTATTTGCGCTTTGTGGCAATAATTTCGCGATGATTGAAGACACATACACAACCAATGCAGGGCGTGATGTGAAGTTAGAAGTTTATGCCGAGCCGAAATATAAAGAAGGCTTACAGCACGCAATGGATTCTCTGAAAAACGCGATGCGCTGGGATGAAGATGTTTGGGGACTTGCTTATGACCTTGATAAGTACATGGTGGTGGCTGATGATTATTTCAATATGGGCGCGATGGAAAATAAGGGGCTAAATGTCTTTAACCCTAAATATCTATTGGCGCATCCTTCATATGCGAATGATGCGGATTATTATAATGTCGAAGGCGTTATTGGTCATGAATATTTCCACAACTGGACGGGCAATCGTGTTACGGTTAAAAACTGGCTTGAACTTTGTTTGAAAGAAGGCCTTACCGTTTATCGTGACCAGTCATTCTCGGCTGATATGGGCAATGCATTGGCAACGCGCATTCAAGATGTGATGGCGCTAAAAGCTTCTCAGTTCAGCGAAGATAACGGCCCAATGGTTCATGCGCCGCGTATGGAAGAGGCTGAAGAGATGAATAATATTTATACTTCAACCGTCTATAATAAAGGCGCTGAAGTGAATCGCGTGCTCAAAAGCATTGTCGGCGAGCAAGGCTTTAAAGATGGCGCAGACCTTTATTTTAAACGCCATGATGGTCAGGCCGTTGCGGTGGAAGACTGGGTCAACGCCCATGCCGATGCTAATAATGTGAATTTAGACCAATTTATGCTCTGGTACACACAAGGCGGCCGCCCAACATTAACGGCGGATTGGTCTTATGATGAGAAGCGCGGGCGCTTCTTGCTTGACCTTAAACAAGATGTGCCGAAAATTGACGGCGTATCAGATGGCGCGCCGCGCGTTATCCCTGTGGCGTTTGGCTTGCTCGATAAAGATGGTAACGAGGTGGTGTCAGAGACTATTCACCTTGATAGCGCGTCGGAGCAATATGCCTATTTTGTGCCAAAGGGCTGCACACCGTCATTGCTGCGTAATTTTTCAGCGCCAGTGAGCCTTAAAGCGGATTACAGCAGTGATGAGCTGCTATTCTTAGCGAAAAATGATACGGATATGTTTAACCGCTGGTCGGCGATCCAAATGTTTTTAGAACGTGAGCTTGTTAGCGGCGTTAAAGTCGCGCAGAACGGTAAAACTTACAATGCTGACCCGCGTATCGCGCAGTTGTTTGAAACAATTTTGGATGATGCTAGCCTTGATGATGAAGTAAAAGCGTTGATGCTCAACATCCCATCAACGGCGATGATTGCGCAAAACTTTGCCAAGCGTGACCCTGTGCAAATTGGCGCAGTACGCCAGAGCCTTTCACAGAATATCGCGACGACGCTTTATTCAAAATGGATTGATACTTACCAAAACACAGCTGATTATAATAAGCCTTACGCGTATAATATGGCAGAAAAAGGCCGCCGCGCCTTGATGAACAAAGCCTTACATTATATTGCGGCAAGCGAGGAGGCCGCGGCTTATCCGCTTTTGAAAGCGCATTACAGCATGTCGAATAACTTTAATGATAAGCAAGCCGCTTTTGTTGCGATTATGGGCAGCAAAATGGCACAGGCTGACCATGCGCATTACCGTGATGATTTTTACGCGCAGCACAAAGATTACGTCACTGCGACGGATAGCTGGGCGCAAATCGTTGCTTCCTCAGCGCAGGATGGTCAAGCTTTCGCTGATCTGTGCAATCACGCCGATAATAAATCGAATATTACGGCGAACCGTATTCGTTCATTATTTAACGGCCTTGCAGGAAATGGCGGTCTGTTCCATGCGCCTGATGGCAGCGGTTATACTTTACTCGCAGATAAAATCATTCAATTAGAATCTGGTGCGGAAGATCAGCGCAATCCGCAGCTTGCATCGCGCCTTGTCGATAATCTTGCGAGCTATGGGCAATATAAAGATGATATTCGCGACAAAATGCATGGCGCGTTAGAGCGCATTGCCAAAGCGCCAGAGCTTAGCGCGAATACAAGCGAGAAGCTGAAGAAATTCTTAGGCGCAAATGAATATGCCGCCTTGCGCAAAGACGCAAGCGCGCCAGCAGCGCAAGGCGATCAAAACACGCCGCAGCCCTAATATATTAAATGATGAAACATAAAACGCCGCTTTACGCGGCGTTTTTTTCTTTGTATGTATATGGTTATGAGTGAACAATTAATCTTAGCGCTGCAAGAAGCGGGCGTAACATTATCAGGCAAGGTCATTTTTGATGATCTGACGCTGAATATTCATGAGCGCAGCCGCATTGCTTTGGTTGGGCGTAATGGCGCGGGCAAAACCACGCTGATGCGGATGATTACCGGTGAAAAAGAGCTTGATGAGGGCGAGCGTTGGACGGTGCAGGGCTTAAGCGTTGGCTATATGCAGCAAGATATTGAACCCAAAGCGGGCGAGAGTGTTTTTGATTTCACCTTTGGCGGTTTGAGCAAAGAAAGCAAAGAAGAATCCCAAGATTATAAAGTCGATATGATTTTAATGCCGCTTGGCTTAGAGCCCGAAGCGATGATGACAGATTTATCTGGTGGGCAGCTCCGCCGTGCCTGCCTTGCGCGCGCCTTGGTCGAAGAACCTGATTTACTGTTATTAGATGAACCGACCAACCATTTGGATTTAGAGGGCATTGAATGGTTAGAGGGTTTCTTAAATGGCTATAGCGGCACAATGCTCTGCGTTAGCCACGACAAGGCGTTTTTAGCTAATATAACGAACCGTATTTTTTGGATTGATCGCGGCGGTGTGCGCGTTTGTACACGCGGCTTTGGCTATTTTGATGAATGGTCATCAGCGTTAATTGAGCAAGAGGCGCGCGAGATTAAAAACCGTGAGAAAATGGTGCAGCAAGAAGTCGAATGGGCCTCACGCGGCGTTAAAGCGCGTAGAAAGCGTAATGTACGCCGACTTGAGTTAATGAAAGAAGCGCGCGATAAGCTTTTCGCCGATAAATCGTCTTTCCGCAATATGATGGCGCGAATGGATGTACCGATGATCGACACTGAAAAATCATCTAAAATCTGTGCTGAATTTTATAATGTCCATAAGAAGTTTGAAGAGAAAACGATCTTGGAAGGCTTTAATCTGCGTATCACGCGCGGTGACCGTATTGGCATTTTAGGTAAAAACGGCTCTGGCAAATCAACCTTTTTGAAGTTACTCATTGGCGAGCTGACCCCTGATCAAGGGCGGGTTAAACGCCAGAAAAATGTCAATGTTTCGTATTTTGACCAAAAGCGTTCTGCGCTTAATTTGGAGGATACACTTAAACAGACCTTATGTACGAATGGCGGCGATTATTTATATGTGATGGGCAAGCACCGCCATGTATGCGGTTATTTAAAAGACTTTTTGTTTGACCCTGCGCGGGTCGATGACAAGGTGATGCATTTATCAGGCGGTCAGAAAAACCGTTTGATGCTGGCGAAGGTTTTGGCCGACCCTGGTGAATTTTTAATCCTTGATGAGCCGACCAATGATCTGGATATGGATACGCTCGATATGCTTGAGGAAATCTTGGTCAATTATACCGGCACATTATTTGTTGTCTCGCATGATCGTGATTTTTTGGATCAAGTGGTGACCAAGACTCTCGCATTTGAAGGTGACGGCAAAGTCGAGGGCTATATTGGCGGCTATTCTGATTATGTCGAGGCGCGTAAGGCCGCCGAACAAAAAGCCGCAAAGAAACTTAAAAAAGAGCGTGATGAGGGCCCAAAACCCAAAAAGGATGAAGCCGCAGATCAAAGCAGTGATATTGCGCCGCAGGCCACGAAGCCGCAAAAGAAATTATCCTATAAACTACAATATGAATTAGATAATTTGCCTGCAGAGATTGCGGCTTTTGAAGCTGAGATTGCCGCATATAATAAAAAACTCGCCAATGTCTCATTCTACAATGATGACCCCGAGGGATTTATGAAGACAACGCAGGAACTGGATACAGCTAAACGTCGCTTAGAACGCGCGGAAATGCGTTGGCTCGAGCTTGATGAAATGCGTTCCGCGTAAGGCCGCACCCCTCGTGCTATAAATGACACGCCTTTATATAAGCTTTTGTAAATACGTATTTTTCACAAGGCAGCATGTTGACATAACTAAATGTGAGGTGTAGTGTGCGGTTATATAATAACTAAACATAATAATTGCTGGGGGGCATTATGGGTACTGGAATAAATACAGGGAAATTAAGTTTATCTGATCGTTTTTCAGAAAACCAGCCAGCTTTAAGCGGTTTTGAGCTTTTTCAAAGTAATTTTTCATTGGTCAAAGCGTATCATTTAACGGCGCAGAATGTTGTTGTCAAAGCGCCGGCTTTAGAAGAAGAAGCTTATAAAGTTAGGTATAATGCGTATTGTCAAGAACATCAATATGAACAAGGCATGGCCTGCGGTATTGAGCGCGATGCCTATGATGATTTTTCGACAATGGCGCTTGTGCAGCATGTGCCCAGCCAAACTTATGTTGGTACGGTGCGCCTTATCCCTTATAGCAATACTGATATCTCAGTGCCTTTGCTGAGGAGCTGCGCACAGGAACTTCCCATTGACCGCATGCCGGCATGCCAATATGTAGAAATATCGCGGCTATGTGTTTCTTATGCGCGGATGGATGCGGCGAATTTGACGGGGCAAGAAGCTTCTTTGGTGCTGCCGTCTGTATTGGCTGCTTCCTTAGCTATGAGCCATGATATTCACGCGACGCATTGGCTTGGCGCAATGCGCCCAAGTTTGGTACGTAAACTTGATCGTGGATATGGCATTGCTTTAGATTGGTTGGGTGAGAATATGGATTATCACGGCGTGCGCGTACCGTTTGTAAGCGCGGTGCATACGATAGAAACGTCTGTAAAAAGCAAGCGTAGCGTTTTAGGGCAAATTGTAAGCAGTCAAATAAACGGCGATCATCAAGATGCATTTTATATGGAGGCTGGCACTCGCCCCTCAAGCCCATAAGGTGTAATTTTGACTGCGAATGATTTTTTAAATCAGCTTATGTCAGTTTACTGCGTGCTGACTTCTAGCCTTTTTTGTTCTTTGCGCAGTTTAAGCTCTAATAGCATAGAAAGCAGCATTTCGCGTCTGTGTAATGCTTTAACGATATCCCAGCCTTGCATAAGCTGGACGGCTTTGATTGCGGCTTTTTGGCGTTGAACGTTTTCAGGGTTATCGTATAAATTAATGTAGAAAGCTGGGTCTTGATAGGTTTTCTTGGTCAAGTTTTCCATCATTGATTCGTAAGATGGGGCATCAGCGCCGCCAATACCCGTCATGCGGGCGTTGCCGCCAACAAGGTTCGCAAAGCTGTTTTTTGCCACATTACGAATAGCCTGTAGAGACCGGATTTCAGTAATGGGACGTGAGCCATCAGAACTTGAGAAAACATTCTCAGGCATTGTTTTAATATTCGATCCATAAAGGTTTTTTGTCAGTTGGAACAAATCCATCTCACCGAAGGATAATGTTCCAGGAGAACCTGTTAAGTTAATAGGGTTATCACGCAGCTCTGAGAAAAAAGCAGGGAAGTTCACATCGTAATTTGTACGGCTTGTCGTCGCGGTTGTTTTACAAAATGCTTCCAAGCCATCTTCGCCATTTTGTTGCGTATGACAGTAATAATCACGGAATTTATTGATGTAGTCTCGATCTTGATTATTGCTAATCATCGCGCCCGCAGAATCGACATGCTGTAAATCATAATCTTGCATTTGTTTTGCTAAAATTTGCGCTGTGGCGCGGGCATTAAATGCGCCGCGTGCAATAGATTTACTGAGGCTTGGGAATACGCACATATTAACTGAAGGCATATGACGCTGTGTTGTTTCTGCGCGCAAGACCTGCATTCTACCAATTGCAGTGTTGAGCATATATCCGTCAAAAAAAGCGCCGATAGGACCCGCGAGAGACATGACATTCGTGCTAAGTTCCATGGCCATGGCTTTCATGCCGACACCCCATGCACCCTCGATCTTGCTGTCGTTCATCTTGAATGTGCCGTTACTGAGGCTTGAAAATACGTTTTTGATACTTTCTTTTGTCATCCGATGTTTTGCAGGTTTTGCAATTGAAAAGCTAGCCTCAATATAAACAGGGTCAAGCGGGGCGCCGGTTTCAGGCTCGGTATTGGTAATAATGACAAAAGCAGTGCCTTGACTGTCTTTTCTAAAATTAAGGTTTTGCATAAAAACGTTTTTAAAGATTCCTGACGCAGATGCGGTGGTGTTCTTCATGTTTGCGGAGCCTGATGCATATTCAATAAGCGCTGTGTCGCTCGCGTTACCCAAAATAATGACATCATTGGTCAGCGCGGAAAATGAAAATGTGATGATGTTATTCAGGGTGCGCCGGCGGCCGTCTTGATCGCGATAAGGCACTTCATAATTCAACGTATAATTAATACCGCTAGAAATGCCTGCGCGCTCATTTTCAGGGAATTGGCCTACAATTTGTACGGCGCCTTTTTTGGTTACTGTCGCTTGTTGTGTTTGTCCGGTATTTTCAATGCTGATTGTGGCTATGCTATTTGGCTCTAACCCTGTTATTTGGACTTGAGCTGTGCTCAATAAAGCGGCAAATACTGGCGTGGATGATAAAATAATGACAGATAAAGCCATTAGCGTATATAGGCATAAGCTATATGTCTTGGATAATGTCGCTGCACCTTTTTTTGCAGGCGCTTTATGTACAAAAAGCTTTATCATTTTACCTTACTGTAATTCCTTTTGTTTCTCTGCAACGTCCATTTCGACCAAGAGGGACGCCAGCAATTCACTGCGCACCATGCTTTCATAAGCATCGCGACGCTGCATAAGCCCTAAGGCCTGCATGGCTGCATATTGGCGCTCAACATTGGCGGGGTTGTCGTATAAATTGGTATAGAAACTTACATCTTGGAATAGTTTCTGCGTTAGCAATTCCATTTGTGCGTAATAACTTGGGTTCGGGTTTGCACCTGCGGCGGCAATTTTTGGGAAGAGTAGCGCCTGCCTTTCTGCGTCAGCTTGCGCGCCACTTGGCATCAGCTCTCGCATAAGGCCATCCATTTGTACATTGGATGCGCCGCTACCGGCTGTTTTCATGCCAATAATAGAGTTAAAGCTGTATTCCGCGACATTTCGCTTTGCTAGCAAAGCTCTGTATTGGACAAACTGGTTGGCGCGCTGTTCGTCTGTGAACTGTCTAAAATCGCGATTGATTAATTCATCAGAAAATAAATTTGATGCCATCGCGAGAATATCAACCTCATCCTCGGTGACAAGGGAATCTGTATAATCGACATTCAGTGTCAGCGGGCTGTCAATAAGCTGATTATAGTTAATGTCTCTGTTTTTTCTTACCCCTGCACAGCCATTGACAACGCCGAGGCCGTTTTGGAAGTCTTGCGGATCACAATAATTGCTCAAGAACTGATCATAACGGGTGTAATGGTCGGAAATATTATCAAGATATTCTTGGTCTTCATCTGTAATGTTGCCGCCAAGCTGACGTTCAAGTGACCTCTTGGACAAATATGATGCATTAAAGCGCGCTTTGGATTGGCTCGCCGCGAGACCCTTTGTTAGCGACGCGTAGCGGCACATTGATACGGCGGGCATTTGGTCACGCGTAATGCGGGCCTGCATGGTCTGAATTTCTAATATCGCTTTGTTTAATTGTACGCCGTCGAGAAACGCGCCGATTATTGGCTGCAGTGGAAAGGCTGATGTTGTGGCCTCCATCGTCATAAGCTTTAAAGCCGGAAAAATGTTTTCGCCCCAGAACTTTGGGAACCACTCCATAGTCTCTTCAAATTCGTCATTTAAATTATCTTCGAGCGCATCATTCGTATCCGAATGCATGTCAGATACCGTCATACAATCAACACATGGGCAGCAATAGGCGTAAGCTTTACTCGCAAACGACGATGCACAAAGCAGCACCATAATACACAAGAACACCTTGCATATCTTGGTGCATTTTTCCTGCGCTGTTTGTATGTTGGTGCGTGTTTTATTCATTTATTTAACGCCCCCAATTGTGTCTTTAGAGCTTTGCTCTAACTTTGTTTCAAGCAGGACAGAAAGCAGCATTTCCGAGCGGATTTGGCTTTCAAAAATATCACGCTGTTGCATGAGGCCGATGCCCTGCATAGCGGCATTTTGTCGTAAAACATTGGCAGGGTTATCATAAAGTGTGACGTAAAAGGCGGGGTCTTGATACGAGCCTTTTGTTAGTCGATGCATATCTTCAAAATAAGAAGTATTGCTAAACTGATTTTCTGTTTTTAATGCGACCAGTGCGTGGAAACTATTCTCGGCGACAGATTTTTTTGCAAGAAGCGAGCGTAGCGCTAAGTAATTGTCTCGGTTGTCAGGGTTTTTGAGGACGTTGTCTTTCGGGCGTAGGACGACATCACTTGAATATAAATTTGCTTCCATATTGAATATGTCTGTTTCGTCTTCTGTATCTACAGGGACAGTGAAGTCAAGATTGAGGGTTAAATCACCTTGGAGAAGCCCTGTAAAATCAATGTCGCGATTGATACGGTTATCGGGGCCTGCGCATTTATTGCCAAGGGCTTCGCCAAGGATGCCGTTTTCGTCATTGGGGTCACAATATGCTGTTAAATATTGCGCGAAGCGCGAGGCTAAGTTGCTTTGCTGAGCGGTCGAACCTCCCGCGCCTACCAGGCCGGGCAGGCCGAGCTGACGATCAAGGGAACGCTTACTTAAAATCTCTTGCGTTAGGTTGCGTTGTTGATCGGCTGAGGCTATAGATTTTGATAAAGATGCGAATTGGCACATTGCAACGGAGGGCATTTGATCGCGCGCAGTGTGTGCCTGTAAGGTTTGCATTTCTTTTATTGCGTTTATATGCGCTTGGCCGTCAAGCATCGCCCCTATGGGAGGTACTAATGATTGCCCCGCTGTGACAAGCTCCATGGTCATGCTCTGTAATGCGCCTTTGAAAAGCCCGTTTGTTAGCGTGCCAATAATATTGGATGCAAAAAATGTGCTGACTTTTGCTGTGATATCGGCAACAAGGCCTGATCCTGCTGCTCCGAGCATCGCGCCGATTGAAATACATTCTGTACATAGGCAGCAATAAGCCTTCGCATCACGAGATAGCGGTGCTTGCAATGCGGCGATAATCAGTAATATTGCCATGAGGCGTCTAATGTTCTTGCCGATCATGTCCTAATGCCCCCACTGATTTAATGCGTTGTTTAAAGCGCCGATCTCTTTGCCGACTTCAGTGTCGAGTAAGATAGATAGTGCCATTTCTGAGCGTATTAATGAATTATAGTAATCACGCATTTGCATTAAGGATATCGCATCCATTGAAGCGCTTTGTCTCAGCACGTTATCTGGCCCGTCATAGAGATTGACAAAGAAATTTGTGTTTTGGTAAAGCTTCTTCGTTAAATGTTCCATTTGCGCCCAGTAACTTGGCGCAGTTTTAGCGATGGCTTCACTTTCGGCGGCGGACATGCCAAGGCTCTCTAATTGTAATTTATACTCTTCTTTGACGGCAACGCCGCTGGCGGCCTTCATGCCAATAATGGCATCAAAGCTGTTTTCAGCAACGGTTCTTTTGGCAACGGTGCCGCGCCAATCTAAGTAGCGGCTTTGTTGCCCACTATAGTTGTTTTGTAAGTCTTTTTTACCAATGCGTGGTGCGGCTTGGTGGTTATAGAGCATTGTTTTCATCGCCATGACATTGGCGGTTTCGTCTTCTGTATTTATACCGATAATCGCTGAATCAAGGCCAATATTAATAGTGTCAGGGACATCTATGGCATTTGTAAAGTTAATATCTTTGGCTGTATAGGGTGTTGTCGTTGGGCTACCTGGGCCAATAGGGCAGATCGCGGTCACTTCGCCGCCAAATTCATTTGGCCCACAATGGTTTTCTAAGGTCGCTCTTAGGCGGCCTGCGATATCTTTGGTTTCGGTTGCGCCAATGGTTTCTGCCTGTCCTAATACGCGGCGCAGTGAAAATTCGCCTAAAACATCATGCACCATTTTTGCGCGTTGATCGGCCTGTGCCATTGATTTACTTAGTGATGCAAATTTACACATGGCTTTGGAGGGCATATGCCGCTGGGCTGACTTTGCAGAGAGCACCTGCATATCAAGGATTCTATCATTAATTAGCTTGCCATCAAGCATCGCGCCAAACGAGGCGACGAGCGACCAACCATTTGTAACAAGCTCTCGTGTTGCTCTTTTTGCGAGGGGCGCAACGCCGGCATGCCACCATGTTTGTGATAATAACGTGTCGCGCAATGTTTTAAATTCTGCATTTTGCGCTGCTATAACAAGGCCAATAAGGGCGGCGTGCATGGCCTGCTGCGCGGGTTCTATGCAGCAGTAACAGCAGCGCGCTTGTGCTTGTTTTGTGGGGGTAAGCGTAACGCAAAATAGCGCCAGCATAAAGAAACACAGGCGCAGCATTCTGCGAAGACTGCGCTTAGCGGGGCGCGGCTTTTCGTGTTGTGTTGCCATCTTTTGTTCAGGGGCTTTTTTATCAAATGGCATCATTCTTTCGCGGCTTTCATATTGGTCCAGTCTTGAACGATATCTTTTCCGTAGTTTTCTAGCTCTGAATCGAGCCATAATGAGAGTAGGGTTTCTGTGCGCAGCGATGTTTCGTGTATGTCGCGTTCTTGCATTAACTCAATAGCTTTCATTGCGGCTTGCTGTCTTTTTACGTTTGCTGGATTGTCATAGAGGCTGGCGTAAAAACGCGGGTCTTGATAGAGCGTTTTTGTCAGAACCTCCATTTGTGTCCAATAGCTAGGGCTTGATTCTGTAAGCTCATTGCCTGCTTTGGCAAAATAATCGGTGTATTTATTGCCTGCGCTGTTATCAACGCCCATCAGGCTGAGAAGACCTTCAATTTGTGGCTTAACGCTCAGCTCGCTGCCATCGGCGCGGTCTGTTGCGGCCTTGAGGCCGACATAATTTGCAAAGCTATGCTGTGCGACATTGCGTTTGGCTTGCAGGGCGCGGCGCTTTATGATGTTATATTGCGATGCGTTGCCTGTTTTTGGTGTTAATTCTTCTTTGGTGGCGGCGCTCATATTCACACTGCCATAAAGATTCTTACTCAGCGCAATGATGTCTTCAAATTGCGAAACGCTTTCGGTGGGGCCATAAGTATTCGGGTAAAGAGCAGCAGAGATTGTCTTCGGCAAGCCGAGGGTCTGCACAAAATTTATGTCTTTGTTTCTCTTTCTTGATCCTAATGGCGGTATAGTATTTGGATCAGCAGGCGGCGCGGGCGCTGTACATAAAGTGCCGAGCAACCCTGAAAATTCAGCTGAATCGCTAATGCCGATACAATATTTTGACTTAAATTGACTGATGCGTGATTTTACATCTTCATTCGGGCTTTTGGAGCTTTGCAATTTATTGTTAAGCGTGTTGCGCTTTAGACTTAGCACAGATATGGCGCGGGTCGTTTCTTTTTGCGCAACTTCAGAGGCTGTGAGTGATTTTGATAATGTGGCATATTGACACATAGAAACCGAAGGTATTTGGTTGCGCGCAGTTTCCGCGGAAAGCGTTTGCATGCGCATGATTGAGTCTTGCAAGCTTTGCGCGTCAAAAAATGCGCCTATAACGGCATTAAAGGCAAGGGTCGCTGTTGTCAGTTCCATAGTCATTATGCGTAGCTGTGGCAAAATTTGCTTATTCCAAAAGGTGTCGTCCCCATCAGCATAAAGAAAATCGACCAGAGCCTCAAAACCATCAGCGGCAACCGATACCGTATCGGTGTAAGTTTGTGCGCTTTCTTGAATATGTGTATTCCAAAGACAGCAGTTACAACAGGCGTTAGCGACTTTAGTGAGGGCAAAGTTTAGGCACAGAAACGTAATGGTAAAAACAAATAGATGCTTCACCTTTGTTGATGCGCTGCGCGTTATGACGTTTTGTTTTTTGTGCATTGTGCCCCTAGATTACCAAAAAACCACGATAGTTTAGCCCGTATTAAAATATAAGCCCGCCTTTAGGCCATCACACGAATGTCGTTCGCGGCGCTTGCAAACAAGCAGAACATATCCATATGACTATAAATTTTATCATAGCGTAGATTTTTTTGCACGAAAGATTTTGAAATTTTTTAAGGGCACTGAATGGGGCGGTTTTATTTATGTGCTTGCGTAGACAATAAGGCTATCGTATCATAACTGTGTATGGTTGTAATTGGCGCAGTCCTTTTGTGCCGTTCTTTTATGTTCAAAACTTTTGCGAAACACCAGTTTATCGCGTTGAAATCTTTAGGTACTCACGATGTCAGACCCACAGCAACAAGCTATTGACCCTTCTAAAAAGACTGTAAAACGTACAGGGAAGAAAAAACCCAAACCTGCTGGTGGTGGCGCGCAAAATGCGCAAGATGCAGCGGGAAGTGATGATGTTCGTCCTTTTGAAAAGGGGGTCGGCGCTGTTGTAATCCGTAATGAATATTACCGCGATGGTTATCGTACGCTGCAAAAAACGGTTTTGTTTCTTGTTGTCAGCATGATCATGCTGATTGGTGCAATGTTTTTCGTTATTAATGTTCACCAGCCACAAGATAGATATTTTGCAACGACAGTAGATGGCCGTTTAGTGCCAATGGTGTCGCTCTCACAGCCGAACCTATCTAACCCAGCTTTGATGTCTTGGGTGGCACAGGCAGCAACGGAAGTCTTGACCTTTGGTTTTCATGATTATCGCCGCCGCTTACAAGAATCTTCACGTAATTTCACGCGTACGGGCTGGGAGAGTTTTACAACCGCTCTTGAGCGTTCGAGTATTTTGGAGATGGTGCAAAATAACAGACAAGTTGTGACGGCTGCGCCGCGCGCCGCGCCGGTGCTTTTGTGGGAAGGGCTTGATAATGGCCGCTATTCCTGGCGGATCGAGATACCGCTGATTGTGACGTATCAATCAGGCTCTCAGCGTAAGACAGATTCTCTGCGCGTGACGCTTACTGTTGTGCGTGTACCAAAGCTTGAAAGCCCGAATGGTGTGGGTATTGAGCAATGGATTTCTTTTTATGGTTAAGTCTTTTTATTATTTAATGCGTGCGCACATCTAATGAACAATGTGGGCAATGTGGGATAAAATGTTTTTTGTTAATGACAGGGGCGCAGCTAAGAACTAGGCTTTATGGGCAA
This sequence comes from Micavibrio sp. UBA2705, assembly GCA_002354205.1. Lineage (GTDB taxonomy): Bacteria > Pseudomonadota > Alphaproteobacteria > Micavibrionales > Micavibrionaceae > UBA2705. The sequence goes on along the minus strand of DELD01000002.1, from coordinate 4,554 downwards.
ATGCATTGCCCACAATGCGTAAATTTTTTATGTTTCCTTGTTTTCAAGTGTTATTAAGGTAAAGTTTCAATGGTATTTCTCAATAGTTTTAGAAAAGTGAAATATGTATCTGTTTATACGGCTGCGTCAGCGTTAATCGCATTTTCTTCAGGTCTCACATTTTCTTCAGGTGTTGCGGACGCCCAAGACCTACCGCCGCCGCCAACGGTATCTGCGCCCAGTGCAAATGATTCTCCCGCGTCTTCTATGGGGAGTTTTGAGAGCTTGTTAAATAGCCTGCCGCAGCCAAAGGCTGATAGCGGGCAGGGACAAGAGGGTGATTCTGCGAATAAAAGAGCGCCCTTTGTTGAGGCGGGCACTGCGCGCGCGCCAGCGCTTCCTGGGATGTCACTACCGCAGCAAGGGGGCAATCAGCCACCACCATTGCCGGGCTTAACGGCCGAAGAAGTCGGCGGCCTTTCGCGTGAAGAGCAGTTAAAGTTGCGCGCGGAAAAAGAAAAACAACAATTTTACGATGATGCATATGGCATTGCGACGGACAGCATGTTCCCGCTTAAGCCTTCAGAAATACGCCGTTTCATGGAAATATATGATGAGAATCGTCAAGCAATTGATACCATCATGTACAACGCGCCAACACCAGAAGTTGGCTTAAAAACATTATCTTTAGATCCAGGTCAAATTCCTGATGTGATTGATGTTGCAATGGGCACGGTTACAACCGTTTCTATTGTTGATGTTACCGGACAGCCTTGGCCCGTTTTGGATATGACTTGGGCGGGTGAATTTGATATTATTAAGCCTTCTGCTGGTGAGAATATTTTCAGAATTACGCCAACGACACATTTCGCAAAGGGCAATATGTCGATCCGCTTGGTCGGTCTTCAAACACCTGTCGTTATCGGTCTGAACACACGCCGCGACCGCGTCTATTATCGCCTTGATTTGCGTATTCCTGAATATGGCCCAAAGGCCAATGCCCCATTAATTAATTCATCACTGAGCATTACGGCAGGTAACGCAACTTTAGCGAGCGTTCTGGATGGTTTGCCTCCTGAATCTGCTGAAAAATTGGTTGTCACAGGCGCAGATAGACGTACTAAGGCGTATAAAGTTGATGGCATGGTTTATGTGCGCACGCCGCTTACGTTGCTGTCTCCTGGTTGGAACAGCTCTGTAAAGTCTGGTGATGGTATGAATGTGTATGAGTTAAATTCTGCGCCGATCCTTTTGCTTTCTGATGGTGGCAAAATGGTGCGTGCGAGCCTTACAGAAGATGATTCACAATAGATTGTTTAAGTTTAATATAGTTTTACAGGATTAAGTTCATGAGTAATGAAGATCAATTTGATGATGAGTTTGACGGTGTTGATGAGTTCGATGCGGATGCTGATTTTCAAGGTGGACAAAGTATAAAAGAACTTTGGCGCAAAAACCCGATATTTAAATTCGGGGTCATTATCGTTGGCTTAATCATTATTATTATCAGTGTGAACATATTCGGCAGTGATGATGTCAAGATTGAAAGCTCTGCAATTTCTACAGGGCAATCTTCTGGCGTTCGCGGCGCTGTTGGTGAAGAAAGCACAGATATTTATAGAGAAGCACTTGAAACAAGAAATCAGCAAGACTTTGAAGAAGCTGTTGAAGAACAAGACAGCTTTGTGCCTGTACCTGTTGACCCGATTAAGACGACAATTGCGCCCGTTGCGCGTGAAGTGGATGAAAACGAAGATCCCATGGCGCAGTGGAAAGACCTGCAAGAAAAAAGAATGCGCCGCCAAGATGAAGAAAATAAGCGTCGCCGTTTAATGGAAATTCAAAATCAGCGTGCGATGGCAACAATGCCGCGCCAAGCGGATACGACTCAGGACGCGCGCAAGCAGGCTCTTGGTAAATTGTCAAAAGCGATGATGGACCAAATGGCTATCGTTGCAAAGCGCCACGAATATAAGCCTATGGAGCGTGTTTCCGTAACCAATGAACAGTCTTATTTTGAGAGCATGGCGAGTAGGCAGCAAGCAGGGCTGAGCGCAAATCAATCAGGCTTTGGTTTGGGCGCGAATGGCATGAGCAATGAACAAATGGTGATGGGCGAAGAAGAAGAGCCGCTTATCGTACCTGGTGACATTTTATATGGTCAGCTGCTTATCGAAGCAAATTCAGATGTACCAAGCGTTGTTATGGCGCGCGTTTTAACGGGGCATTTTGAAGGCTCTAAAATTCTTGGTAATTTTAGCCGTGAAGATGAGAAGCTCGTTTTGTCTTTTGATAAAATTGTTAAAGATGGAAAAACATATCCAGTAAGCGGCGTTGCCGTTGACCCTGCTACGTCTCTTCCTGGCCTAGCAACTGAAGTTGACCACCGCTATTTCAAACGTATTTTACTGCCCGCTGCGTCTAAGTTCATCGAAGGTGTTGCAGAGGCGGTTACTGAAGGCGGATCGACAAGTGTTATTAGTAGTACGACAGGTGAAACGATTTCTGAAACACAGGAAGACCTCGACCTTAACCAAGAAATGCTGAAAGGTGTTAGTGAGGCTTCTGAGATTGTTACGGATATTTTACTTGAAGAAGGGGAGAATACTGAAATTATGGTGCGCGTTGCTGCGGGCACGCCCATTGGGATTTTGTTTGTTGATCCTGTTTATGAAAGTGCCCGTATGGGGGCTCCTGGCGCGATGGGCGGTAGTACATCACCATTTGGTAATGGCGCAACGCCCTTTGCTACAGGTGGTGGCTTGCCGACAAATACTGGGGGCGCTGTGCCTGCAGGATTTGATCCAAGCAGCTTAAATTTACTTCCACGTTAATTGCGCGGAGAAAGTAATACAGATTGAAAACAGGCCTTGATTAAAGGCCTGTTTTTTTATAGTTTCTTATAACAGTATAAAAAGAAATGAAAGTGCAGTCGTGATGAGTGATGAAAACAATTTTGAAGATGATTTTGACGATCTAAACGCCGATTTAGACGATGGTTTAATGGATGATCTTGACTCTGCAGAGGGTGATGATTGGGAAGATGATTTTGAAGATTGGGACGATAACGCAGATTCTCTTGACCCTGCGGCTCAGGGCGCGCCAGCAAAGAAAAAGAAAAAAGGCGGTTTCGGTAAATTGCTTTTCATTCTCATTGTTTTAGGCGGCGCTGGCGGCGCTGTTTACTTCACTGTACTTGGTGGCAAAATGCCAGGCGGTAATGGTCAGGGCACGCAGCCTCAAAACATGGCAGCGACGGGCCAAAATGCACAGCAAGAGGCAGCTTTGGCTAATATGTCAGCGCCAGATATGCCTGATGTCAACTCTTCGGCGATGGATATGGGCGAAATGCCGCCAATGCCAACAGCAATGGTGATGGATGATGATTCTGCGCCGCATAATGCGAATAACGCTGCAGCGATTGAGTTTCCTAAAATGGATATGGGCGGCACAGCGCAAGGTGGTCTGACACCTATGCCAGATTTTTCTGCGCCGACACCATCAGTTCCTGATTTTGATGCGCAGCAAACGCCAGTTGCAGAATTACCTGTTCCAGATATGCCGGTGCCAGCAGCGCCAACGCCATCTGTGCCGGATATGCCAGTAATGGCAATGCCAGAGCCTACGCCATCCACATCAACAGCAACAGCAC
>DELD01000002.1:0-650 GCA_002354205.1 Micavibrio sp. UBA2705 | reverse complement strand
CATCCACATCAACAGCAACAGCACCAGAGCCTGTGATGGCGATGCCTGATTTTGATGGCGCTGCGCCAATTAGCGCGCCTGAGATGCCGGTCATGGCAGCGCCTGCACCAATGCCATCTATTGCTGCGCCAGTGCCAGAGGCTCCTGCGCCGGCTGTTAAAGCGGTTATTGGCAAGCTTGATAGCGTAGAAGATCAAATGGATGAAATTCTCACCCGGATGGAGCGTTTGGAAAAAGATTTAGCTAAAATGCGCCGTGATGGTGATGATGTGTCCGCGCTTTCTGCGGAAGTCAGCGCGATGAAAAAGCGTATTAGCACTGCGAGTAATACCAAGCCAAAAGCAACGCGCACAGCGCCTGCAATGCCATCGGCGCGTTCAGCGTCTAAGCCTGCGCAGAGCAAGCCTAAAGCCCCTGTAGAGTGGGTGTTAAAAGGCATTGCGCAGAACGAGGCGTGGATTGCACAAGAAGGCAGTACGGATATTAAGAAAGTATCCGTTGGCGATGCAGTGCGCGGTTTAGGTCGCATTAATTCTATTGGCCTTGAAAATGGCGTATGGATCGTGCGCGGCACGCAAGGCAGCGTTAAGCAGTAATTATTATAAAATTATAAATAATATTTAAGCCCCGCTTTTTGTGGGGCTTTTTTA
>DELD01000010.1:60144-79049 GCA_002354205.1 Micavibrio sp. UBA2705 | reverse complement strand
TCAACCTTATCAATAACAGCAACGGTTGGGTCGCCGGGCTTAATTTCTACGTTTGCGTTTTGCAGGCTTGGCATAGCCTTTGTTTCATCGCCTGCGGCAGGTTCTATAGAGCCCATCATGCTAGCGTCTTGATTCATAACTTTTTTGCCGTAAGAATTTGCAAAGACAAATCCACCTATGCAGATAGTGAACATTGAGAGCATCAATACGCCATAACGTCCAACAAAACCTTTAATCTTCATAATAAACCCCTTTAAAATCGGTTATTGAGTAGCTTATGTATAATAATTTATATATAACGATTTTCATTTCTGCACAGATGCGAAATAAAAAGCAATAAAAAAAGGTATAAAGCTTAAGTTTTAATGGGCATTGATTGACGGTTTGCACAAAACTACCTATATATTCTTGCAGACCCTTAACTACACATTTGACAGAGGAAATATGCTGTTAAACCTAGCGACTAAAATATTCGGTTCAAGCAATGAACGCCAGCTTAAAAAGCTCAACGGCTATGTTGAAAAAATCAACGCCTTGGAACCTGAATTTGGAAAATTAAATGATGAAGAGCTTAAAGGCAAAACCAGCGAATTCCGCAGCCGCCTAGAAAATGGCGAGACGGAAGACGACATCATATACGAAGCTTTTGCTGTGGTGCGCGAAGCATCAAAGCGTGCATTGGGGATGCGTCCTTTTGATGTGCAAATGATTGGCGGCGTATCGCTTCATAAAGGCTTTATTTCTGAAATGCGCACGGGTGAAGGTAAAACCCTCGTCGCGACAATGCCTACTTACTTGAATGCCATTTCTGGTAAAGGTGTGCATGTTGTGACCGTTAATGATTATTTGGCAGAACGTGACAGCGCATGGATGGCACAAATTTATAACTTCCTTGGCCTTAGCGTTGGCTGCATTACATCAGACAAACGTGATCAAGAACGCCGCGATGCATATGCATCGGACGTGACTTACGGCACAAATAACGAGTTTGGTTTTGATTATCTGCGCGATAACATGAAATTTAACCTAGATGAAATGGTACAGCGCCCATTTAACTTTGCCGTAATCGATGAAGTCGACTCGATTTTGATTGATGAAGCGCGTACACCGCTGATTATTTCTGGCCCCTCAGAAAGTTCACCTGAGCTTTACGTTAAAGTCGATAAGCTGATCCCTCTTCTGAATGAAGATGATTATGAACTTGATGAGAAAATGAAATCTATTTCATTAAATGACCAAGGCTCTGAGCATATTGAAGAATTGCTTAAAGAACATGGCTTGCTTGAAGACGAAAACCTTTATGATGCACAGAACATTAATTTAGTGCATCACGTTAACCAAGCTTTGCGCGCACATAAATTATTTGAAGTCGATAAGGATTATATTGTTAAAGACAATAAAGTCGTTTTGATTGATGAATTTACAGGCCGCATGATGGATGGTCGTCGTTTTTCTGACGGCCTGCACCAAGCTTTGGAAGCGCGTGAAAATGTTGAAATTCAGCAGGAGAACCAAACCCTCGCCTCCATTACATTTCAAAACTTCTTCCGTATGTATCCAAAACTCGGTGGCATGACGGGTACAGCGCTTACCGAAGCGACTGAGTTTATGGAGATTTATAAATTAGGCGTTTTGTCTATCCCTACAAATGTTCCTGTAACGCGTATTGACCATGATGATGAGATATACAAATCACAAGCCGATAAAGAAATAGCGATGCTAGAGCTGATTAGAGCAGCCAATGAAAAGCAGCAGCCTATTTTGGTTGGTACAGTATCGATTGAAAAATCTGAAGCGCTTTCAAAAGTACTAAAGAAGCACAAAATTAAGCACCAAGTCCTCAACGCACGTTACCACGAGCAAGAAGCGCATATTATTGCGCAGGCTGGCGTACCTGGCGCAGTGACCATTGCAACCAACATGGCTGGCCGTGGTACTGATATTAAGCTTGGCGGTAATTTGGAAATGCGCATCACGCAAGAAGTCGCCGATGACTTATCCGAAGCAAAGCGCGAAGAGAAAATCGCAAAAATTAAGCAAGAAATTGCTGAGAACGAAGCTCTTGTCAAGGAAGCTGGCGGCCTGATGGTCATTGCATCAGAACGCCATGAAAGCCGGCGCATTGATAACCAGCTTCGTGGACGTTGTGGCCGTCAAGGTGACCCTGGTGAGACCAAATTCTTCCTTTCCGTTGAAGATGACCTTATGCGCATTTTCTCTCCTGACGCTTTAGAAGCCGTTTTGGGGAATTCAGCCATTGGTCTGCGTGATGGTGAAGCCTTAACGCACCCATGGTTAAGTAAAGCTTTGGAAAAAGCCCAAGGCCGCGTTGAGCGTCAAAACTTTGAAATTCGTAAGAACCTTTTGAAATTTGATGATGTCATGAATGATCAGCGTAAGATTATTTATGAACAGCGCCGTGAAATTATGGATAGTGAAAGCGTTGAAGAACTGGTCATCGACATTCGCCATGAAGTCATCGAAAATATTGTCAACGCATCAATGCCTGCGGGTAGTTATGCCGAACAATGGCAAACAGATCATTTAAAAACAGAATGCATCCGCTTGCTTGGTATAGAATTACCAATTGATGAATGGGCAAAAGAAGAAGGCATTGCGAATACAGAAATTTTAGAACGTATTATCGCGGCTTCAGACAAGAAAATGGCGGAGAAAGCTGAGAAATCTGGCAAAGATTTTTTTCGCGAAATTGAAAAATCATTTGTCCTCCAAACGCTTGATAACGCGTGGAAAGACCACTTGCTTCAGCTTGACCATTTACGCCAAGGTATTAATTTACGTGCGATTGGTCAGCGTGACCCGCTTAATGAGTTTAAAACCGAAGCCTTTACTATGTTTGAAGTTATGCTCAGCACTATGGGTGAAAACATCACGCAAAATTTGAGTATTGTTGAGTTTAACCTCGACCAAGAAACGCTGCAAAAAATGGTCGAAGATTATCAAGAATCGCAAAACGCACAGGAAGGCCGTAGTCTTAATGGTCAAGGCGATAGCGGCGCACCAATGATGCAGCCAAGCGCGACTTTGATGAAGCCAAAATTTGATGCGAATGATCCTGATACATGGGGTAAAGTGCCGCGTAACTCAGACTGCCCATGTGGTAGCACGAAAAAATACAAGCATTGCCACGGTAAGATCACCGCACAAAATACGGCGAGCCGTGCTTAAACATTTAATTATTATTTAGATATTTAAAAAGGACAGGTTCATTCTTGTCCTTTTTTATTGTGCATTTTTTTCTAAGAATTAGGACACAAAAAAAGCTCATCGGCATAACGCTGACAAGCTTTTTAAATTTTATTAATGGTTTATAGCATTAACGTTTATTCTGCGGCAATCGCCTTATCACCCTGCGCAATAAAGCTATCCGTACAATCTTTCATTACTTTTGATGCATGGCAAATAACATTCGTCATGTAAAAATTATCAATTGCCGGCGTAAACTTCGCTTTAATACATGTGCCTTTACCGCCAATGCCTTTCCATTCTGCGGCCTGCACTTCATCAATAGCAGGGAAGTGTTTGTAATGAGCGCGAATTGATTTGCGCAGTTCATACAAATCATTATAAGGCAGCGCTGTGCCTAAGCTATCTGACAAAGCGCGAATAATTGTCCAGTCTTGCTTCGCTTCATTTGGCGCTGATACGGCTTTTTGCGCGCGCTGTAAACGCCCTTCCATATTCATATAAGACGCATCTTTTTCACTATAGGCCGCAGCCGGTAATATCACATCTGCATTTGAAGCCCCTAAATCACCATGGTGTCCTTGGTAAATGACAAAGGTTTTCTTACCAAGCCCATTAATAAGCTCTGCGTTGTCAACACCAAGAAGGAATAAGGTTTCAAGGCTATCATCGGCAGATGCTTTGATAATTTTATTGATATCCATGCCACCCTTAGCTGGCGTAAAACCAACTTCCAGTGCGCCAACGCGGCCTGCCGCACTGTGTAGAACATTGAATCCGTTCCAGTCTTTTGTTACGACTTTTGATTTCTCGCAAATCGCATTAATTTCGTTCAAAACGGCCTGTGCATCACTGCGTTTAAAAACCGCGCTGCCAACAATAATCACGGGGTTCTTCGCCCCTTTAAAGAATGCGTTTGCTTTACTTAAGGCCGCGGCATCATCGCCAATATGGGCATAAGGATAATTTAAATCCATGTCTTCGCCAATAACGCCAACTTTAATGCGTTTGGCAAGCCATGTTTTACGAATGCGCGCATTGACCATCGCGGCTTCTATACGTGGATTTGTGCCAACAAGCAAAACGGCATCAGAATCTTCAAGCCCTGCGATGGTTGTGTTGAACAAATAGCCTGCGCGATTATCCGCAGGGTACATTGCCCCATCAACGCGGCAATCTAAATTTGCGACGCCAAGGCCTGCCATTAAGTCTTTCAGCGCTACCGTTGATTCAATATCAGCTAAGTCACCAACAAGCGCTGCCGTCTTTTTTGGATCAGACGCTTTTAACTTTTTGGCAACAAGGGCTAACGCCTCGCCCCAGCTTGCTTCCTCTAATTTCTTAGATCGGCTATTACGGATATATGGGCGGTCTAAGCGGCCTTTCGCTAGTCCGTCTAAGGCGTAACGTGTTTTATCTGAAATCCATTCTTCATTCACATCTTCATTAAGGCGTGGCATAACGCGTAAAACTTCGCGGCCACGTGCGTCAATGCGGATGTTTGAACCAACCGCGTCATGGACATCAATTGAAATGGTTTTCTTTAACTCCCAAGGGCGCGCCTTGTAAGCATAAGGTTTGTTAGTGAGCGCGCCAACAGGGCAAACATCAACCAAGTTTCCTGAAAGCTCGCTGCTAATCGTTTTTTCAACGAAAGTGGTAATTTCAGCATCTTCGCCGCGGTGAAGCTGCGCGATATCATCAACGCCTGCGACTTCTTCGGCAAAGCGTACGCAGCGCGTGCAGTTAATGCAACGCGTCATCACGGTTTCAACCAAAGGACCAAGCTCTTTATTCGGCACAGAGCGTTTTGTTTCATGATAACGTGAACGGTCATAACCATAACCAACAGCTTGGTCTTGCAGGTCACATTCACCGCCTTGGTCACAAATCGGGCAATCCAGTGGGTGGTTAATCAGCAAGAATTCCATTACGCCTTTACGCGCTTTTTCCGCGCGCTCAGAATCCGTTCTGATGACCATGCCATCACCGCAGGCCATAGCACATGATGCAACAGGCTTTGGCGCGCCTTCAAGGTCAACCAAACACATGCGGCAATTTGCAGGAACGCTTAAACGGTCATGGTAACAAAAGCGTGGAATTTCAACGCCAATTTCCTCAGCCGCCTGCAGGATAGACGTTCCCGCTTCGACTTCAACTTCAACACCGTTAATTGTTAGCTTAGGCATATTCTCTCACCATTAATCATAAGGTTATTTGTTTTTGTTTTATTATCGTTATCTATTTTTTTCGTGATACTCGCGTAGTGCTTTGCCGTAATCTTGTGCGCTTCTGCCGCGTTGCATCCCTCTTTCGAACTCTTCTGCGTTTTTATAAAGTCGCTTATCTGGGTGGTCATGAAGAACCAAGCCACATGAGCGCGATGCATCGCTATACATAAAAAACTCAATGTATCTGACGTGTAAATCCATCGCCGCCGCTTCGTCATTATCAGGTGTAATAAAGTCATTCGGGTTTGCGCAGCACATACGCGGAATATCTGCCATCTCTCTGGGCGTGAAGCGTAAGCGCGCCTGAACGAGCATACACTCACATGCAGTATTAGCGTGCTGTTTAAACCCTTCTTGTTGTTCGATCGGCAAATTATCAGTACGGTACATCGCCATATACCTTTTCATGCAACCATCCACATAACGCTTACCAATATATTCACTCGCCGCAGAGTTCGTAAATTTTGGATCATTATCATCACGCGCAAAACTGCTCGTCACGTTAAAAGCGAAGCTCAGGCAGATGCTTAACGCTAAAGCGCATAATGTTAATGTCAAAAACCTCATCACGATCCTTTCTTACGCCGCGCAAGCAGCTTGTTTACGGTAATGCATTATACGTGCTTCAAGCTCTGGTCTGAAATGGCGGATCAAACCTTGCACAGGCCATGCTGCAGCATCACCAAGGGCGCAGATTGTTTGTCCTTCAATTTCTTTTGTGACATCCCAAAGCTGATCAATTTCTTCTAATGTAGCATTGCCATCAACCATGCGCATCATCATGCGCCATAGCCAGCCTGAACCTTCACGGCACGGTGTACACTGCCCGCAAGATTCGTGCATATAAAACATGGAAAGCCGTGCAATCGCGTAAACAATATCCGTCGATTTATCCATGACGATAACGCCCGCCGTACCAAGACCGCTGCCAGCCCCACGCAGAGAATCAAAATCCATTTTAATGTCATCGCAAACGTCTTTTGGCAGTAATGGCGTAGACGAACCGCCTGGAATAATCGCAAGCAAGTTATCCCAGCCACCTTTTACGCCGCCGCAATGTGTTTCGATCAGCGTTTTTAACGGGATACCCATTTCTTCTTCAACATTACATGGGTTTTCAACGTGGCCTGAAATACAGAACAGCTTCGTACCTGTGTTTTTCTCATCAGAACCAAGCCCTGCGAACCATGCGCCGCCGCGACGTAGAATGGTCGGCACAGATGCAATTGTTTCAACGTTGTTTACCGTTGTTGGGCAGCTATAAAGCCCTGCCATTGCGGGGAATGGCGGTTTGTTACGTGGCTGACCTTTTTTACCTTCAAGGCTTTCAATCAATGCGGTTTCTTCACCGCAAATATAAGCGCCTGCGCCGCGATGAACATAAACATCAAAGTCCCAACCAGATTTGGCTGCATTTTTACCAAGTAAGCCAGCCTCATAAGCTTCTTTTACAGCAATCATTAGTGATGACGCTTCGTTATAAAATTCACCGCGAACATATATATATGCCGCATGTGCGCCCATGGCGTAACCTGCAAGCAGCGCGCCTTCAATTAACTTATGGGGTTCGTGGCGCAGGATATCACGGTCTTTACACGTACCAGGCTCTGATTCATCTGCATTAATTACAAGGTAATGCGGCTTACCTGAATCTTTAGGCATGAATGACCATTTAAGTCCCGTTGGAAACCCCGCACCGCCACGACCACGTAGGCCAGATGCTTTCATTTCATTAATGATCCAATCCGCGCCCTTTTTAACAAAGCTGCCCGTTTTATCCCAATCGCCACGCTTTTGCGCGTCTTTGAGCGAAAAAGATTCAAAGCCATAAAGGTTTGTATATATACGGTCTTTATCCTGCAACATAATGTGCGTTTCCTTATTCCAGTAACTAAATAACTTTAGCTTTTTTTGCTTCTTCCATCAGGCTTGTTGGGCCAGAAGCCGCCATGGATGTTTTACGGCCAGTTTGCGAACCAACGGTGATTTTCTTACCCGCTTTAAGCTGATCGAGCATTTTAATCATGATTTCTTCATTTAAGTCTTCATAGTAATCATCATTGATTTGTACCATTGGGGCATTGACGCATGCGCCCAAACATTCAACTTCCATTAATGTAAACAGGCCATCTTCAGTGGTTTCAAGCAATTTAATGCCTAAATGATCTTCACAGACCTTCTTAATTTTCGCCGCGCCACATAGCCAGCACGGTGAAGTGCCGCAAATTTGCACAAGGTATTTACCAACCGGCGCAAGATTATACATTGAATAAAATGTCGCAACTTCATAAACCTTCATTGGCGGCATAGAAAGCACTTCCGCAATATGATCCATCGCTGCTTTGGGAATCCATCCACCATATGGCTTATCAGCCTTCGCCCCTTCATCACCGACTTGGCGCTGTGCAAGGTCGAGCAAGCCCATCACGGCGCTTTGCTGACGGCCTTTAGGATAATTTGCAATAATCTCAGCCGTTTTCTTTTTATATTTCGGCGTGAATGCAAAGTCTTTCGGCTGATAATCAGCCTCTAAATCAAAAGGTTTTCTCATCGATCAATTTCTCCAAAAACGATATCTAATGAGCCGATAATAGATACGGCATCTGCCAGCATGTGGCCTTTCGTCATAAAATCAAAGCCTTGTAGGTGTAAAAAACCAGGGGCGCGAATATGACAGCGATATGGGCGGTTTGTACCATCAGCGACCAAATAAACCGCGAACTCGCCTTTTGGCGCTTCAACGGCTGTATAGGTTTCACCAGCAGGCACGTGGTAGCCTTCAGAAAACAGCTTAAAATGGTGAATAAGCGCTTCCATAGATTGTTTCATTTCAGCGCGCGGCGGCGGTGAGACCTTATAATCATCACAGCGTACTTCGCCTTTTGGCATGTTTTCTAGGCACTGCTTCATAATTTTGATTGATTCGTACATTTCCGCGACGCGGATAAGGTAGCGCGCGTAACAATCGCCCGTTTTGCCTATCGGCACGTCAAAGTCCATTTTGTCGTAAACATCATAAGGCTGCGACTTACGCAGATCCCACGCAACACCAGAACCACGCAGCATTGGGCCAGTAAAGCCCCAATCAAGTGCTTCTGATTTTTTGACGATGCCAATATCAACTGTACGCTGCTTGAAAATACGGTTTTCAGTCAGCAACCCTTCAAGGTCAGCGATATGTTTTGGAAGTTCTTCAAGCCATGTCATCATATCTTCAGCAAGGCCTGCGGGCATATCTTGCGCCACGCCGCCTGTGCGGAAATAATTTGCGTGCAGTCTTGCGCCGCAAACGCGTTCATAAAATTCCATACCCTTTTCACGTTCTTCGAAGATCCAAAGCGCAGGCGTAATCGCACCAACATCGAGGGCAAAGGTTGTGAGGTTTAGCATATGGTTCAAAATGCGCCCATGCTCCGCAAATAATACACGGATGTACTGCGCACGCTCTGGCGCAGTAATGCCCAAAAGCTTTTCAGTAGAAAGCGCGAATACATGCTCTTGGTTCATCGGGCAAACATAGTCGAGACGGTCAAAATAAGGGAGCGCCTGCATATATGTTTTATACTCAATCAGCTTTTCTGTACCGCGGTGGAGCAGGCCAATATGTGGGTCAGCGCGTTCAACGACCTCCCCCTCCATTTCCAAAACAAGGCGAAGTACGCCGTGCGCAGCGGGGTGCTGCGGACCAAAGTTAAATGTAAAAGGCTTAATTTGTGTTTCGTCAGAAAGGTCAACACATTCTGCTTTTTGTAATGCTGTCATTGTGTCTACTCCTTATGCTCAACGTTGGTTGATGTAGGCTGCCAACCGAATTCAGGGCGCACAGCTTTTTCATCACCGGGAAGCTGAACATCAGTCATACCTTCCCATGGGCTGAGGTTATCAAATGAACGGAAGTCTTGCGTTAATTGAACAGGCTCATAAACAACACGCTTTTCTTCTTCGCTATAACGCAGTTCAACATAGCCTGTTAGTGGGAAGTCTTTACGCAAAGGATGACCTTCAAAACCGTAATCCGTAAGGATACGGCGCAAGTCAGAATGGTTTGAAAACGCAACGCCAAACATGTCAAAAACTTCGCGTTCCATCCACCCTGCTGAACTAAACACTGATGTCGCTGATGGAACAATATCTGTTTCACGCGCACTTGTTTTCAGGCGAATTCTGTCATTATTGGTCATGGAAAGCAAATTATAAACAATCGTAAAGCGCTCTGTATGGTCTGGATAATCCACGGCGGTAACGCTTACAAGCTGTGTAAAGCGGCAACGTGCATCATCACGTAAGAATTTAAGAACGTAACAAATATCTTCGCGCTGAATATTCAGGCATAATTCGTCTTTTTGCCATTCGCGTGAAACAAGATAATCTTTTAAATTTGCAGATATGTATTGCGCAAGTTCTTCGCGAGAGGCTTGCAGGCAATCATCTTCATCATGCTGTTCTTCGGTATTTATTGGTTCATCAACCATGGTCAAACCCTAATTTCTTTACGTGTAATAATTTATCGTATAATGCGCGTATCTTCGCGGCCAATTTTCTTTTGCAGCTGCAACAGGCCATAAACCAAAGCTTCCGCAGTTGGCGGGCAACCTGGGACGTAAATATCAACCGGCACAATGCGGTCACATCCACGGACAACTGAATAAGAATAATGGTAATAACCGCCGCCATTCGCACATGAGCCCATAGAGATAACCCAGCGAGGTTCTGGCATTTGGTCATAAACTTTGCGTAAAGCTGGCGCCATTTTGTTAGTCAGAGTGCCTGCGACAATCATCACATCCGATTGACGCGGCGATGGGCGCGGAATAATGCCGAAACGGTCAAGGTCATAACGGCTCATGTAAGAATGAATCATTTCCACCGCGCAGCACGCAAGGCCAAATGTCATAGGCCACATAGAGCCCGTACGCGCCCAGTCAAATAAATTATCCGCCTGCGTCAGCAAGAAGCCTTTTTCTTGCACATGCTTATTAATCGCCGCTGCGACAACATCTTGCTGCTCGGCTGGCGGCGCTTTTAGATTTGTATTCAAATCATATGCTGGCGCTTCAAAATTATGACGATCATGTCCCATTATACTAAAACCTTTTTTATTTTATGCAGGCCTGATTATTCCCAATCAAGCGCGCCTTTATTCCATTCATAAATGAAGCCAACTGTCAGCACGCCTAAAAACGCCATCATTGACCAAAAGCCGATCAGGCCGATCTCACCCAATGAAATTGCCCACGGGAAAAGAAATGCAATTTCCAAATCAAAGATGATGAATAAAATCGCGACCAAATAATAACGTACATCAAACTTGCTATGTGCATCAGAGAACGCATCAAAGCCACACTCATATGCAGATAGTTTTTCCGCATCGGGCTTGCTTTTGCCAACGATAATAGACGCAACAAACATCGCCAGCGACACAGCTGAAGCGATGAAGATAAAAATTAAGACTGGAAGGTATTCCAGAAGAAATTCATTAGAGGCCATGATTCTTTCCTTTAACTTAATGCGCTGCATAGTTTATAGCAAAAATTTATTATATCAAACCCCCTAGAGCATAATGATTCACTGTTTTTATTACTGCTTTGAATAAAACTTGATTTTTCATAATGCGTGCGCTAGTATAGACCACCCAAAGAAAGGCAATGCGCATGACAAACCTCAAAAGAATTGATGCTTCGATCGGTGACCCCTGCCGTGCATTTAAAGAAGCCGCGCAATATGCCATGGACAAAACACTGTCTACCCTTAATCAATATGATAATTACGGCGATATCGCGCATTACATGCCCACGGAAATTATGGGATTTTTTGACCGCGAATTTGATATTAAGCAGCCAGGTTGGAGCGGTGTTGGGCTGCAAAGCTACGCTTATACAAACGGCGTGACCGATGGATATGACAGCCTACTTGCTATCCGTTTATCCCACGCAAAAACTTATAATGAAGTCACCAGACAAGACTTAAAGCCTGCGATTATTATGCCTGTGCCAACTTACGGTATATTCTTTGCCCAGCCTGAGAAAATGGGTATAGAGATTGTAAAGTTAAAGCGTGAAGCTGATGGCAGCGTCTGCCCCGATAAACTGCTAGAATTAATGCGCAGCGTTGAGAAAAAAGGCGAGCAGCAATTGATCGCCTATTACGATTCCAATCCAAACAACCCAACAGGTTACGTACGCGGACAAGAAGACACCGAAAAACTCGCCGATGTGTTTGTGCGTTATAACCGCTATAAAGATCAACAAAAAGAGCAGCTTTTAAACACACTGAAACGTGATAAATTTAGAGCATTACGTGATACACCCACTACGCTGCTTGCCATAGATGACATGGTGTATCTTGGCCTTGAATATACCAAGAAAAAACCAATGCCGTTTTTGAATATTGAGGACATGTATGACAATACGGTTATGCTTGCGGGCGGTTCAAAAATTGGCCTTACTGGGCTGCGCACTGGGGTAATGATTGGTTCAGAAAAATATGTTGAAGCCTATAAAAAAGAAAAAAAGCTCAAACAGTATTTTCCATCGACGCTGAATATGCACGCACTAACGCCCGTTTTCCCAAGCGAAGACGCACATATAAAAATGCGTAACAAGCATTTAAAAGCATTAAACACGAAACATCAATTCTCCGGCTTATTGATGAAAGCGATTGTCAACGGTTTTGCTGACGTTGAAATAACCGAAGCGCAGCGCACCAAAATGATTAGCCTTTATAGCAATATCAAAAGAATATCGCCCACCGAAGCGGAGGATAAGTTGACGCATGGCATTAACGGCATCACCATTATCACCACACCCCAGTCAGGTTTTTTCCATTTAGTCGATTATAGCGCACTTAAAGGGATGCTCTTCATTGAACAGAAGAACTATTATAAACCAACAATAAGCCGGCTCAGCGATGAATGGGATTTACAAAACATGCATCGCGAAGCGCAGCTCGGCTTCTGCGCCGGTGAACATTGCGGTTTCACGCGCGATGACATGATCGTCCGCACAACATTCGCGATGACACCGCGTGACATTATTGCACTGACCACCCGTATGGAATACGCTATTGATGAACATATACGCCCATTGCAGCACACCCACCCTGAAAAGCCCGACAGTTTAACCGCTTAAATCCGCGCAATAGAATACAGCCATAAAAAAAGCCCCCACGAATGGAGGCTTTCTTATTACCGCAAGATAATGGCGCGAACGACGGGACTTGAACCCGCGACCTCCGGCGTGACAGGCCGGCGTTCTAACCAACTGAACTACGTCCGCCCAAGCAGTGAAAGGAGTTTTACAGTTTCCGTTTCTAACTGTCAATCACCTTTTTTCATTTTTTTCATTTTTTTCTAATTTACGCACATAATGCGCTTGGATCGGCGTTAAATGGCAATTCTAGAGACGCTGCAACGCCGCTATGTGTGACCTCGCCGTGACATATGTTTAAGCCATCACGCAGACCTTGATCCGCAAGCAATGCTTCTTTCCAGCCTTTATTGGCAATATTCAACGCATAAGGCAGTACAGAGTGGTTCAGCGCCAACGCAGAAGTCAACGGCACTGCCCCAGGCATATTGCCAACACAGTAATGTACAATATCATCCACGACATATGTCGGCTCGCTATGCGTGGTAACGCGAGAAGTTTCAAAACACCCCCCTTGGTCAATGGACACATCAACAACGACAGAACCTTTCATCATTGTACCAAGCATGTCTTTCGTAATAATACGCGGTGCAGATTCGCCAGGTATTAGCACCGTACCGACAACCAAATCAGCCGTTTGTATAAACCGCTCAACAATATCAGCATTTGAATAGACAACATTGGCACGCCCACGGAAATAATCATCCAAAAAACGCATACGATCATTTGATCGCTCCAATATAGTGACATTCGCGCCTAAGCCCGTTGCCATTTGCGCCGCATTAAAGCCTGCCACGCCGCCGCCAAGGATCAAAACCTCCGCAGGGCGCACACCAGGTACGCCGCTAATTAAGCGTCCTGTGCCGCCATTATGCTTTTGCAGGTTATATGCGCCTACCTGCACCGACAGACGGCCTGCAATCTCGCTCATAGGAGCAAGAAGCGGTAACCCTCTGCGCCCATAGCCTGTGACCGTTTCATAGGCGATAGCAACACAGCCCGAATCCATCAAAGCCTTCGCCTGTGCAGGGTCTGCCGCCAAATGCAGGTAAGTGAATAAAATCTGATCTTTACGAATAAGTTTGTATTCTGGCTCTAAAGGTTCCTTGACCTTAATAATCATGTCAGCTCTACTATAAACGTCTTCGGCGCTCGCGACAATTTCCGCACCGACATTGATATAATCTTCATCGGTGAAGTTAATGCCTATGCCCGCATTTGACTGCACGATAACGCTATGACCACCAGCCGTAAACTCTTTGACCGATGATGGCACAAGCCCTACGCGGTGTTCTTGTGACTTAATCTCGCTTGGTACGCCTATCAACATAACGGTTCTCCTTTAGAAAATACCAAATATAAATTTTGCGGATCATACATCAGGGGGCAAATGAGATATATACGCAGCGCAGCATTTTTTACTTAAAAAAAACAATAGATCAAACATAGCGTTAACCATTTCAATTATAAAATATGTTACCTTGATATTAATGAAACACCTCAAAAAGTGAGCGCCTATATATGAACTGCCTAATTGTTGATGACTGTAATGTCACTTTATTCGTAACACGCAATATTTTGGAAACGTTAAATTACAATGTTTTCACGGCAAAGAACTGTGCCGACGCATTGCAACATTTAGAAAATGAAGAAATCAGCCTTGTTATTACAGATATTTTCTTAGGCCATGATAACGGCATAGACCTCATCAAAGCGATCAAAGCAAATGATAAATTTGCATTCCCAATCATCGCCCTTACTGGCATTGAAGAAGACGCAAAGCGCCTAGAAATCATTGCCGCAGGCGCGGATGATTATTTATACAAGCCAACAACGCCTGATAAATTGCGCGTGAGTATCGACAAAGTCGGCTTGCCTATATAAGCAAACCAATTCACAATACAATAATCTATATCTATTTGGAAAAAATGGTGGGCGGTGAGAGACTTGAACTCCCGACCCTCTCGGTGTAAACGAGATGCTCTACCACTGAGCTAACCGCCCTTTTAGGATGCTGCGCAGATCTCTAACCGCGCGTGGTGAAAGGATAATTAATGGATATTACTGGCGAGGTCAAGCCTAAAAACACAAAATAATAAAAAAAACGAATATAAAATGAAAAAACCCGCCTATACGTGAAGTACAGGACGGGCTTTAAAATCTATAAACGATTTAGAATTAACCGTTAACTGTGTCTTTAAGACCTTTACCAGCTTTGAAAGCAGGAACTTTAGAAGCTTTGATTTTGATAGTTTCGCCAGTTTGTGGGTTACGACCATCACGAGCTGCGCGGTTTTTAACTTCAAATTTGCCAAAACCAACAAGCTCAACGCTGTCACCTTTGCTCAAAGTCACAGATACTGTGTCGATGAATGAAGACAATGCTTTTTCAGCTTGTGATTTAGTTAGTTCTGATTTTTCTGCAATCGCATCAATAAGTTCTTTTTTGTTCACGAGGGCTCTCCCTTAGAGTTTAAGTTAAAACAAAATCTCTTTTCACCAAAAACAATGTCCTCAATGAAAAGAAAAAGTAACATTACACAAAACAAAATTATGTAACATCTTTCCCCTTTAGGCCTTGCACGGCAAGACTTCCAAGTGATTCTGTTTTATGCCGAATCAAAGAAAAACTCAATGCCTAATCACATCATTTTCGTCTTTTTCCGCTGAATCTGTGGCTATTTTCTCGATTTTCTCGTTTTTCGCCTGATTATTGGAAAGTAAAATCGGCTCTGGCAGCGTCACAAGCGCATGAGAGAGCACTTCTTCAATTGTACTGACAGGAACAATTTCGAGTCCTTTTTTGACATTTGCAGGTATATCAGCCAAGTCTTTTTCATTTTCAGCTGGGATCATCACCTTTTTAATGCCGCCGCGTAACGCAGCCAAAAGCTTTTCTTTTAGCCCACCAATTGCCGTAACATAGCCACGCAAATTCACTTCACCGGTCATCGCAATGTCTTTGCGAATTTCAATTTCCGTTAGCGCAGAGACAATTGCCGTCACCATCGCCGCACCCGCAGATGGGCCGTCTTTTGGTACAGCCCCTGCAGGAACGTGCACGTGGATATTTTTCTCGGTCAAGGCTTCATAATCAATCCCCAAATTCGCAGCGCGTGATTTAATCAGCATTTCCGCAACGGTGATCGATTCTCGCATGACATCTTTCAAGTTACCTGTTGTTGTAACCTTACCATCTTTACCAGGGGTCGTCACAGCCTCGATAGACAGCAAATCGCCACCGACTTCTGTATAGGCAAGCCCTGTTACAACACCGACACGGTCTTGTTCACCCGCTTCACCGAATTGATATTTCTCAACGCCTGCAAAACGTGGCAAGCTTTTCGGTGTAATGTTGACCTTTTCCTTACCCTTCATCAGAATTTCTTTAATCGCTTTACGGCAGAGATTAGCAAGTTCGCGTTCTAAGTTACGCACCCCCGCTTCTTTCGTATAATGACGAATAAGATTTTTGAGAGCTTGATCTGTAATGCTAAATTCTGCACTTTTCAGCCCCGTCATATCCATTTGCTTCTTCAGCAAGTGACGGCGTACGATTTGGAGCTTTTCATCTTCTGTGTAGCCAGAAATATTAATCACTTCCATACGATCCAATAATGGACGCGGCATATCAAGCGAGTTTGACGTACAAACAAACATCACATCTGACAAATCATAATCGACTTCTAAATAATGATCGTTAAATGTTTCGTTTTGCTCTGGGTCAAGAACCTCGAGCATTGCAGATGCAGGGTCGCCACGATAATCCGATGCCATTTTATCAATCTCATCAAGCATCATTAGCGGGTTCGACTTACCCGCCTTCTTCATGCCTTGAATGATTTTACCCGGCATCGCGCCAATATATGTACGGCGGTGGCCACGGATTTCGCTTTCATCACGCACGCCGCCAAGCGAAATACGGATAAATTCACGGTTTGTTGCCTTGGCTATCGACTTACCCAGCGACGTTTTACCAACACCTGGCGGGCCCATTAAACAAATAATCTGGCCTTTAACTTTATTTGTACGCTGCTGCACGGCCAAATATTCAAGAATACGTTCTTTTACCTTTTCGAGGCCGTAATGATCTTTATCCAAAATCTTCTTCGCGGCTTTAATGTCTTTCTTAACGCGCGTTTTCTTTTTCCATGGAATGGTTGTCATCCAGTCCAAATAATTACGTACAACGGTCGCTTCCGCTGACATAGGGCTCATCTGACGTAGTTTTTTAATTTCTGCGGCGCATTTATCTTTGCCCTCTTTAGAAATACGGAGTTTCTCGACAGCTTGCTCAATCTCACCGACTTCATCCACGCCATCTTCGCTCTCACCAAGCTCCTTCTGGATCGCTTTCATTTGTTCGTTCAAATAATATTCGCGCTGCGTTTTTTCCATTTGTTGCTTCACGCGGCTGCGTATGCGTTTTTCAACTTGCAACACGCCAATTTCACCTTCCATATAACCGAATATTTTCTCTAAACGGTCAGCTGTATTCGGAAGCGCGAGCAATTCTTGCTTCTCATCAAGTTTAATTGCCAAGTGAGATGCGACAGAATCAGCCATTTTGGATGGCTCTTCTATCTGGTTCACAGAAACGATGACTTCTGGTGGTATCTTCTTGTTCAGTTTTACGTATTGTTCAAATTGCGTGATAACAGCGCGGCCTAATGCTTCAAGCTCTTCGCTCACCTCGCTCTCATCAACAAGAACATCGCCCTTCACTTCTAAATATGTGTCGGTTTTTAAGAATTCCGTAATTTTTACGCGCTGTGTGCCTTCAACAAGCACTTTTACCGTACCGTCCGGAAGCTTCAGCAATTGTAGAATTTTGCCCACCGTACCCACATCATGCAGGTCTTTATTAGAAGGATCATCCTCCCCCGGCGTTTTTTGCGTTACAAGCAAAATTTGCTTATCTTCATTCATCACTTGTTCTAATGCATTGACGGATTTTTCTCTGCCGACAAAAAGCGGCACGATCATATGCGGAAAAATCACAATGTCACGCAGCGGAAGAACAGGATAAACGGTTGATTCTGTGTTCGGTGTATTTGTATTAAACATACTAAAAGAGCTCCAAATGAATAGTAGTACCCACGTTTAGATTATAGGCCATTATTAATGATTTGGTTAATTTTTTTGAGATATCAAGGAAAAAGCCTGTAAAAATTATTACAGGCTTCTTTTATAATCTTATTTTTGCGTAAAAAGCTTATTTTTTAGACTTTTTATCGTCTTTTTTGTCGTCTTTTTTACCATCAGCTGTTAATTCGCCGCGCGTTTCAACAACGTGGTCAATAAGGCCGAAATCTTTCGCTTCATGCGCGCTCATGAAATTATCACGATCCATCGCATCTTCGAGCGCTTTGAGTTTTTGGCCTGTGTGCTTTGCGTATGTTTCGTTCAAACGGTGACGCAATTTCAAAATTTCTTTTGCTTGAATTTCAATATCACTAGCCTGACCTTGTGCGCCGCCCAAAGGCTGGTGGATCATAACACGCGCATTTGGCAATGCATAACGCTTACCTTCTGCGCCCGCCATAAGTAGGAATGAACCCATTGAACAAGCCTGACCAATACATACTGTTGATACGTCAGGTTTGATGTATTGCATTGTGTCATACATCGCAAGACCAGATGTCACAACGCCACCCGGAGAGTTAATGTAGAAAGAAATGTCTTTATTAGGGTTTTCTGCTTCTAAGAAAAGCATTTGCGCACAAATAAGTGTCGACACATGATCGTTCACTTCGCCTGAAAGGAAAATGATACGTTCTTTAAGCATGCGTGAGAAAATGTCAAAAGCGCGCTCACCGCGATTCGTTGTTTCAATAACTGTTGGCACTAAATTATTCATATAAGTGTCTAAAGGATTATGCTCTTGCATTTACAGTACTTTCTTTGTGTTTGAACTTTGTAGAAACAGCCTAATCATTAAGGCTATATAGTGATTCCTTCACGAATTTACAATCTTGTCGCGCTTTGCGCAAGATGTTCTAAACCATTCCTGCGCTTTATCCCAAAAACTTCAATTAAATCTATATTAACATATTGCCGCTAATATACGCGTGAGGGATTAATCTTGGTAAGGATAATATGAGCAATCTAAAAAGACAGTTCGCCGCAGTGGCCTTAACCACGAGCATGACCTTTAATGCACTCGCTACCAATGCGGGCAATGAAGCCCCGCAAACGCTCACACCCGAAAACACCGTAAGTACAGGATTGACTGACGAAGAGCTTTTTGGCGAGCAGGACAATCCCGCGAGCAATGCTCATATCCTCCCGCTGCTCCAAAATATGGACACCCGCCACGATG
>DELD01000010.1:52794-59852 GCA_002354205.1 Micavibrio sp. UBA2705 | reverse complement strand
CCCCCCGCCACGATGCCATTGTTTTGCTTAACCAGTTAAAAAACAACCCAAAATTTGAAGAACTCAGCACAAATATGGAGAACTTAAACAGCCTTGATGGATATCTCGATTTTTCAGGAACATCGCCCTATCTGGCTCTTCCATTATTAATAGGCAATCAACGTGATAAGCATTTAAATACAGAGACGATTGCGGTCTTAGAAAAACATGGTCTAGATATTGCCGTATTAGACCAAGTTATAGGAGCGCGCCTTAGCGGGCGCGAAATGCATCTTCATGATTTCATTGCAGATAAGATCGAGCGTGAGCTAGATAGCTCCTACCTTAAGGCACAAGCACAGCGTGATGGTCACTACGGCAACATTCCCGATAAATTGTTAAGTAAAGCCAACGCAGAGATTGACCTTTACACCAGAGCCCGCCGCCTACATGACCCGGAATACGCAACGCCTGCATTAAAAGACATCGTCCCATTGGGCACAGAGCTAATCGGCGCGGCCAATCCTGAGCGCGCAACAGCCCTCGCAGCTGTAAATGCCGACCAGTCTTATGAAGCGCCACTTGAAGGCAGAGAGAGGAGCTTTCAACACAAAATTGCAATGAACACATATAACAGCTACAAAATTGACGTTGAAGACCACATTACAGCAAATTACAAAAAATATGGCAGCGAAGACGGTATTTATTTCACGCAGGCAGAGGCATTAAATATCCCTGAGCAACGTGCAGATTTTAGTCTTATCGTTATTGAACCCAATAATCACGTGCATAGCGATATGACGCACCAATATGCCGAGCAGCTTGCACTTAAGATATCCCCTGATCAGGAAGGTGAAGACGATGTTTATTACATGTCGACAGACCTTGCGTTTCACGAAACAAACAGCATTCTTTCCCTTGCTAGCTACGGCGCGGATAATATCATCCTGTCAAAAAGCTATGGTTATGACCCATCACGAATAGACATAGATGGTGATTTTCTCAAAGATGTTAACCCTGCGCACATCTTGCAATATAATTTCCATGAAGAAAATGGCACAATACAATTTATCGCCGCAGGTAATAGCTATAGCGGCTATGTAATCCCTAACGACAACACCGATATATTCGCCGCGTATCGCGACATTACAGCCTCTAGCCAAGTTGAAGGACATGCACAAAAAAGTGTCATCGTTGGGGCTGCACATGTAAAGGGGGATACTGTTTACATGCCCTCATATAGCTCAACTGGCGCGGATTTTCTAATGGAAACGCCTGATTTCTATGGAAGCCCTATTCAAGGCACGTCGTTTTCCACCCCGACAGCCGCCGAATATTATCATCAAATAGCTGAGAGCTTTAGTGACAGCCTTACACATGAAGAAATAATGATCGCGGCGCTTTATAGTACCGATCTTGACATTCAAAATGTAAGCATGGAAAAAGCGGACGCACTCGGGATAAAACTAAACCAAGAGCTGACCGTTGAAACATCAGGCCAAAGCCAATCCGTTAAACAATCCGACAAAATGCTTGCCGAAGCCGACATCAAGCGTTTCCCAGACACTGTATTCCGCACCAACGATGCAGGTATTCCATTCCACGAGCGTGCTGGTGCGGGTTATTTGAATGTTGATAAATGGGTTAAAAATTTAAACAACCTAAAAGCACTCAAATCGACATTTGAACACGAAGCGGCATATATTTCAGAAGATACAAAACTTCCCGCCCCCCAAGAGAATGCAGATGCCAATACATTCAAATATCGCTACACCATTCAAGCCGATCAAGATATGACATTAGACAAGCAAACATTGTTCTTAGATCAGCGTGGCCTTGCAAGCATTAGAATTACAAGCCCCGCTGGTATGCAGGCTGATTTCGTTGGCAGCTTAAGTGGGTATGTTTCCACCCGCGCTTTTTCTGGTGAAGATATACAAGCCGGCGACAAAATAACGATTGAGAGCAGCGTTGAACTAGGCGAGCAAGCAGGGTTTACCCTGCGCGGCTTTGAAGATGGCAATACCGTCCAAGCTCTTAGGCAGCATATACAAGGTGAACAAAGCCTTACGCCAAATGCTTTATATGAAGGTGATAAGTTATCCGACCAAACACGTGAAGCGGCCTCTGGTTTGGAAATGCAGCGCGCGCAAGAACAAATGAGCCGCGCCATTGACGAATCTAGATATCCGCAAATTATATCGGTCGGCCCACAGCCCTTCTCATAAGGGTTTACTGTAGGGTTTACTGTTTAAGTGCTTGCCAAGCTTTTTTTGTATTGGCGTAAATAGGATCATTCTCCCCCGCCGCAAATTTACCGACTAGGCCACTGCCTGCGAAGCCACATGCAACCCCAGCCACGCCGATAACGGGCAGAGACGCAACGCCCACCCCTGCCAAGCCGAGCCATGATAATGTTGTAATGCCACATGTAAACGTGCCCGACAGACCAAATGCGCCAAGCGAAGCACAAACTTTATCTGACATTGTGCTTTCTTTGGGTTTTGCACGTCCTAATTTTGAAAAAACGTTCAAATTAGCTTCTTTAAACACTGTATAGGCATCATAAGGTGCGCGCGCCGTGTCACTCACAACACTAGCAGCCAGATTAAATAATTTTGATAACTTGTCTAACATAGAGCCTCCCTGCGTATTTATTCTTTTTTATTATTTCTATAACTCATAAAACAAAAAGCCCGCTCTGTAAAGCGGGCTTTCTTAGAATGTTTTTAAGACTAATTTTGAGCAGCTTATTTCTTAGCTGCTGTTTTCTTTGCAGGAGCTTTTTTCGCAGCGGGCTTTTTATCGCCGTCTTTTTTCGCTGCCGGCTTCTTTGCTGTAGATTTTTTAGCCGCTGGTTTCTTTTCTTTTTTCGCAGGCATTTCGTCATCAAAGTCTTCTTTAAGAAGCGCTTCAACGTCTACAGTTACTTCTTTAACTGTTGCTTGTTCAAGAATGAAATCAACAACTTTTTCTTCAAACAAAGGTGCGCGAAGCATCTCGATCATTTGCGGGTTGTTTTTGTAATATTCAAAAACTTGCGCTTCTTGACCTTGGTATTTTTGCGCTTCTTGAATAACAGCTTGGTGAAGCTCTTGCTCTGCTACTGTAACTTCATTTGCATTACCAATTTCAGCTAAAACAAGGCCGAGACGAACGCGGCGTTCCGCAATGTCTTTAAGCTCTGCTTTTTCTTCGTCTGCAACGCTGTGATCATGGTCGCATTTTTCGCCTGGGGCATGATTGTGCTCTTGTGCACGCTCTTGCTCGATACGGCTAATGATGCTGCTATGCTCAGCCTCAACCATTGTTGATGGCAATTCAATTGTATGTGCGTCATCAAGAACATCCAAAAGTGCTTTTTTCACTTTTAGGCGGCTCATGCGGTCATATTCACCGTTCATGTTTTCTTCAATAACTTTACGAAGCGCAGCTAAATCATCAAAACCAACTGTTTTTGCAAACTCGTCATCAACTTCACAAGCAACAGATTCTTTAAGTTCGTGGATTGTTACGTCAAAGATAGCTTCTTCACCAGCAAGATCTTTCATGCCGTAATCAGCAGGGAAAGTTACAAGAACTTCAACTTTTTCGCCCGCTTTCTTACCGATCAACTGATCCTCAAAGCCTGGAATGAACTGGCCGCTGCCCAGTTTCAACTCAAAACCTAATGAAGACATGCCTTCAACTGTGAAGTCATCGCGCTTACGACGGCCAGCAAAGTCCATAAGAACAATATCGCCATCTTTTGATGCACGCTTTGTTTCTACTGTTTTGCTTGTTGAGTTGTTTGATGCAATCTCAGCCAAAGTTTCTTCAACTTTTTCAGCAGGCACTTTTGCAACAGGCTTTTCAAGTTTGATTGTTTTCAAATCCATAACTTTAACTTCAGGAAGAGATTCAACAGCCATCTTGTAAACAAGGTCTTTGCCCTCATCAAAAGTAACAACTTCGATTTTAGGCTGCATAGCAGGCTTAATCTTTTTATCGCTTAAAACTTGTGAAGATGTTTCGTTAACTGCTTTTTCAAGAACTTCACCAAGCATTGCCTTGCCGTAACGCTGACGCAAAACAGGCATTGGTACTTTACCTTTACGGAAACCTGGGATGTTCACACCCTTACCGTATTCAACAAGGCGGTCTTCAACGCGCTTATCAAGGTCATTTGCAGGAATAGTAATTTCTAACTCGTGGCTAAGGCCTTCGCTTTTAAGCTCTTTGATTTGCATGATATCTCTTCACTTCTCATTATTTATATATTGCCAACTAAAAAAAAAAGACCAAAATAACCTTGATCTTTTTTACTACTTAATAAGTGGTGCGGGTGGAGGGACTTGAACCCCCACGTCCTAAGACACTAGAACCTAAATCTAGCGCGTCTACCAATTTCGCCACACCCGCATTTATATGTGTAAGGCAACTGGTTACAGAGCGCGTTTTTACACTATTGATTCAGCTTCGCCAAGTGTTTTTTTTATTTTTTTCAAAGAAAGTTACTAAAAACAATTAATCCGCCAGAAAATACAGCATTTTAATGTTTAAAAAGAAAATCGGCGCGCCTTAATTATTCCCCATCTTATGCCCGCTTTTATAAACTTCGTTTAACGTACGCGCCATAGCAATAGGCAATTCTGATGCAACCATGCCTGCGCTTAACTTCATAGACGCAGCGCCATGTATCCACACTGCGCCACACGCCGCTTCGAATGGAGGGATTTTCTGTGCTAAACAGCCTGCAACCGCGCCCGCGAGCACATCCCCACTCCCCGCTGTAGAAAGCCAAGGCGACGCAATTGTATTCACATAGCAGCGCCCATCAGGTGATGCGATAATTGTATCCATCCCCTTTAGAACCACGATGCAATTTGCCTGTGCTGCAGCTTTTCTCGCGCGGTCTAATTTATTCGGCAGGCTCGCCAAGTCAGGGAACATGCGTACAAATTCACCATCATGCGGCGTTATGACGCTCGCGACATCTAATGAAACTGTGCCTAACGCATCGCCATCTAGGACAATTTGAATATCATGCTTTAAACAAGCATCCGCCAAAGCCTGCATGCCCAACACATCATCAGCGCCGGGGCCAATTAAGCAAACATTTACGTGGCGTTCGTGCATAAGATCGGCTGCATCTTGCGCCGTTGCAAAGCCACGCACCATAACTTCAGGCGCGACAATAGATTGATAGACTTTCGCGGCGTCTTTAGTCGTGACAATACTTCCTACGCCCGCGCCAGTACGCATTGCGCCGCTGACGGCCAAACGCGCTGCGCCTGTAAGTTCCTCCCCGCCTAAGACCGCGACATGTCCGCGCATATATTTATGCGTTTGGGAATCTGGAATTTTCCAAAACTGATTCCAAAGCTCTGGGTTGTTTAAATGCGCCGTGACATCCATACCAGCAAAACATTTTTGGTTTATGCCTATATCTACAACATGAATTTTGCCGCAATATTGTGCACCTGGTTGCAGAACATGCTCAATACGTGGCTTTGCAAAGGTCACTGTGTAATGTGCCTTTAAAATGCTTTTATCAACCTTCATGTCTTTACTCAGCCCCGTTGGCACATCGACAGCAACAACCGTGACATTTTCTTGGCGCACAGCATTAAATGTTTCGTTTATCTCGGTTGATAAATTACGGTTTAAGCCGCGGCCAAACACAGCATCAACAACGATATAATTTTCATCTAAGACAATTTCAGAGAGCATAGAGACATCGCCCTTATACATTTTAGCTGCCTCTGCCGTTACCCCATCCATCATAATGGGTTGCTTGATACAGTAAACATGGACATTCCAGCCTGCGCGTTCAAGTATCGCCGCCGCAACAAAGCCATCACTACCGTTTGTGCCAGGGCCACAAAGAAACGCAACGGGACGACGCTCAAAACGATTCGCTATAAATTCTGCGATGCCGCGCCCCGCCTTTTCAATCAACTCGATCTCAAGGACACCAGAATCTCTGGTCAATTTTTCGGCCTGGCGTATTTGCGCAGACGTATATAGCGCTAAGTTCGCCCGATTTTTTTTCTGCAAGCGCTCGATTAAGTGTTCTGTTGGATCCATGAAAATCGCTCATATATATAAAGAATAAAAAAGACTACCGTATATAAAGTAATATATACGGACTTAAAAAAACGTAAATTTATTTGGAAAATTAATAAGATAGATGGGGCGACTGACGGGGCTTGAACCCGCGACCACTCGGACCACAACCGAGAGCTCTACCACTGAGCTACAGCCGCCACATAATCTTGTTCGTCAAGTAAATTTGACTAGGCCAGACTTATAACTGAATTTACGCAAGCGCGTCAAGAGTTATGGACACAGAAAATGAAAATTTAATAGAAAAATATTGATATTTGCACGCCCATGTAATAATAACATAACTGTATTGCTAATACTGCATAGGTAATATATGCATAAATCCAATACCATATGCACAAATTAAACCGCAGCCAATTACGGCGGAACAGAGGAAAGTATAATGTCTAAACACTTAAAATTCAAAACATCATCTGAACTTGTTAAATATATCAAAGAACATGACATTCAGAATATTGATTTTGAATTCACAGATTTACGCGGCAAATTACAACATACAGCGCAGCATGTTGACACCGCTGATGAAGATCTTTTTGACAAAGGTATCTATTTTGATGGCTCATCAATAGCGGGTTGGAAATCAATTGATGAATCCGATATGAATTTGCGCCCCGACCTTACAAAAGTAACGGTTGATCCCTTTTCTTCTATACCGACACTGAAAATTTTCTGTGATGTATACGACCCTATAACCAACAAGGCATATGACCTTGACCCACGCAGCATTGCAAAAAAAGCTGAGGCGTATTTGCGCGAAGGTGGCTTTGGTGATGATGCTTATTTCGGACCAGAAGCTGAATTTTTTGTTTTTGACGATGTGCGCATACATAACGAAATGAACCATATTGGTCATCGCGTCGACAGCATTGAAGGCCCTTATAATTCAGGCAGAGAATATGATAACGGCAATCTAGGTCACCGCCCAAAATTAAAAGGCGGATATTTCCCTGAAGCGCCTGTGGATAGATTGG
>DELD01000010.1:0-52514 GCA_002354205.1 Micavibrio sp. UBA2705 | reverse complement strand
TGAAGCGCCTGTGGATAGTTTGGCTGATTTACGCGCAGAGATGCTTTCCGTTATGCGCGAAATGGGGGTGCCGGTTGAGAAGCATCACCACGAAGTCGCGCCTAGCCAGTGCGAACTAGGCATTAAATATGCGACCCTTACAGAAAGCGCGGATAACATTCAAATTTATAAGCATGTCGTGCATAATGTTGCACATGCTTACGGACGTTCAGCGACATTCCTGCCAAAGCCCATTATGGGCGATAATGGTTCTGGTATGCATGTACACCAATCAATTTGGAAGTCAGGTAAACCAAGCTTTGCAGGTAAAGGCTATGCAGGCCTATCTGAAAACGCGCTATATTATATTGGCGGTATCATTAAGCACGCGAAGGCGCTTAATGCGTTTACAAACCCATCAACCAATTCATATAAACGCTTAGTCCCTGGTTATGAAGCACCTGTCTTGCTTGCTTATTCAGCGCGCAACCGTTCCGCATCATGCCGTATTCCTTTTGGTAATGAGCCAAAAGAAAAGCGCGTAGAGGTACGTTTCCCCGATCCAATGGCAAACCCTTATTTGGCCTTTGCTGCCATGCTTATGGCTGGCCTTGATGGTATTGAAAACAAAATACACCCTGGCGATGCGATGGATAAAAACCTGTACGATCTGCACGAAGACGAGCTTAGCGCAGTACCCACGGTTTGTGGCTCACTACGTGAAGCATTAGAAGCGCTTTCTGCTGATCATGCTTTCCTTGAAAAAGGCGGCGTTTTTACCCACGAAATGCTTGAAAGCTATATCGATCTCAAAATGGAAGAGGTCTCGATTTATGAAACAACGCCGCACCCTGTTGAATTTATGATGTATTACTCTTCTTAAAAAAAACGCGGCATATATATTTTACGCAAAGGCTCATACTCTGTTTATGAGCCTTTTGCTTTTATTGCGTTTATCTTGACGCTCTTATTGACGCTCCATCGCGAAGCCCCTAGAATAAATACAGTCAGTTCACAAGCCTGACTTCACGGTGAACGGAATAATAATTATGCGCTTTATATCTGCTTTGTTTACATTCGCCTTTATGCACATGGCGTCCATGCCGCTTGCTTATGGTGCAGAGCAAGGCCACGCGCCCAACATACTAACAATAGCGATTGAAGATTCTTGGCCCCCTTATGCTGACAATAATGGGCAGGGTTACTCTCGTGACATCCTTGAACGCGCATTAGAGTTTTCACAGACCAACTACATCATACAGGTTGAACCTTACGCACGCGCATTATATTTAACCAAAACGGGCAGTGTTAATGCCTGTTTAAATGTTACGCGTCAAGCATCGACGGAGGCTGTATACCATTTTGGTGAAGTGCCCTTACTTATCGCGGAAGCTTCGGTTTTCACCCCTAAAAACGCACAAAAAAAAAACTAGAATCTCTACATGATATTCCTGATGGTTATCGGGTCGGGATTATTACAGATTACGAATATGGCGACCTGTTTGAAAAAGAGAAGCTACGTTTTGACCTATCAAAAGTACGCACGCAAGAACAACTTATCAATATGCTTAAGACTGGCCGCCTTGATGCAATGATTATGTTTGACGAGGTCTATAAGTACACGATGGCAAAAATGAATCTTGATGAGGATGTTTTTTATAAATCATTCCTTAATCACAGCTCCGATATATATGTTGCCTTCAACAAGGATGATCCAAATTCAGCTACATATTCCGCCTTACTTGATAAAGGGCTACGCCGTTTAAAAACCACACAACCATAAGCCGCTAATTTTTTGTACCAAGCCCAATATCTTTTGCAAGCTGACTACGTTTTTCGGCGTAGTTAGGCGCAACCATCGGATAATCCACTGGTAAGCCCCAACGTTCGCGATATTCTTCGGGGGTCAGGTTGTAAACTGATTTCAAATGCCGTTTGAGCATTTTTAAATGCTTACCATCTTCAAGACAGACAATATAATCAGGCATGACGGATTTTTTAATTGGCACAGCTGGGCTTGGACGGTCTTTATTCCGCCCGCCTTCCCCTGATACACTCGACAGGGTTTTGTATACTTGTTTGATCACATCAGGAATGTCAGGCGCTTCCGTCTGGCTGTTGGCAAGGTGCGACGAAACAATATCCGTCGTCATCTGAAGTAATTCTTTATTCGTTACTGTATCTGACAAGGCAAACCTCAAAATTTTAAAGTAAACATACGTACAGTTAACATCTTGGCAAATAAAAGTGAAGAAATACTTACAAATAAACGCATATATAAAAAGCGGCGCATTTTAGCGCCGCTTTTTATATTATCAATAATTTCACGCCAGATTAAGCAACGTAAGGAATTGCACCTGCTTGAACGTCGGTCTGATCAGGCGCGACGACTTGCTGCACTTTCTTATGCGCAGCGTTAATTAATTCAAACTGATCCTTGTAGTCCGCAGGGTGCATAGCAGGGAAAACAGTAACTTCAATCGTCATTGTTTTTGTCGCCATGCGGTTCCAAATACGTTTAATCATATTGTCTTCATCAAAACGGCTGTAGTAAGCCCGAAGCTCTGGTGCATTTTCAGTGCTGCGCCCTTCAACCTCTTTTACGCGAATGGCAACGGGCTGCACAACGACATCTTTTTCTAGTTTAATTTCGCGGCCTTTTTTATCAACGCCCTTTTCACCATAAAGCATACTGATTAAGCCGGCACGAAAGCGATCGACGCGCGAACCGTCATTCGTTGTCCCCTCTGGGAACATAATAACGTTTTCTCCCTTATTAAAACTCTTGGCGATTTTACCAATAGATTCTGGGTTATGTTCACGCGAACGACGTACGCCAATAAATTTCATCGCCAGAGCCAGCTGACCAATCACTGGCCATTTCAACAATTCGCCCTTGCCGACAAAATTACCATTAAGCGCACTGCCCGCAACAAATGGGTCAGCCATAGACATGTGGTTAGCAACAAACCACGTTGGCTTGTCTTTTTCAAATTTTGCGGATGCTTCGTTAAATTCAATTTTAATACCGATCAGCTTACGCATCGTGTTGTAAACCATATTGGGTATTGCCGTTTTATTACGAAAGATAGGGCCAACAATCGCCCCTTGTAGAATGACCGCCGAAGCAAGCAATGGAAAAGTAACTAAACCAAGCAAAGCGCGGCGCGCTGCACGTAACTGACGTCTCATCAAATGAATTCCCTAAATATATTTTTTTCTTATGGAAGCATTAATATGAAAGTTTTCGACTTATGGCAAGGCTTTATCATAGCTTCGCAGGTTTTATCCAAAGTCGCAGCGTTATGTACGCTCAATCGTTTTATACGTCTTTTTACTTTGCGATACTTCAGCAGGTTTTAAATATGCGGGTGAGACATTAATGGGTAGATAACCATCAATGCCCTGCAAAGCGAAATATTTATGCGCAATGGCGGCAAGCGTTTCTGTTGATATCTGCGAAAGCGTTAAAACCGGCTTCCACGGCAAAATAGGCGCATCACACTGCGCCATAAATTGCTCTACAGCATCACCAATCAATACACCGTCTTCTTTCGCATGGCCTGCCAAATAACCTTGTAAGCTTTCAGCTGATATCGCCTGCGCGTTTAAATCTGCCTGACCATCAATCCAAGTCCCTGCATAGAAATCATCACGCTTCGTATCCACAATCACCGCGACATTTAAAGCATCCCTCTCTTTGGATACTGCATATTGCTGATAAAGCACATCAAGCGTTGATACGCCCAGTACAGGAATATTGAGCGCCAATGCAAAGGCCCGCGCTGTGGAAAGCCCAACGCGTAGCCCCGTAAAAGCCCCTGGACCATTCGTGACGGCAATGGCATCAATGTCGCTATAGTCAAGGGTTGCACGCGCCATGGCATCATCAACCATCGGCACAAGACGTTCAGCCTGACCGCGTTTAATGTCTTCATACAATGTAAAATATTGCTGCTTTTCAGCATGCCAAATACTTACGCCGCAGCCCTTTAATGCTGTATCAATAGATAGGATATTCAAATGCTTCTCACTTTATTCATATTTAGCGTTGATAATGAAAATATGCCGCTGCGTCAATTTTAAAAAAACAACTGGAACTAATACAAGCTTTCACGCCCTTTATGGTTGACAGTTCGAGGATAAAGAATATCTTGTCTTAAGCTTCATAAACATTTTTTTGGGTTTCAACGTGGATCACAAAATACAGAGAAATCATCCGCCAAACTTGCTGCTTGCTGTTATCTGCTTTTGCTTAACGCTTTGCGTCTTTGCGCCTTTTTCTGCCCATGCGAACACTGACTATACCCCCATAGAACCTGACCAATCGGCGATTGTTGCTTATAGTTACTTCCAGATTGATGATGATGCGTTTCCTGATATGAGTCTGAGTTTTGAGACATTTCAGCAGCATATTGAAACCATAAAAAATGAAAATTTTAGCGTCATATCGCTTAAAGACCTCAAAGGCTACACAAAGCCAAAATCACAAAGTGCGCCCAGTATTATCATCAGTTTTGAAACAGGTCATAAATCCATTTTGGATAAAGCCGTGCCACTACTGATAAAAGAAAAACTGCCTTTTACTATTTTCATTAGCCCAAATGAAATTGACCAAGGCCAGCCTTACGTCATTCCGTGGCACGAACTTAAGAAATTAGAACGCAACCCCCTTGTCACCATTGGGGTACACAGCGCGACATATAAAGCAATGCAAGACTATAAAGACCGCGCAGATTTAGATTATGCCGTCAGCAGCGCGATTACCCGTTATAAAGAAGTTTTCAACCACGCACCGCTTTTCTATGCCTACCCATATGGCGACCATGACACCACACTTGCAGCCACGTTAAAACAAGGCGGCATCACCTATGCATTCGGCTTACAATCCGGCGTTATACACGGCGCGAGCCCTGCATATTATCTTCCACGATTTACGATGACGGATAATTTGGGGAGCAATCAACGTTTCATTGATACGGCTTATAATCTTCCACTGCCCTATTTTGATATGATCCCGCAAGATACGGTTTTAGCAAGCGCCCCGACCAGTATTAGTTTTTCAGTGCCGCAGGCCTTGCACGATAAAATAGATAGCCTACAATGTTTTCATTCGGGCATTGGCAAAATACCGACAGATATTATCGGTAAAGAACGCATCCATATCGCCCTACCTGAAAACACAGAAACATCAGGCCGGCTACGTGTAAACTGCACCATTAACGCAGGATATGATGAAATTGCGGAGCGTCAACGCTGGCGCTGGCATGGTATTTTACACCGCATTAACATGCCCCCCGCTTTACAGCCATAAACACAGCCATAAAAAAAAGCGCCGCTATTTGCAAGCGCCGCTTTATCAAAATAAAAATGCTTTTTATTTAACGCCAGAAGCCCATCATATTCATAACTTCATCAATATGTGGCTGCGCGATTGCATTTGCACGTTCAGCGCCACGGCGTAAGTAAGCGTCAATCTGGTCCGTGTCAGAAAGTAGTTCATTCATGCGCAAAGAAATAGGCGACAAATGATCCACCGCAACGTCAACCAAAGCCGGCTTAAATTCAGAGAATGTCTTACCTGCAAACATAGAGAGTACTTCGTCGCCTGTTTTATCCGTCAACGCGCCATATATAGTGACGAGGTTTTTGGCCTCTAAGCGCGTATCTAAATCAGCGAATTTTTCAGGCAGGACTTCTGCATCCGTTTTTGCTTTTTTAATTTTTTTAGCAATTAAATCCGCGTCATCTGTCAAGTTAATACGCGTCATATCACTCTGCGCTGATTTGCTCATTTTCTCCGCGCCATCACGCAGCGACATAATGCGTGCGCCCTCAGCAAGGACAACAGATTCAGGCTCAGGAAAGTAATTCTCGCCATAGCGGTGGTTAAATGTACCAACAATTTCGCGCGCAAGTTCAAGGTGCTGTCTTTGGTCATCACCGACAGGGACATGCGTTGCCTTATAAATCAAAATGTCGGCTGCCATGAGCACTGGATATGAATAAAGACCGAGCCCTGCTTTTTCCTTATTCTTGCCCGCTTTATCTTTAAACTGTGTCATGCGACTTAACTTACCCATTTGCGTCATTGTCGCCAAAAGCCACATTAACTGCGAATGTGCAGGCACAGAAGACTGCGCGAATAAAACTGATTTTTCAGGGTCAACGCCTGCCGCAATGTAAGCCGCCGCAATCTCGCGCGTGCTTTGTTTGAGTTTATCTTTATCATAGGGCGTGGTAATTGCGTGCAGGTCAACCACGCAAAATAATGTTTCAAAGTCGCCTTGGTCTTGCAGCTTTACCCAATTACGCAAAGCACCTAAATAGTTACCTAAATGCAATTGGTTAGTTGGCTGCATGCCAGATAAAATACGCTTTGTCATTGCTCTCTCTTTGCCTTGATTGGGGTTCTAAATTATCGTTTTACGAAAAAATATTTGATAGCACGTAAATCATAAATGCGCAACATAAACACCGCCGCACCATAGCTTGCCACGCCGCAGATAATAATAGCGAGCATTTTTATGAAATCAGGTAAGGCTGCGCCAATAAACGCGCCCCATAGCAACGACAGAATAAAGATAACCGTACCCATAAATGCCGCAGCCACGCCTAACTTGAAAATCCGGCGCTGCGCAGCGGTGGAAATATCAATATCTTCATAATGGCGTATCTTGCGTTTTAATAAAAAGAATTGAAGCCAGCCAACAAGCCCTGTTGATAGTGCGATACCTGCCGCGCCCAATGGGAAGATCAAAGCAATGGAGAGAATAATATTCAGAGCGGTCACCTGCATTGAAATTTTCACCGGCGTCCATGTGTCTTTATGCGCCCAGAACACGGTCGACAACACTTTACTTGCGACATATGGCACAAGCCCCACCGTATAGCCCATTAGCGCATATGCCGCGCGCTGCGTGCTCTGCGCATCAAAAGCGCCCCGTTCAAACAGCACAGATATAATAAGCTCTGCCAATATAAACAGGCCGAGCGCGGATGGCAGCGCCAAGAATACGCAGCCTTCTAAAGCCTGCGAAAACAATTTTTTAGCATCATCGGTCTTCTTTTTAGCCAAAGCAGTCGAAAGCATTGGCAAAAGCGCCGTCCCCATAGCGATGCCAACAACGCCTAGCGGCAATTGATTTAAACGATCTGCATAATATAGGGCTGAAATTGCGCCAACTGGTAAGTAAGAGGCAATAATCATATCCGCAAATAAATTAACATGCATTACCCCCGCGCCAAGCACCCCAGGCCCCATTAATGCGAAAACTTTTTTCACATCGCCTGTATGTTCATTTTTAGAGAAACATGGGGCTATGCGCGCTTTGAACGTCATAACCGCCATAAAGACAAGCTGAATAACGCCCGATGCCGTGATACCCAGCGATAATGCTTTGGATATTTCGTAACTCTGTTGATGCGCAATCAGCATCGCTGATATTAAGGTCAGGTTAAATATAATGGGTGCCATAGCAAAAGGCGCAAAACGGTTATTAGCGTTGAGCATCGCGCCGAACATTGCGGTGATAGAAATCAACAACAAATAAGGAAATGTAATCCGCGCATAGTGAATGGCAGCGATAAAACGCTCCCCTTCAGTTTCAAAACCTGGGGCAATAATTCTGATGATATAGGGCATTCCCAGAATAGACAGCGCGACAAAAGCGCCTAATATTGCAAGCATGAGCAGCAAAACATGGCCTGCAAATTTCGCTGCGTCGGCACTCCCGCGCTCTTCCTTAATTGCGGTATAAACAGGCACAAAAGCGACAGTAAACGCACCTTCGGCGCTTATACGGCGGAAAAAATTTGGTAACTTCAGCGCAACAAAGAAAGCATCCGCAAGCGGCCCTGCGCCCAAAAGCGCTGCGGTCAAAATATCGCGTAGGAAACCGACAATACGGCTAATGAGTGTAAAACCTGCGACGGTTGCTATTGCTTTGAAAAAATTCATAAAGCATTTATGGACAAAATTCTATGAAGTGTCACCACCTTAAAAGGGCTGCAATACAGAATATAAACAACTGATTACAGTTTCTCACCCTAAAGCAGCAACTGCAGCATGCGTTATACTTGACAGTTTTAGTTTTCATATTTATAAAAGAGCTATAAAAATAAAAATCACATAAATAAAGTTTATGGGGACAGGGAATGAACAGAATTACAGCAAATTTGCTAACCGAATTATTTAACGGCTCTGCTGCAGACCGCACAATACTGAGTAAAGAAATTTTCATCAATGTTGATACAGAAGCTGGCGCAGAAATATTAATCAGGCCTTTTAGCCCACAAATAGCGGCGGAATATTTAACGCATCTTATCGGCAACACCAAAAGTTCACTGCTGGAACCGATGATCCTTAATGATAGCGTGAGAGCTCCCATAAACGTAGTCTTTAATGGTCGCTACATTGATACAGCTTTGCGCAAAGAATATAACGTGCCTTTAATTACCTATCGCCACTGCCCGCACAGAAAAGAATCTGTCCTTATCATGGATCGCTTTTATCAAGAGCAAAACCCGAGCATGGGTCAGTATCTGCAAGCGCCAAGCATCTTTCAAATGATAAACGCATTAAACAGCGCTGGCGGGCGTTGGTCTGATGTTGAGTTTCATACACAAAAGGATGAAGCGCGCCCAAGTTTAAGGCTTGTCAAATAGCCGTCAACTGCTTAACACTTAAATTTGAAACATAACAAATTGACCGTGAAGCATAATGAGCGATACAAACAACACTGAAAACCCCGAAAGCACTTGGTTTGGCGAGACATCCGTTTCTCCCAAAGAAAAAACCGAAAAAGTCTTGGGCGTATTTCATAGCGTCGCCGATAATTACAATATTATGAATGACGTTATGTCGATGGGTATCCACCGCATGTGGAAAGACCGTTTTGTTGGCATGATCAACCCAAAAGCTGGGCTAAGTTATCTTGACGTTGCAGGCGGCACGGGCGATATCGCGTTTCGTATCTATAAAAAAACCAACAAAAATCCTGACATTACCGTTTGCGACATCAACACCTCAATGCTGAGTGTTGGGCGCGATTTATCAATTGATAAAGGCTACATAAATGGTATGAAATGGGTCACCGGCAATGCGGAATCCCTGCCCCTGCCAAGTAACTCAAAAGACGTTTATACAATCGCCTTTGGTCTGCGTAACGTTACCCATATTGACAAGGCCTTAAAAGAAGCGCATCGCGTGTTAAAACCCGGTGGACGCTTCTTTTGTTTAGAGTTCTCTCACCTCCCTGATCCTGCCATGCAAAAACTATATGACAGCTATTCATATAATGTGATTCCCAAGATGGGTGAAATTGTGGCAAAAGATGCGCAGAGTTATCAATACTTGGTTGAGAGCATCCGAAAATTTCCAAAGCAAGACGCGTTGGTCAAACGAATCCAAGACGCTGGGTTCGACCAAGCGGGCTATAAAAATCTAAGCTGCGGTATTGCTGCGATGCATTGGGGATGGAAACTTTAGTTTATCTCAATTACACCTTGATAAAACTTA
This sequence comes from Micavibrio sp. UBA2705, assembly GCA_002354205.1. Classification (GTDB taxonomy): domain Bacteria; phylum Pseudomonadota; class Alphaproteobacteria; order Micavibrionales; family Micavibrionaceae; genus UBA2705. The sequence continues at coordinate 43,015 of DELD01000010.1, read as the reverse complement.
CAAATAAATGAAGTGACAAATTTAAATCTATTTGCTAGATTAGATACAGCTTGATTTTATATGTCTAATGTTATATAAATATATAACGTTATATAGAAACGTACTGATAGTGTGATTAGGATAATAAATGCAACAAATATATGTCTTATTAAGCGTCTTAGTATTAATGCTTGGTTTTGGCGCTCTTATGCACGAAACGCAGTACAAAAACGCGCGCGTTGGTGTTAATACGCCCCTTACGAGCGCAGAAAGCCTTGATGCCCTTGATCCTGCGGCAGGTATAAGCTACAACTCTGAGATGGAAACATATCAGCAGGCTTTAAACAAACTCGATGACAAAAGAATCTACCTCAACAAATAACCGCTTAGGTGATGTTCACGCCCCTAGCGTCCTGATTATTATATCAGGCGGCGTTTCTGCATATAAAGCATTAGACCTTATGCGGATGTTAAAAAAAGCAGGCATAAGAACACCCGCTATATTAACCAAAGGCGGAGCAGAGTTCATAACGCCATTAAGCGTCAGCGCTTTAAGCGGAGAAGCTGTCTATACCGATCTATTTTCATTAAAAGACGAGCAAGAAATGGGACATATTCGCCTATCACGCGACGCTGACCTTATTGCTGTTATTCCTGCAAGCGCCAATATGATTGCACGCACCACGCATGGCATGGCCGATGATCTTGCAAGCGCCGTTTTACTTGCCGCCGATAAAGATGTTCAGTTCTACCCCGCGATGAACCCTCAAATGTGGGCGAACGCGGCGACGCAGGATAATATTAGAACCTTACGCAAGCGCGGTATTGAGGTGATAGAGCCCGATAGCGGCGAAGTTGCCTGCGGTGAAGTCGGCAAAGGCCGCCTGCCCGATATTGAGGCCATCTATCATAGCATCATCAATAAGCTTAGCCTTTCACAGCGCACGCTCCCACTATCTGGCAAGCACGCCATTGTGACGGCAGGCCCAACATATGAACGCATTGATCCAATACGCTTTATTGGCAACCGCTCATCAGGTAAACAGGGCTACGCCATTGCAGGAGCCCTTGCCCGTCAAGGCGCCAAAGTCACGCTGATTTCAGGCCCCACCGCATTAGACGCGCCGCATAACGTTAAAACACTCCACGTTGAAAGCGCCGAAGAAATGTACAAGGCCGCCGATAGCGCCCTGCCTTGTGACATTGCCATTTGCTGCGCGGCTGTCGCTGACTGGCGCGTTGATAATCAATCCAATACGAAAATTAAAAAGCAGGAAGGCCCAGAAGGCCCTGCGCTCACATTTACCGAGAACCAAGATATTCTCAAATATATATCTACCCACCCAAACAAGCGCCCCGCTTTCGTAGCGGGTTTCGCCGCTGAGACTGATAACGTCAGTGAAAACGCTCAGCAAAAACTTTTACGTAAAGGTTGTGATGCCTTGCTCGCCAACCATATTACGGATGCTGACACCGTATTTGGCGCTGATGAAAATAAAATATTATATGTCAGCGCAGCTAAAAATGAAGCGCAAACAGCGCCGCATTGCGAACCATGGGATAAACAAAGTAAGCACGGCGTTGCCGATATGCTTGTGCGCAAAATAATTCAACAGCTTGAAAAGGCTGCGCCCTTAAACCATACTTCCCCCATCACAACAAAATTAGAGGCCATTTAAATGAGTGAACAAAGCTCTGTTAAGCTAGAAGTACACAGCGATTTAGAAAGCGTGGAAATTGCATTAAAACCGCATGAACATGCCGTTGGCTTAAACTTGCCAACATACGCAACTGACCAATCCGCAGGCATGGATTTATCCGCTGCGCTTGAAGAAGCATTGGAGCTTGCCCCTGGTGAGCGTGCCCTTGTACCAACGGGACTTACTATTGCGCTACCGACAGGCTACGAAGCGCAAATCCGCCCACGCTCAGGCCTTGCTATGAAGCATGGCGTTACCGTATTGAACAGCCCCGGCACTATTGACGCAGATTATCGCGGCGAAATTAAAGTTTTGATCGTTAATTTGGGACAAGAAGATTTCACCATTGAGCGCGGCATGCGTATCGCACAAATGGTTATCGCACGTCACGCCAATGTGAGCTGGCGCGTTGTCAAAGAGTTAGACGAAACTGAACGCGGCAGCGGCGGTTTTGGTTCAACGGGTACGCAGCATCAATAAGCGCGATATAAACAACCTCATAAACACAAAAAGCAGCCTTTAACTGGGCTGCTTTTCTTTACACCAGATATTGGCGCGACATTCGTTATACCGCCAGCTTATTCGGTCGCTCGTGTAATAAGCCCCATGCTGACATCCCATTTATCCGTACCGGTATTAATCAGCAAAGGCTGTTCATATTGCAGGGATAAAAAGGCATGTATCTCGTGAGGCAGCGCACCATAATTAACAGCAATGCGCCCTTCTTCATCTCTCAAACGTTTATTTACAGGCACGCAAAGCGTATCAAAAGGTCGGTACTCTGAAATGATCCATTTTTCGTCTTCTTCATTTATACGCAGCAGAAAATGCCCGCCCATAATAACGCTCTTTGTATGCGGCTCTGCGACGACATTATAAACAAGGAATTCATCACGCTCCTTAATAACGATAATATTGTAGTCTAGCTGACACGACCCTTTGACAGATTTTTGTGCTAAGGTATAAACATCATACATTTCCTTTAAATTATCTGCTACTTTTGGGAAATGCACATAGACAGGCTTTTTGCCTTTAAACTCAACGCCAAAAATGCCTTTAATGCCGCCTGTAACGTCTTGACCTAAAAAATGCACTAAGTTTTTATTATCTTTCAGCTCAACAATGACCGCATTAATATCCCCGATATTCACGTCTTTCCCACGCTCACGTAAAAATTCATAAGCACGGTTTATAAAATCATTTTTGATATAAAGTTCAACGCCGCGTTTTGATATGTGGGTTATGCGGCTATTACGGACTTTGAAATGTTCGTAAGCTTGCTCTAAATACAGCGAACGCTCAGCTTTTTTATGAGTGTCATGTGTATTAAAGCTACTTTGCGCGACTCCTTGCTGCGCGAACAGAGAAAGGAAAAACAAACCGACCAAGGCAAAGAAAATAAACTTAAAGCGTGTCATAAAAAGGCACCATTATCAGTTAGAAACAAAAATAATCACAGTTAATAAGCATAACATAGTTGAAAATACTAAGCGATTTAAAAAAAACGCGCTAAAACTGGATTCATGAACACACATGCAGCAAAACAAGACCAATTGGATGAACTAATGGCCAGTGGACACACGCCAATGATGGCGCAATTCCACATGATAAAACAAGCGCACCCACAATGCTTGCTGTTTTACCGCATGGGTGATTTCTATGAAATGTTTTATGATGATGCGATCACCGCAGCCGCCGTGCTTGACATTACCCTTACCAAGCGCGGAAAAAGCAATGGTGATGATATTGCCATGTGCGGCGTACCATTTCATTCTTACGAACCTTATTTGGCGAAACTCATCCGCGCGGGTTATAAAGTCGCGATCTGTGAGCAAACAGAAACGCCCGACCAAGCAAAGGCGCGCGCAAAAGCAAATGGCTTGCCCGCAGCAAAAGCCCTCGTCAACCGCGAAGTATCGCGCATAGTCACCCAAGGCACGCTCACCGAAGACCACTTACTTAGCGCCAAAGAAAGCAATTACATTGCCGCGCTTTGTGAAATTAGAGACGAATACGCCCTTTCATGGCTAGAGCTCTCTACAGGGGAGTTTTGGACGCAAAAAGGCAATTGCACAGAAATTTTCGCAGCCCTTGCCCGTATTGACTGCAAAGAACTACTGATCTCTGACAAATTAATCCATGAACCAAGCTTATTTGAACGTTTTGCGCCCTTTAAGGACGTTATTACGCCGCAAAGCCCAACATTCTTTAATGCCGAAAACGCAAAGAAGAAATTAGAAGATAGCTTTGAAGTTGACTCTCTGGATAGCTTTGGCGATTTCAGCCGTCCGCAAATTGCGGCATCTGGCGCTGTACTTGATTATATTATCCGCACACAAAAAGGCAATTTGCCTTATATTCGCCCACCAATAGAAATTGCCAGTCATGATGTGATGGAAATTGACGCGGCAACCCGCCAGAATTTAGAAATACTGCGCACCTTAAACGGCACGCGCAAAGGCGCACTTATCAGCATATTGGACAAAACCAAAAGCCCACTTGGCGGCAGGTTATTACAAAAGCGCCTTTCAGCGCCGTTATATAGCAAAGAGATTATAGAACAGCGCTATAATGAAATAGATGCCTTCTACAAAGACATGCGCCTATTAGACGAAACGGAAACACTGATCAAAACAGTGCCGGATATTGAGCGCGCTTTGTCACGCATCACCATCGGGCGCGGCGGTCCGAAAGACCTGATCATGATCCGTGAAGGCTTAGGCCGCGCAGAGATGTTACAGCAGCTTATTGCGAATATACAATCACTAAGCGCCATTAGCGCTAGCAACACTTTAAACACCCACGCTAAACAGCTGAAAAAAAAGCTTAATGCGGCGCTCAATGATAGCGCACCATTATTCGCTCGTGATGGCGGCTTTATCAAAGACGGCTATTCAGCCAAGATAGACCAGCTCAGGCAGCTTAAAACCAACAGCAAAAAATTGATTGCTGAACTGCAGGCTAATTACGCACAAAAAACAAACATCGACAGCCTTAAAATAAATTACAACAATGTGTTGGGTTACTTTATTGAAGTGCCGTCTAAGCGTGCAAAACCATTAATGCCGAGCAATGATGACAGCAAAAATACAATCGGCTTCATCCACCGCCAAACAATGGCAAGCGCCGTGCGCTTTACGTCGGTGGAGCTTTCAGAACTTGAGCGCGATATATCTAGCGCAAGCGAAAAACTGCAAGCTTTAGAAGTCGAATTATTTGATCAACTCATCGCTGATGTCACACAAAATGCGAAAAATATTCAAGACATTGCCTACGCCCTCGCCGCGTTAGATGTTGCCTCATCATCCGCGCGGCTTGCTTTGGATAACAATTATACCCGCCCAGAAATTACAGACGACACACGCTTTGAGCTTGTCGGCGCGCGTCACCCAGTTGTTGAAGACGCGTTAAAGCGCAATGAGGGCAAAGAATTTATTCGTAACGACTGTAATTTAGATAATGACAACAGTTTGTGGCTACTAACAGGCCCAAACATGGCAGGTAAATCGACATTCTTACGCCAAAACGCATTAATCGCGATTATGGCGCAAGCTGGATTATACGTCCCTGCGCAAAGTGCGCAAATTGGCCTTGTCGATAAAGTATTTAGCCGCGTTGGCGCAGCGGATGACCTCGCACGCGGACGCTCGACATTTATGGTTGAGATGGTCGAAACCGCAGCGATTTTGAACCAAGCCACCAATAAATCATTAGTGATTCTTGATGAAATTGGTCGGGGCACAGCAACGTTTGACGGCCTATCCATCGCATGGGCCTGCGTCGAGCACCTCCATGAGGTGAATAAATGCCGCGCATTATTCGCCACGCACTACCATGAACTTACCCATTTACAGGCATCACTACCTTATATGCGCTGTTATTCAATGGCCGTAAAAGAATGGAAAGGCGATATTGTCTTCCTCCATGAAGTTATTCAAGGCGCGGCGGATCGTTCTTACGGTATTCACGTCGCAAAAATCGCAGGCCTGCCTAAGGCTGTGATCGCGCGCGCGCGCGAAGTGTTAGACAACCTTGAGCAAAGCGATCAAACCGGCACATTATCGGCACTGACCAATGATTTGCCACTATTCATGCCGCAAAGCAGCAGCAGCGAAGCTATGCCCGCTGAAATGATTGACGCATCAATACATGCCGAGCTATTAACCGCGCTTGATGATATTGATCCTGACAGCCTGAGCCCACGCGAAGCATTAGAGATGATTTATCATTTAAAATCAAAGCGCAGCGCCGCAGCGTAAGCCAGCTAAAAAAATCGCCTTATTTTACCGCAGCGCATCATGACCTTGTTAAAATCTCGTGATATTCTCTACGCATGGAAAACGTATATTTAAAGAACACGCTAAACGCAGTGGGCAATACGCCACTTATCGATCTTGAAAGCGGCATATATGCAAAGGCAGAATTTTTAAACCCAAGCGGCTCGGTCAAAGACCGTATGGCGCTGTATATTATTGAGCAAGCGGAAAAAAGCGGCCTGTTAAAGCCTGGTGACACAATTGTCGAATCCACGAGCGGTAATACGGGTAACGCCTTATCGATGATAGCCGCGGCTAAGGGGTACAAAATGATTGTTTTGATGCCTAATGGTTATACCCATGAGCGCAGCAACATATCGCTGCTTTATGGCGCGGAGCTACGCCTTGTGGGTGACTTCCATGTCAATGAAGCACGCGCACAGGCCATTGAACTTGGCAAGCAAGACGGTTATTTCTGCCCACAGCAATTCGACAATGAATTAAACGTTGAAGAAAACAAGAACTGGCTCGGCAAAGAAATCATTGGCCAACTCGACGAAAAAGACATCAAGATAGACGCGATTGTGCAGGGCGTTGGCACAGGCGGTACGCTTATTGGTAACGCAATGGCACTAAAAGAGTGGCATAATCCAGAGCTAAAAATATTTGCAATGGAACCCAGCGAGTCGCGGACAATTGAATGCTGCATCACCGCTTGCCACAATATCGAAGGCATTTCGGACGGCTTCATCCCTACCATTTACGGACGGCACAAGCATATGGTTGATGAAATTATCAATATCGATAGCGAGCAAGCCATCGAAACCGCGATTAGTTTTGGGACTGAACGTGGCCTGATGGTAGGGCCTAGCAGCGGTGCAAACTATCTTGCCGCATTAGAAATCAAGCGCCGCCACCCTGAGGTGAAAACTGTGCTCACCTTCCTTTGTGACCGCGGGGAGAAATATTTATCCCTTTACGCACAGCGCAAAGGGAACAAAGCAAGGGTCTAGTGACTTGACATAACGCACAAACCTGCTTATACTCCGCTGAAATCTCAACGGAGTATAAAACCAATGACGCACAAATTAACAGCCGATCAATTAATTGGTATATTATTTCAAACAGATGACCGTATTACAGCGGGTGCACTTGATAACCAAAACGCTGTGTCGAAATGGGCACGCAGCTTATTCACATCAACACACAAAGCAGAGACAAGCTATAAAAACGGGTTTAAAGGCTACTTACAAAACCTAAAACGCAGCCTGACGTTAGAATTTAATACCAGCGCCAAGATTGAACATGAACATCCGCGTTCACTGCGCAAAGCTTTGCTGGAATTAAAAACACTAGGTTACAGCAACAAGCAGCTTTATAACATTAAAGAAGATGTATTGCGCTTCACTTTAGTTCACCTTGATTTTGACGGTGATGTAAAACGTCTTGCTGATAAACGCCACCCATATACGCTCAGTGAATGGTGCGATAAAGCCTTTTTAGGCGCTGCGTCTTTAGAATTTACAGGACAGGCTAAAAGCGGCTACCGTACGATGGATGAAATAAAAAATGCACCGGTACATAATTCAGTTTTCTCTGAAGATGATTATGATGCGCTCTACCCTATTTTTGCGGAATCTTACGCAGCAAAAATTAGCCGCCACCCAGAATATCTAGCGCCAGAAAAACCAAAAGGTTTAGCATTAATACTTCATGGGTAAATTTATTGAAGCGCGGCTTCTTTCATCGCTGATGCGATTTTTTGGCGCATAACATCGCTTATTTTGTCGCTTTCAAGGAAAGAGAACAGCGTTTCGAGGTTCTTTTTGCGGTCAATTGGGACGATTTCTTCTTCAATCAGGTTTTTTTCACCGAAAAACAGCTTATTTACATCATCTTCATGTTCTGGCAGCGCTTTGCGCGCAACATCTAATATTTTAGGGTCAATGTTCTGGCGTGTGCGTTTTACCATGGCGATAGCGGCGGCGCGGACGGCGGCCGTTTGTCTTCTCGGCTTGGCTGCGGTTTTATCTTCTGGACATTTACCTTCTGCGCCCTGCTCTTCAGTGCGCTCATCTGTCTGTTTTTTGTTATTCTTGTTATTAGCTGGGATATATACGCGTCTTGCCATTGCACACCATCTTGTTTAAATCTATTTTATATATATCGTGAAGCAAAGAGCTGAAGAAAAGATTAACTAAAGGACAAAAGCGCCCCCGAATGTACCGATTATACCGCATAGCCACACGCCTTTCCGCAAAGACGATTTTGAATAAACGTCTCGCCAAAGACAAAGAAGATGCCAAGCGCATTGGCGAACGTATGGGGCAATCTAAACTCAAGCGCCCTGAAGGCGCATTGCTTTGGGTGCATGGCGCAAGCGTTGGCGAAGTAACTTCATTGCTGACTTTGGTACAAAGACTGCAAGCACAGAATAAAGACCTTAGCGTCCTGATCACATCAGGAACAAAAACATCAGCGGATATTATTAAAAACCGCGCCCTACCAAATCTTATTCATCAGTATATTCCTATGGACCACCCATCATGGGTGACGCGCTTTCTTGACCACTGGCGCCCAGACGCGGTCATTTTTGCAGAATCCGAAATTTGGCCGAATTTGATTAGCGAGATTGGCGCGCGCAAAATCCCCTCTGCGCTAATTAATGCGCGCATGTCAGATAAATCTTACAAAGGGTGGAAGCGTTTTGGCAAAACCATCGCTAAGCTGCTGCGCAGTTTTGATGTTGTTTTGACACAGAGCATTGAAGACAAGCGCCGCTATGTTGAACTTGGGCATTCGCATGTCAAAGAATGCGGCAATATTAAATATAACTCAGACAGGTTACCCGTAGACAAAGAAGACTTACTCAGCCTTGAGAAAAGATTTAAAGAACGCCCTGCATGGGTTTATGCCAGCACACATGCGGGTGAAGAAATTATCGCCTGTGAAATTCACAATAGAATGAAAACGTTTTTGCCCAATATATTAACCTTCATTGTCCCCCGCCACCCAGAGCGCCGCACTGAAATTGCGCAAAGCTGTGACAATGAACAAAACGCTATTCTTTTCCGCTCTGCCATGCACACCCCGCCTGATAACACCGAAATATATGTTATTGACACATTGGGCGAGCTTGGCCTTTTCTACAGACTTGCGGATATAGCCGTTATTGGCCGCACGTTAAGCACAGATGGCGGCGGCGGTCATAACCCCCTCGAAGCTGCGCAGCTTAACTGCGCCACGTTATACGGGCCGTTATACCAAAATCAAAAAGAAATTTTTAATGATATGCAGACCCATGATGCCGCTATATTATGCCGCGATAAAGACGCGCTTTATGATGAGGTACTTAAGTTATTCCTTGAGCCTGATTATATGGATAGCATGCAAGCTAAGGCACTCGCCTACACGGAATCAAAAACAGCCATTCTCGATAATGCTTATAGCGAGATTATCAAGATCTTACCTGAAAGCATAACCACACAAAAGGCGGCGTTATAATGCCATTAAAAACTCCTTCATTTTGGTATAAGCAAGATTGCTGGCAGACCAAAATACTGCGCCCCTTTGCGCATATTTACGGCTACATTAGCAAAAAACGCATGACAAAGCGCCCTTCATACGCCGCCAACAGCAAGGTAATCTGCATTGGTAACTTAACGGCGGGCGGCAGCGGCAAGACACCTACGGCAATTGCGATTGCTAAACTCGTAAACAACCCAAGCACGGTATTTCTCACGCGCGGCTATGGCGGTACAATCAAAACGCCTGAAATTGTGAGCGCCGAACACAGCGCCGATGAAACAGGCGATGAAGCCTTACTGCTTTCACGTATTGCCCCTACGCTGATTTCGCGTGATCGTGTTGAAGGTGCGAAGCTCGCCGAGCAGCACCATGCCAAGCTCATTATCATGGATGACGGCTTGCAAAACCCGAAGCTATTTAAAGACATCCGCCTTTGCGTGATTGATGGGCCGACGGCTTTTGGTAATATGGAGTGCATACCCGCAGGCCCATTACGCCAGCCCCTTGCTACAGGGCTTATTCACGCCGATGCATTTATCATCATTGGCGATATAGACAAAAAAATTGAAGCCTTGCTGCCCAAAGCTGCACCGCGATTTGAAGCGACAATAAAAGCCGCGCCAGATATTCTACCGGATGAATATAAACTGCACCAATATGTCGCTTTTTGCGGCATTGCGCACCCGCATAAATTTATTAATACGCTCGATGAAATTAATGCCAACGTCGTCAAAACGCGCGCTTTTTCTGACCATCACAAATATACAGTCAAAGAAATGTCCGCCCTCGCCAGCTTTGCGGAGCGCCTGGATGCCCGGCTCATCACGACAGAGAAGGATTTCGTTCGCATCCCCGAAGGGCCATGGATTGATAAAATTGATGTACTGCCCGTGCGGTTAAGATTTAAAGACGAAAACCAAGTTATGGCGTTCTTAGCCCGTCATTTAGCAGGTGAATTATGAGAACGATAAAATACTTTCTTGAGAGCATTGCGCTAGTTTTCATTATTATCACATTCAAAGTTATGCCGCCGCCTATGGCGAGCAATATTGGCGGGTATATCGGGCGAAGAATTGGCCCTCGCACAGGGGCAGCTAAAACTGCGCGCGCCAACATCAAAATCGCATTCCCTGACAAAAGCGAAGCTGAGAGAGAAGCCATCCTTATTGCAATGTGGGATAATCTAGGGCGCGTTATTGGTGAGTACCCACATTTGCGATGCCTGACGGATAAATATTGCGAAATTGAAAACATCGAAATTTTGCAAGACTTAGCAGAGAACAATAAACCCTGCCTGTTCATCGGTATGCACCAAGCCAATTGGGAAGTCGCTGCGCTCTCGCTACGCAGTCATCACGGCCTAAATGTTGGCGCAGTATATCGCGCGCCGAATAACCCATGGGCGGAATCTATTTTACAGCGCCTGCGTGATTACAAAACAGGTGAGAAACATTTCGCAAAATCGACACAAGGCGTGCGCGAGATGATTAAACACTTAAAAGATAACGGACAAATTGGCTTACTGATTGACCAAAAATATAATGAAGGCATTCAGGCCTCATTCTTTAATCAGCCCGCAATGACCAGCACAGCCTATATTGAACTTGCGCGGAAATTTGACTGCCCCATCATTCCCGTACAAATGGAACGCATAAATGGCTGCTACTTTCGTATGCACATCCACCCAGCGCTAGAGCTTGATTTAACCAATGCAGAACGCGCCATTGCACAAACACATGATGTTATAGAGGGATGGATAAAAGACCGCCCTGCTGAATGGTTATGGGTGCATAAGCGCTGGGTACAAAGTAACAAGGCAAAATGAATATAAAGAAAGGGCAGAAAATATCTGCCCTTTTTATTATTCCATTACAGGCAAGCGCGACTTACTCAGCTTCGCAGAATGCCTGATACGCGGCTTCATCCATCAGCCCCTCTAACTCGCCTGCATCGGTTAGCTTTATCTTGGCAATCCAGCCTGTATCAATATCTTCTTTAACCTGCTCTGGATTGTCAGGTAGGTTTTCATTAATCGCGATAACCTCACCGCTGACTGGGGTGTAAACTTCTGCCGCAGCTTTCACCGATTCAATCACGGCAAAATCATTGCCCTTATCAACCGATGCGCCTAATTCAGGGAGCTCAATAAAAACAAGATCGCCCAGCGCTTCGCCTGCATGTTTGGTAATACCCACCCATATAACGTCACCGTCAATTTTGATTTGTTCATGGTCTTTTGTAAATTTTAGGTCACTCATCTTATGCGGCCTTTCCTGTATTTGGTTTATTACTTTTTGTTTTTGCACTGACAAAGGGAAGCGGTGCAATAATAGCTTTTAACTTACGCCCCCTTACATCTAAGAAGATTTCTGTATCAGCCGCGCTATAATCTGATAAAATATAGCCCATTGCAATCGCTTTGTTTAAAGATGGGCTATGGCCGCCACTTGTCAGCGCACCTACCTCATCACCATCTGCGTTGAGTATCTTTACACCTTCTCGTGCTATGCCTTTATCAATAAGGTTTACGCCCACACGTTTACGGGCTACTCCATTTTCACGGTGGGCTGATATAATATCCCCCCCTATATAATCCGCATCCTTTTTACGCACGACCCATGACAAATCGGCTTCTATGGGCGATGTTGTCGCATCTATATCATGCCCATAGAGAGGGTAGCCCATTTCAAGACGCAAAGAATCACGCGCTGCGAGGCCACAAGGTAATGCCCCCTGCTCGTCTATAAGGTTTTGCCATAGCGCTAACGCTTTATCCGCAGGAACACTGACTTCAAAGCCGTCCTCCCCTGTATACCCCAAACGAGACACCCACAGATCACCATATTTTGCCATACGCATATACCCCAGCGCGGAGAGGTCTTCACCTATACAGTTTGATAATGCGGCTTCTGCCTTAGGCCCCTGCACAGCGATTAACGCGCGATCATCAAAAATTTCTAATTTCACATCAGCGGGCAGGTTTTCTTTGATCCATGCGATGTCTTTATCTTTACATCCTGCGTTAATCACGGCGAAGAACACGTCATCAGCAAGACGCGTAACAATCAGATCATCGACAAGGCCACCTTGTGGGTTTGTTAGTACCGTGTATTTAGCAACGCCATGTTTAACCTTGCTAAACGCCGAGGGTGTTATCTTTTCAAAAAACGCCGCACAGCCCGCCCCTGATAATTGTATTTGCCCCATATGGGATACATCAAACAAGCCTAGTGTGTTACGTACAGCGTTATGTTCGCTTAATACACCTGCTTCATAATAAAACGGCATTTCATAGCCTGCAAATTCGCCCATGCTTTTGGCGTGAGCGGCATGATATGTGTGAAGTGCTGTATGCTTTGCCATGTTATAGACCCTCCTGTGTATTTAATAATATGATCTTTTTTATATCTTGCGGGGCTGACCGCCACGGCTAACGCTTCTTAGGCGGCGCGCACGGGCAAGTTCATTTTCAATGCCCTCAAGCTCTGATGCAGCCTTTTCGTTAACATGTCCGCCTTGTATAAGGTCTTTTTCAATGATACCTAGGCGCTGGGCGACTTCTTGATAACCGTCTATCAGCACCTCCCCTTGCGCGTTCATACGGTCGCGTCCAAGACGGTCATCGCTTTTAATATCCCATATACGGCAATTGTCAGGTGATATTTCATCTGCGAGGAGTAAATAAACTTCACCATACTCACCATAGATACGACCAAACTCAATATTGAAATCAACAAGGCGCATATGTACCCCTGCAAACATGCCATTAAGAAAGTCATTAACGCGCATAGACATATAGGTGATGTCTTCTAACTCAAATGGGTCAACAATGCCGCGTTCAATGGCGTGGTAATCATTGATCAACGTCCTTGCGCCATTTTCATGCTTGGCATAAATTTCAAAGATGGGCTGATTTAGGATTGTACCCTCTTTTACATTAAGGCGCTCACAAAGTGAACCTGCGGCAACATTACGTACCATGACTTCTAAGCCGATCACTTCGACGCGGCGCACTAGCTGTTCACGCATATTCAGTTGCTTAATAAAATGCGTTGGTACGCCGACCTCTTCAATGCGCGTCATAATATGGGCGGATACGCGGTTAGTCAGCACGCCTTTGCCTGTGAGGGTCTGCACATCGTCATCACCTTTGGCTGCAATGTCGTCTTTGAAATAGACAATCGCATTTGCTGCGTCATCGCCTTCGAATAATGTTTTGGTTAGACCGTCATTGATAATTACTCTGCGTGCCATAAAAATCTCTTATAAACTAGCTACATAGCGCAAATAACTGCCTTAAACATACAGGCAAACGCTATTGATGAATGAAACAATGCCCAATCATAAACGCCAGAAAGTAAGAAGAAAAGACAATATCCGCCTATGGGCAATCTTGCTCAGATATTCATTGCGATACAAAAGTTTGAAAAATGCTGTTTATGGCCTATTTGTTTATATAATATTTACTATTATTATATCTAATATAACTGTATTAAGAATTACAGTTTACTACTCATATCAATATATAGATGATAAGGAATACACATAAATGAGCATGGAAGACCGCCAAAAAACTTTCGAAAACAAGTTTGCACATGACGAAGCGATGCTTTTCAAGGTAGAAGCCCGCACATGTAAGTTATTTGGCCTTTGGGTCGCAGAACAAATTGGTTTAGATGATGAGACAGCCAAAAGCTATGCTGGTGAAGTTGTTGCCGCCAACCTTGAAGAAGTAGGCTATAACGATGTTATTCGCAAAGTACGCCCAGATATTGATGCAAAAGGCTTAGACCTTTCAGACCATTTACTGAACACCAAACTTGATGAATATGAAGCAATCGCCAAAGAACAGCTTATGAGCGAAGTATCCTAAGCAGTTGATGCTTAGCTTAGTTAATTAGATTACAGACAATAAAAAGCCCCCGAATGCTGTTGCCGCATTCTGGGGGTTTTATTTTTTCCCATTCAACTCGCTAGAGAAGCCTCTCAGGCGACTTAGGATTTACGCTAAAGCAAAAATCTGAATGTGCAGAGTCTTTCCTTAAAATTGATATATTGTTTTCTGGGGATAAAATACCGAAACTTCAATTTTTCCGGTTCAATCTCGCTTGATAACCTTATACAAATCGCCCACGCGAATGTTGTCCCGCGGGTCAATCAGACCGTTAAGTACCTTGAAATACTCACTACTATATTTATCAAAGACTTTATTTTGCAACTGCGCAAGGCTACCGACCGTATCGCCAGATTGCGCAAGGACGAGTGATATAGCATCACCCTTACCGAGATTCTCTTTATTAATACGCTGGAAACTATAGGTCATAGACTTGTATGCGTTATTATCTGCTTCGCTTATGTTAGACGGCATCGCGATTTGAAAACGGAAGAACTTATTCGCTCCCCATGATATTGCGACCAACCTAATTTGGGCCGCGCGGCCATTTACATGCCCTGGAAAGACTGCCGTTGCCGCGTCTAGGCCATTAATTTTAATCGGTTCAATCAACTGCAGTGGCTCTTCGTTCATCCATTCATATTGAATATAGGCCGCTGCTGATAAAGGCTGCTTTGAAGTTGCCATATCAAGCACGGCTACGCCTTGGCTTTCTTGGTTCTGCGTTGATATCACCACTTCTGATGGTCTGTTCACTATATTGGCAAAACGCGGAACAGTGAATTTAAAGCCCAGCTCCGGATGGATGAAGTCTTGTCCACGCACATAGCCCTGTGATGCTGAGCTACCCCATGGCAGTCCCATAATTTTTTTCAAATAATCGTTTTTGTTCCGTGCCGTTGCGCTACCGCCTGTATATTTTGCGGCTTCAGCGACCGTTTTCGCCACACGGTCAGCATTTAACGGGTGGGTTGAAAAATACACTGGCGTTTGTGATGCAGCCTTACCATTGGCGCGCGCATCAAGCTGCGTATATGCCCCAAGCGTTTTCAAAAACCTTGTCATCCCTGTTGTGTCATAACCGGCACGAGAGAGATAACGCACGCCAAGCATATCAGCTTCATTTTCCTGTGAACGTGAATAACTATTGAGGTAAAGATTCGCACTCACGCCCGCTAAACGTGCTGCATCTGGACTGTTTATCGCTGCGCCAAGGATTGTTGCGCCTAAACCAGTTACTACAGAATGTGAGTAACGCTCCGCGCTATGACGGCCTGTAATATGCCCCACTTCGTGCCCAAGTACAGCGGCAAGTTCAGATTCGTCACTTGCAAGCGCTAATATACCGCGCGTGATATAAACATAGCCCCCAGGCAGCGCAAAGGCATTCGCTTCTGGCGAATCAAGGACAAAAAATTTGTATTGCACATCAGGGCGCTCTGTATTTTTTGATACTTTCTGCCCTACGGCCTGTACGTAATCAGCGACAGCTTTATTATCATATAGGCCGCCAAACTGTTTTAATATCTTGCTATGCTCTTGCGCCCCGACTTGTTTTTCCTTCTCAGGTGACATTAAACTCGCGAATTGGCGCTCCCCCGTTGCAGGGTTAGTTGAACACGCCCCTAAAAACATGCTAAAGCTAATGCTTAATATCGCAAATGACGTTTTCAAAGGGTTTTGACTTAACATGGCGCGCATAACTTCGTTCCTTATATGCTTTTTACTGGTGACGGTTTCGGTGAATACTATCGAAACTTCGCTGTTTAATAAACATGTTTTTGCCCAAGGGCTACAACATGCGGTTGTTGATCAGGTCGAGGAAGATATTATTGCAGATGAAAATGAAGAAGATGTAAAAAGCAGTGAAGATAGGGCCTTAGAAAGCACCGCCCTTCATTTCACAGATGCTGATATACGCGAAGTAAAACACCATAGCATCGTACGTTTCACCAAAGCCATTGACTCGCAGCGCCTGCTAACAAGCGAAGGGGATATTGTCTATTTAGAAGGTTTATTCATTCCCGATAATAAAGATAACGACATTAAAACCCAAAAGTTCCTTGAGGCACATTTCCTTGATAAGGACATTGATTTATACATCTGCAAAGAATCAAAATGCAAAAGCGCCGATCGCTACGGTCATATGCGCGTCCATGCCGTGGCAAAGAAAGACAAAACATGGTTACAAGCCGCGCTGATTGCCACTGGGCACGCCCAGATAAGAACGCGCAGTGACTGGCCTATACTTATCCACCGGCTGCGCCCCATAGAATCGCGTGCCCGCACAGGTGAAATCGGCCTATGGAAGCTAACAGGCTTATCCATCATGGATGCGCTTAAAATTTCTGATGCACAGCGCGGATTTCATATTGTTGAAGGCACTGTGCGTAGCGTTGCGATGCATAAAAACATTGTTTATTTGAATTTTGGGGATGATTGGCGCAAGGATTTCACAGTTGTTATCCCGTCAACCATACGCCGCCAATTTTCTAAAGACGGCGTTGATATAATGGGTAAAGGCGGCAAGCGCCTGCGCGTTCGTGGGTGGATTGATGAATATAATGGCCCGTTCATCGAAATTGACCATTTAGAACAAATTGAATGGTTAGAAGCAGCGAATTAGCCCTTTCGCAAAAATTTAAAAATGATACTATGGCTCTATGCACAGTAGTATTGATTTATACCCCTCAATAGACCCTTACGCATCTGGCTTCTTAGAAGTCAGTGCTTTGCACAGCATTTATTGGGAACAATGCGGTAATCCTAACGGCATTCCTGTGCTTATTATTCATGGTGGCCCTGGTGAAGGCTGTTCGCCGACACATCGCCGTTTCTTTGACCCTGATATCTTTCGAATTGTTTTATTTGATCAGCGTGGCTGTGGGCGTTCTTCCCCGCACGGCGCATTAAAAGAAAACACCCCTGCTTTGCTGGTTGAGGATATCAGCACGATCCGCAAACATTTGGATATTGATTCGTGGCATATTTTCGGCGGGTCATGGGGCAGCACGCTTGGCTTCTTATACGCTTTAAAAAATCCATCACATGTGAAAAGCCTGATCCTTCGGGGCATATTCTTATTTCAACAAAAAGAGATTGATTGGTTTTTATATGGCATTAAAAACTTTTTCCCAAAAACATGGGGGCGTTTCACCGCGCATCTCAGCGCAAAGGAACAAAAAGACATTCTCAAATGTTATTATAATAAGCTCACCCATAAAGACCTTGCCCTACAAAAAGAGGCTGCGGTTGATTGGTTTAGCTATGAAAGCACCTGCGCTACGCTTTCGCCAAACAAAAGCATCTCGATACACGAAGAGCATAAGCCGCAAGCGCTTGCTATGGCACGTATTGAGGCGCATTACTTCAAACACCATACTATGGATGGTAAACATGCGCTGCTTAAACAGCTACCAAAAATCAAGCATATACCCCTCACCATTGTTCAGGGGCGATACGATATTATTTGCCCGCCTGTGAGCGCGCAATCAGTCATTGATATATGGGATAATGCGCAGTATTATCTGGTCGATAATGCAGGACATTCCATGATGGACCCTGCGATAAAAGACAAGCTGCTAACGGTGACCTATAAATTGGCTGAACAATATAAAAACCTATAACGATAAGGATAAGCACAATGTCATATAATACGCTAAACGCACTGAATCTCACAAATAAAACCGTTATCCTGCGCGCCGATCTTAATGTGCCGGCGCATGACGGCGTTGTCAGTGACTTTACGCGCATTGATCGCCTTATCCCTACTATTGACTATCTGCGCTCCCACAACACAAAAATTGTCGTCATTTCGCATTTTGGTCGCCCGAAAGGTAAGGTTAATCCTGATTATTCATTATCCTTTCTCACAACCGTATTAATTGACCGCTGGAGCTGCCCTGTCCATTTTTCTGAAGACTGTATTGGTGAAGACGCGCAAGCACAAATTGCTGATATGGGCGAAGGAGAAGTAATGCTGCTTGAAAATCTCCGCTTCCATGGCGGCGAAGAAAGTAATGACATGGCTTTCGCAAAAGAACTTGCCAAACTTGGCGATGTCTATGTGAATGATGCCTTTTCCGCCACACACCGCGCTCATGCATCTATTGACGCACTCACAACGCTTCTTCCTTCTGCTGCTGGGCTTTTAATTGAAGAAGAACTTGATAATTTACAGCATATTTTAAAAACGCCTGAGCAGCCTGTCGCCGCAGTTGTTGGCGGCGCAAAAGTATCGACGAAACTTAGCTTGCTTAAAAACCTTGTCACACAAGTTGATTATTTGATCCTTGGCGGCGGCATGGCAAACACTTTCCTGCTTGCCAAAGACCACAAAATCGGCAAGTCACTCGCAGAGCCTGATATGGTTGCCGAAGCAAAGGACATCATGCAAACAGCCAATGATGCGAACTGCAAAATCATCCTGCCGAAAGACGCAAACTGCGCAAAAGAGTTTAAAGCAGGCGCAGAAAGCGCAACACATAAATCTAGCGCTATTCCCGACGACTTAATGGTATTAGATATTGGCCCAGACAGCATTAAAGAGGTAAGCGCCATACTTTCAGAGTGCAAAACCGTCATTTGGAACGGCCCTATGGGGGCTTTTGAAATCAAGCCATTTGATAAAGGCACGAATGAACTGGCGCAACTTGTTGCAAAGCTGACCAAAGACGGTAAAGTTAAATCCGTTGCTGGCGGCGGCGATACTGTGGCGGCGCTTGATGGTACAGACAGTTCCAAAGACTTTACTTATATTTCAACCGCTGGCGGCGCATTTTTAGAATGGCTAGAGGGCAAGACGCTCCCTGGCATTGCCGCATTAGAAAAAAACAAGAAAGCTGCTTAAGTTATGGCTCGTATTTGTGTTGCTAAAATTTTAAATGCACATGGCATTCGCGGCCTTGTGAAACTGCGTATCCATGCAGAGAACATTGAATTATTGCGTGATCCTAACATCACACTTTACCGTGACGAAACCAGTGATGAAACAATCATCTTCACACTTAAAAATGCGCTCAAAGGCGATTACCTTGCCGAGGTAAAGGGCGTGAGCGACCGTAATGACGCTGAAAAGCTGCGCCATATGGAAGTATTTATGGATGAAGCTGACTTACCAACATTAGATGAGGATGAAGTTTATCATCGCGACCTTGTCGGCTTGGATGTGATCAATGAAGAAGACCAAAAATTAGGACGCGTTAAAGCCGTTCAAAATTTTGGCGCTGAAGACTTACTTGAAATCGCACCATCTTCGGGCAACAGCTTTTTCCTGCCCTATCGTAAAGATATTGTGCTTAAGACCGATACGAACGCAAAACACATCATTGTTACCGGTTACGAAGACTATATAGGGTAAGCGCATCATGGTTTGGCATGTAAATATATTAACGCTCTTCCCTGAAATGTTCCCCGCAATGCTTGGGCAGTCACTCGCTGGCAAAGCTTTAGAGCGCGGTGATTGGTCGTATAGCTTAATCAACCCACGCGACTTTGCCGAAGATAAGCATAAATCCGTTGACGACACACCTTTTGGCGGCGGCGCGGGCATGGTGCTACGTGCTGACATATTAGAAAAAGCTTTGCTGAGCATTGAAAACCCTGGGCGCAAAATATATCTCAGCCCACGCGGCGAAGTACTGAGCCAAAGACTCGCGCAGACACTATCCACACACGAGCAATCGATCACGCTCCTCTGCGGGCGCTATGAGGGCGTTGATCAGCGCTTTTTGGACGCACATGGCTTTGAAGAAATCAGCATTGGCGATTACGTGCTTTCAGGCGGTGAACCTGCTGCGCAAATTTTGATGGATGCGTGTATACGCTTGCTACCTGGCGTGATGGGAAATGCAGAAACGGCGGGGGATGAAAGCCATAGTAACGGCCTGTTAGAATATCCGCATTACACGCGCCCCGCGGAATGGGTTGACTGTTTTGACCAAAGACACCTTGTGCCTGATGTTTTACGTTCAGGTAATCATGCAAAAATTGACCAGTGGCGCAATAGGCGCGCAGAAGACCTAACACAGCACCGCCGCCCAGATATGTGGACAAAATATAATGAAGATACTAAAAATTAATAAAGCCGTTATATATTAGAAATTATATTTATGCTTTTTATCTTTGTCACTTACATTAGGCCTATATTTTAAAATGTCTTATATTGATTTAGCCGATGGTTGGAAAATGCCAGCCCCCATGAAAAATGAAGATGAGCGCCTGCAGGCGTTATATGACCTTGATATATTAGATAGCGAGGCCGAAGAGAGCTTTGATCACATCACACAAGCTGTCGGAAAAATCCTCAACGTTCCAATATCGTTAGTATCGCTTGTTGATAAAGACCGCCAGTGGTTTAAGTCTTGCTATGGGCTAGATGCAACGCAGACAGGGCGCGAAGAATCCTTTTGCGCCCACGCGCTGATAAAGCCAGAAACATTACACGTCGCCGATGCGCGCGCAGATGATCGTTTTCGTGGCAATATTCTTGTCTCTGGCGCACCACATATTCGTTTTTATTTGGGTATACCATTAGTAACTAGTGATGGTCACGCTATTGGCAGCCTATGCGCAATTGACACAAAGCCGCGCCATGACATTACCAAAGAACAGCTCTTAACACTCTCAACTTTTGCTCAGCTTGTCATGACGCAGATAGAACTGCGTCAACGTAACAAAAAAATAAAAGCATCTAACGCAGCGAAATCAGCCTTTTTTGCGGGGATGTCCCATGAAATACGTACGCCGCTAAACGGTGTATTGGGCGCAGCCACCCTACTTAAAAACACAACATTAAACAGCAAGCAGCAAGAATACATCAATATAATTGCAGGCTCAGGACGCTTGCTGTTAGAAATCATCAACGAAATATTGGAATTTGCAAAAATAGAAAGCGATACCATTCGCCTACATAACCAATCCACCGATATACGCGCAGCCGTAAATGAACATTTCACATTGCTAGAAAGCCTCGCCGATGAAAAAGACCTCAACTACACATTAAGCATCGCCGATGATATCCCCGCCTATTTATTTATTGACCCAACGCGCGTTAAACAAATTTTATCGAATTTTATTGGCAACGCTATAAAATTCACCCCTGCTAATGGACGCGTAGAAGTAAGCCTAACCCAACAAAGTCCTGACACATTGAGAATAAAAGTAAGTGATAGCGGGGTTGGTATAAAAGGCGAAGATTTAAATACGATCTTCAAAGCCTATGAACAAATTTTAGAACGCCGCGCTGAGACCAAGAGCACGGGCACGGGCCTTGGCCTTGCGATCACAAAATATCTGGTGCAGTTGATGGGCGGCACAATCGGTGTAAAAAGTAAGTTTGGTAAAGGGTCTGAATTTTGGTGCGATCTGCCCTTAATTGAATCAAGCGCCGATAACGCCGTGGCGCAAACTGAATATGATGATGATGATATTATCAGCGCCAATATTACAGCAAATATCTTGCTTGTCGAAGACGTACCGACCAATCAATTTATTATTAAAAGCATCCTCAATGACCTCGGCTGCAATGTCGAAATAGCCGAGAACGGTAAAGTCGCCATAGACAAGGTACAAAACCATCAATATGACGCTGTATTCATGGACTGCCACATGCCTGTAATGGATGGTTACGAAGCGACAAAAAAAATCAGGAAATTGGATATAAACCAACCCTTTATTATCGCGCTTACCGCAAATGCTTTTAAAGAGGACGAAGATAAATGTCTAGCTTCCGGCATGGATGCTTTTTTGAGCAAGCCGCTAGAAATAGCAAAAATCGTAAAGATATTACAGCAAGCCTGCGCCTAATAGTTAAACACCAATAAAAACAGTTGAAAGACAACGAATGAGGTTAAGCGCCGCCATTATCACGATTAATACATAAAAAAAATATCATTAACGCTTAATTTAGGCTTGCATAATATCCTGTTATTCGGTATCAATGCAGCGATAAAACTCGAAAAAAGATAAAAAGCCGCATGATGTTTACGTTATAGAGTGTGTAAGTAAACGTTATTTCGGGCTTTAAATAAGAGAGTCATGAAAGGAAATAAAATGACAAATTTAGTAGATCGCATTAATGCAAAAGAAGCAGCGAAGCTAAGTGAAGGTAAAGAAAACCCAAACTTTGGCGCTGGTGATACAGTAAAAGTACACGTTAAAATTCGTGAAGGCACACGTGAGCGTGTTCAGATTTTCGAAGGCGTATGTATCGCGCGTAAAGGCACAGGCGTTGAAGGCAGCTTCACAGTGCGTAAAATCTCACTTGGTGAAGGCGTTGAGCGTGTATTCCCACTTCTCAGCCCACGTATTGAAAAAATTGAATTGGTTCGCAGAGGCTCTGTCCGTCGTGCGAAACTATACTATCTTCGCGACCGTCGCGGTAAATCAGCACGTATTGCTGAAAGAACAACTGGCCACGGTATTGAGAAAAAAGTTAGTACTAAAGGTAAAAAAGCAGCAAAATAAAGCTTGCTTTTACGCGGCGTGAACGTTATAAACGCTGCATAACATCCATTTAAATGGGTGGGTCCTTAAAAAGACCCGCCTTTTTTATTACTTAAATTCAGCCTCACGCAAGGCCAAATAAAACAGAAGTCAGAATATAAATGAAGCTAACGCCGCAAGAAAGAAAAGTCACAGATATCATCACCCCGCTTGTTGAAGAACAAGGCCTTACCCTTGTGCAGGTCAAACTTTCAGGCACGGATACTGGCTATACTTTGCAAATCATGGCAGAAGACCCAAAAACAGGCCGTCTTGGCATTGATGACTGCACCAAGCTTTCGCACAGCATTTCAGATATTCTTGACGTTGAAGACCCGATTAATGGGCATTATAATTTAGAAGTCAGCTCCCCTGGTATTGACCGCCCGCTTATCTTTCAAAATGATTACCTGCGTTATGTCGGCTTTGAATGTAAAGTTGAACTTACTATGCCGACCGATACGGGACAAAAGAGATTCAGAGGGTTTATCCTCGGCTGTGAAGATAATATTGTTGGGCTAAACACAGATACTGGCGACATTGAATTTGACATTGAAAGCGTCGCTAAAGCCAAGCTCGTTTTGACTGATAAGCTTATCGAAGCAACCAAAGACGGCATCCCCGCAATTACGGATGCACCAGAACAAGAACAACAACAGGTTAAGTAACAAAAATTTAAAGAAATTTATTTTTTAAGTTCAAAAGTGAAGGAAGAAAAATGGAACTACTACAAGTCGCAGATACTATGGCACGCGAAAAAGATATTGATCGCAGCATTGTTATTGAAGCTATGGAAGAAGCTATCCAAAAAGCTGGCCGTACAAAATATGGTTACGACCATGATATTCGTGCCAAAATTGACACTGTAAGCGGTGAGCTCACACTTAAACGTTACCGTGAAGTTTGCGAAGAAGAAGAAATCGAAAACGAAGCAGCACAAATTACTGTTGCAATGGCTGTCCGTGAAAAGCCTGATGCTGAAATTGGCGATTTCCTTGTAGATTCCCTTCCGCCACTTGATTACGGACGTATTGCAGCACAAACAGCAAAACAAGTTATCATGCAAAAAATCCGTGAAGCTGAGCGTGAGAAGCAATTCGAAGAATATAAAGACCGCGTTGGTGAAGTTATTAACGGTTCAATCAAGCGTGTTGAGTACGGTAACGTTACCGTTGACCTTGGCAAAACAGAAGCCCTTCTACGCCGTGATGAGTGTTTACCGCGCGAACACCTTAAAAATGGTGACCGCGTACGCGCAATTATTCATGATGTGCGCCGTGAAGTACGCGGCCCACAAATTTTCCTTTCGCGTACACGCCCTGAAATGATGGCAAGCTTGTTCAAACAAGAAGTCCCTGAAATTTATGACGGCATTATCGAGATTAAAGCTGTTGCGCGTGACCCTGGTAGCCGTGCCAAAATCGCCGTACTTTCTAACGATAGCGGCATTGACCCCGTTGGTGCGTGTGTTGGTATGCGCGGTAGCCGTGTTCAGGCCGTTGTTAACGAACTTGGCGGCGAGAAAATCGACATCATCCCATGGACGGAAGACCTTGGCAGCCTTGTTATTGCCGCGCTTCAGCCTGCTGAAGTATCAAAAGTTGTTCTTGATGAAGAAAGTGGCCGCATTGAAGTTGTTGTTCCTGACGACCAGCTTTCACTTGCAATTGGTCGCCGTGGTCAGAACGTGCGTTTAGCATCAGGCCTTGCGGGATGGGATATTGATATCCTCACCGAAGCGCAAGAAGCTGAGCGCCGCGCAACTGAGTTCACAACACGTTCAAGCCTGTTTATCGAAGCACTTGACGTTGATGATGTTATCGCACATTTGCTTGTGGCTGAAGGCTTCACGCAAATCGAAGAAATCGCTTATATCGAATCTCATGAACTTGTTGAGATCGAAGGTTTTGACGAAGATGTTGCCGCGGAGCTTCAAAACCGTGCGCGCGTATGGTTAGAAGCACAAGAAGCTGAGCTTAAAGGCAAGCAAAGCGAACTTGGCATTAATGATGACCTTATTGAACTTGAAGGCCTTGCGGCTAACATCGCGCTTAAACTTGGCGAGAAAGGCATCAAAACACGTGATGACCTTGCGGACCTTGCTGGTGATGAGCTTGTGGAAATGCTTGGCGATGACACAATGACAGAAGCCGACGCGAATGCATTAATTATGAAAGCCCGTGAACACTGGTTCGCAGAGGAAGATAACGCCGCAGCTGAGGCTGAAACAGCCGAAGGCGAAGCAACAAATGAAAACGACACTGATGGCGCTGCTGCAGATACTGCAGAAGACAAATCAGAAAACGTCGCATAGTTAAAGAGATGAGGAGCGCATATTTACATGCTAATAGACGGCACAAAGACACCACAAACAGACGATTTAAAAGCGGATCAGAATCCTGATCTTGCTGCGTCTGAGTGTGCCGTGTCGGATCCTGCTGTAAATAGCGATGCGCCCCTCACCTCACCGCCATCAAAACCTCTCTCAAATGCCAATCCAGCCTGCACGCGTCCACCGAAAGAAACGACGCGGCGCTGCATTGCGACCAAACAAAGCTACGAATGTGATGAACTTATCCGCTTCGTACTTAGCCCCGATAATATCGTTACCCCTGACCTAGATAAAAACCTACCTGGGCGCGGTGCATGGGTTAAGGCTGAAAAAGAAGCATTACAAACGGCGATAAAAAATAACCTTTTTGCTAAAAGCTTTAAATCTCAAGCCACTATCCCTGATGATATGTTAGAACGTCTTGGCAATATGCTCAGTAAACGTTGCTTAAACGTATTGAACTTAGCGCGTCGCAGCGGTGACTGCGTTGTTGGCTTTGACAAAGCCTTTATAGCGGTCAGAAAGCTGCCCATTGCGCTTTATATCACCGGATCAGAAGAAGGCAGCGATTCACGCCGAAAAATTGAAAACAGCCTGCCAGACAACGCCGAAATCATCAGTCTGTGGGATGCTGATACGTTATCCAAGAATTTTGGTACGGATAATACTAACCACATCGTTATTAAACGCAGTGGCATCGCAAAGAAATTTATAAAAGAATATAGGAAATTATACGCAGTTATCGTATAGTACTCGATCAAAGAAGGAAGGCTAATAATAGCTATGAGTGAAAATAAAGAAAAAAAGACATTAAGCCTTGGCACATTGAGCCTAAAGACAGACGGCGCGAAAACGCCTGCTGCTGGCGGTAAAAAAGCTGTCGTTGAAGTTAAACGCAAGCGCCAAATCAATATTGGAGGCAAAGACGCGCCCAATGCGCAAAATGCGAGTGATGACGAAACAGGCTTAACGCAAGATGAGCGTGACAAACGCGCAGCTGTATTAAAGCAAGCTTTGATTGATCAAAAACAAAAAGAAATTGAAGACGCTGCGCGCCTCGAAGCCGAAGCAGAAGCCGCTAAGGTAAAAGCAGAAGAAGATAAGCTTAATGCTGCAGAAGAAAAGGAAAAAGCCGCTGCTGCCCCTGCCGAAGAGACAGGCCGCAAAAGCCGTAAGAAACTTTCACCTGATGAATTGCGCCAACTTGAGATTCAAGAAATGGAACGCATTCAAAACGAAGAACAGTCAAAGCAAGATGATGACCGCAATAAGCGTCAAAAAGAAATTGCTGACCAAAAAGCACGCATGGCGACTATACCTAACCGTCAAGGTGAAGGTGCAAGTGCAGATGAAGATTCTAAACTAAGCTATCGCGAGCGCATTAAGCGTAACCAAGCGAACACCAAACCAGGCGGAGATAAACGTCGTGGTAGCGGTAAAATCACAGTTACGCAAGCACTGAACGAAGAATATAACCGCGAAAAGTCAATGTCGCTTGCTGCACAAAAACGTGCACGTGAAAAAGCACGTTTAAGCGCACAAGAACAAAAAGAGCCTGCGAAGAAAGTTGTCCGCGCTGTTGTCGTGCCTGAAACAATCACGGTACAAGAACTCGCAAACCGTATGTCAGAGCGTAGCGCCGATATTGTTAAATCACTCATGAAAATGGGCGTAATGGCAACAATTAACCAAGTTATTGATGCTGATACAGCAGAACTTGTCGTTGATGAATTTGGCCACAAGATATCACGCGTTACCGAAGCTGACGTTGAAATCGGCATCGAAGGTATTGAAGATGATGAAGGTACATTAGAATCGCGTCCACCTGTTGTGACGATTATGGGGCATGTTGACCATGGTAAAACATCACTTCTTGATGCTATGCGTCAAGCAAATGTAGTTGCCGGCGAGGCTGGCGGTATTACACAGCATATAGGAGCGTATCAAATCAAGTCCTCAACAGGTCAAAAAATTACATTCCTTGATACGCCTGGCCACGCAGCCTTCTCAGAAATGCGTGCACGCGGTGCGAATGTGACGGATATTGTTATTTTGGTTGTGGCTGCGAATGATTCAATCATGCCACAAACAATCGAAGCGATTAACCACGCAAAGGCTGCGGGCGTTCCATTGATTGTTGCGATTAACAAAATTGACCTCCCCGATGCAGAATCTTATAAAGTGAAGCAAGATTTATTGCAGCATGAAGTGATCGTCGAAGAATTAAGCGGTGATGTACAATGCGTTGAGATTTCTGCGAAGAAGCGCCTTAATCTTGATACGTTAGAAGAAGCAATCCTTCTGCAATCTGAACTGCTTGACCTTAAAGCTAACCCGAACCGTGAAGCGGTTGCGGTTGTGGTTGAATCGAAACAAGAACAAGGCCGTGGCTCTGTTGCCACTGTGCTTATCGAAAAAGGCACATTGCATATTGGCGACATTTTTGTTGCTGGCACCGAATGGGGCCGCGTTCGTGCGATCCTTGACGATAAAGGCGCACGCATTAAAGAAGCTGTCCCTGGCCAACCTGTTGAGATCCTCGGCCTTAACGGTACCCCAGATTCAGGTGAGAAAATGGTCGTGGTTAAGGACGAAGCGCGCGCGCGTGAAATCCAAGATTACCGTGTTCATAAAAGACGTGAAAATGCGAACCTTGTTAGCTCTGGCAAAACCGGCTTTGAAGCGCTTCTCGCGAAATCACTTGAAGATGGCAGCAAAACAATTCTGCCTGTGCTTATCAAAGGTGATGTGCATGGTTCGGTTGAAGCGATCATAGGCTCGCTTGATAAAATTTCAGATGATAACCCTGATGTTGACGTAAAAGTTCTGCATAACGGCGTTGGCGGCATTACCGAATCTGATATTACGCTCGCAAAAGCATCAAACGCGCTGATTATTGGCTTTAACGTCCGTGCAAATGCACAGGCGCGTGACATGGCGCAACGTGATGGCGTTGATATGCGTTATTTCAATGTTATTTATAACATTGTTGATGATGTTAAAGCGCTTCTCTCGGGTATGCTTGCTCCACATATACGTGAAGAATATCTTGGCCAAGCTGAGATCCGTGAAGTCTTCAACATTACCAAAGTTGGTAAAGTTGCAGGTTGTATGGTTTCAACAGGCACAGTCAAGCGTGGTTCAAAAGTCCGCCTCTTGCGTGATGACGTTGTTATTCACGAAGGGACATTGAAAACTCTCAAACGTTTCAAAGACGAAGTCAAAGAAGTGCGCGAAGGTATGGAATGTGGTATGGCATTTGAAAACTATGATGACATCAAAGCCAATGACGTTATTGAGTGTTACGATGTGACTGAAGAAGTACGCGTCCTCGATTAATTGACAACTTAAAAATCAAGATTAGAACAATGAGAAACAAAGAATCAGGCCCTTCACAGCGCCAACTTCGTGTTGCTGAACAAATACGTCACGCTTTAGTGGAAACACTGCAGCGTGGCAAGTTCAACGAAGAAGTGTTAATTGACGCCGCGCCGCTCGTTACAGTGGCAGAAGTGCGTACAACACCTGACCTTAAAAATGCGACCGCGTATATTATGCCGCTTGGGCAGAATAATGTTGAAGAAATTGTCGACGCACTTAACAACTCTGCTTATTATTTTCAAAAGCAAGTTAACCGT
The DNA here is from genome assembly GCA_002354205.1 of Micavibrio sp. UBA2705. Taxonomy (GTDB): domain Bacteria; phylum Pseudomonadota; class Alphaproteobacteria; order Micavibrionales; family Micavibrionaceae; genus UBA2705. Next base: position 14,204 of record DELD01000010.1, on the reverse strand, counting down.
TCCAGCAATTTGAAATTTACGCCGCGCATAGCGTTTAAAATTGATGATACTTTCGATGAAGCTGCAAAAATTGATGAACTGCTAAAGAACATCCCTAAATATGCAGATGAAGAAGAATAATCCCCTCTCGGCTCTAGCGATATAAAGATCATAAAATGGCGCGTAAGAAAAAAGGCAATAAAATTGACGGGTGGATTAATTTTAATAAACCCTATGACATGACTTCAACCGATGCCGTGCGTTTTTTGAAACGGACATTAAAACCGCAGAAAATAGGCCATGCAGGCACGTTAGACCCACTGGCAAAAGGCATTTTGCCGATTGCACTTGGCGAAGCGACCAAAACGATTCCCTTTGTTCAAGATTCCGAAAAAACCTATGGTTTTACCGCGACATGGGGGCAGCAGCGCAGCACAGATGACTTAGAAGGTGACGTTATAGCGTCAAGTGAAACGCGCCCTTCTCGCGCTGATATTGAGGCATTATTGCCCGCTTATATTGGCACGGTGACTCAAACGCCGCCGAAGTTCTCAGCGATTAAAATCAATGGCGAGCGTGCTTACGACCTCGCCCGTGACGGCGAAGAATTTGAAGTGCCAAGCCGCGAAGTCGAAATTTACGATTTGCACATTACCGAGCATAATGAAGGCGCAACAAGCTTTGAAGTGACATGCGGTAAAGGCACATATGTACGTGCCATCGCGCGCGATATTGGTGCATCTCTCGGTTGCTATGGCTATGTATCGGAACTCAATCGTAAAAAAGTGGGCTGTTTTGGCCTTGATAGCGCTTTTTCACTGGACTTCTTTGAGAAAATGGATGATAGTGCAGCCCTTGAAGATGTGATACTTCCTGTTCATTACGCGCTAGACGACATCCCGGCCGTAATAATAAACGATCAAGAAGCATCGAAGCTTAAACAAGGACAAGCCTTGTCGATGATAGCAAAACCTGATGTACAGCGCCTATTAGCTGCAGGGATTGATATGAGATGCACCGAACCACAGGATGCTGTGGCGATGTATCAAGACAAAGCTTTAGCAATACTCTCCGTGAGTAAAGCGACCTTAAAGCCTTATCGTGTCTTTAACATGTAAACAATTGATAAAAGGAGAAAATGATGTCGATTACTAACGAACGTAAAGCTGAAGTTATAAAAGAATACGCAACAAAAAAAGACGATACTGGTTCACCAGAAGTACAAGTTGCGATCCTTACTGAGCGTATCACAGCGCTTTCAGGTCACATGAAAGACCACAAAAAAGATTATCACAGCCGTCGTGGCCTTTTGGCTATGGTTGCACGCCGTCGTAAGCTACTTGATTACACACGCGGCAAAAGCGAAGAGCGTTACCAGAAGCTTATTAAAGCTCTTGGCATCCGTAAGTAAGCTTACACTCTATAGAATGACAAAAGCCCCTGCGCAAATGCGTTTGGGGCTTTTTTATTTGCTGAATATTCTCTGTAATTATAGGCTGCGTTTAATCCCACCCTGCACATCACCTGATGGTGATTTCATAAAAGCATTAAAATGGTAAGACGAACCATAACCAGCAAGGCCACCAACAATAGACCCTAGAACAAGTGCCGCGCCAGTTACAACAGGATCATTCGGCGCAATGACGCTCATAATATCGACTGTTTTCTCTAGCATCGTGCCTGCGACGCTCGTTCCGAATAATGCTGATAAGCAGCTATGTTCTTTCATAGCTTTTCTCCCTTAACCTTATTTGTATAAGTGAAGAATACCACAAAAGTTAACAAAAGGTAAATCCACAGCACTATCACATTGTTTTATATGCGCAAAAATAAAAAAGCCCTGAAATACATCAGGGCTATATTCATTAATTTAAAAATAATTACTTAATTATAGGCTCTTGAGGTTTAGCCTTATCTTGCTCTTCACAGCATTGTATTTTATCACAATCATCAACCGATACATCTACTCCCGCACCATATTTTCTATACGCCACGCGCGCAGCAGCGGAAAACCCGATATGTAATGTGGCACAAGTGCCTAGAACTGTATATGCCAGTGCGCTACCAAAAAATGTTGCTCACTGCTTATTAATCGGTGACCATGCAGGGTCAGAGCCATCGACAGGTGTTTCTAACAAGCGTTCATTATAACCTGTCAAATCGATTGTGTAGAGCTTCGCGATACGGTTATTGCCTTGTGGGCGTTCTTTAAAATAAGTTAGTACACGACCATTTGGTGACCAGCTTGGCCCTTCAACGTGATATGCGCTTGTGATTAAACGCTCGCCGCTGCCATCGGGGCGAATAACGCCAATATAGAATTTACCTTGTAGCATTTTTGTGAACGCAATCAGGTCGCCGCGCGGTGACCATACAGGGTTCGCATAGCGACCTTTTTCAAATGTGATGCGGCGTGAATTGCTACCGCTCGCATCCATAACGTAAAGCTGCTGTGAACCACTGCGGTCAGATTCAAAGACAATTTGCTTGCCATCAGGCGCGTATGACGGTGATGTTTCAATTGATGGCTGGCCTGTGATTTTCGTCGCTTTCTTTGATGCTATATCAAGGACGTAAATATCGGTGTTACCATTTTTCGCAAGCGACATAATAACCTTGCGCCCATCAGGTGAGAAACGCGGCGCGAATGTCATGCCAGGGAAGTCGCCTAATACGTCTTGGCGGCCTGTGTTCAGGTCGTATATATAAACGCGCGGCTTATTGCGGTAATAAGACAAATAGGTAATTGTCTGCATGTTCGGTGAGAAGCGCGGCGTGAGTACCAAATGGCTACCATCTGTTAAATATTGATGGTTCGCGCCGTCTTGATCCATAATCGCAAGACGTTTGACACGCGCCGTTGGCAGGCCTTTTTCTGAAATATAAACAATGCGCGAGTCAAAATAGCCCTCTTCGCCCGTTAGGCGTTTATAGATAGTGTCAGAAATAATATGCGCAATACGGCGCCAGTTGTCTTTGGTCGTTGTGTAGGCCATGCCCGTGAGCTGTTTCTGCCCATAAACATCCCAAAGACGAAACTCAACGCGGGCGCGCCCATCACCAAGCTCGGTCACTTTACCGGCGACAAGCCCTTCAACGCCAAGCGCTTTCCACTCAGCAAAACGTGGTTGTTCTGCCGTTGAGGCAGCATCTTGGATATAGGCCTTTTTATCAGGAATTTCAAACAGGCCTGTGCGTTCCAAATTCGCACGAATAACATTGCCCATGCCGCGGCCAATCGTGTAGACATTTTGGCTGTCATAATGAAAGTCAGATACCGCCAGTGGAATTTTCTTCACCGTGCCGCGGTTTAGCTCTACTTCCAATTCAGCGCGCGCCGAATGTGCGCCACAGACCATTAATGCGATGATGAGTAAATTCTGTAGCAATAGACGAATAGGCATTTTAAAAATCCTTCTTATAACATTTCGCTTGGGTCAAATTTAATTGTAATTTCTTTCCACTGATCATACTTACCTGCTGGTAAATTTAAAGGGGAACATGATGGGTTAGTCACAGCTCTTACCGCGCTATCGGCAGCGGCTTGGAAAAATGAATCTGTACTATAACGCAATTTGTCTTTTATTTCATAACGTCGAATGGTGCGGTCAGGGTTCATATATAATTTAATATAAACAACCAAAGCCTTATCAAAATTCGCGCCGGCAAGCACGTTCCAACACTGAGCGAGCTGAGAGCGCAATGCGTCTAATTCAGACATCGTAATACGCTGCCCCAATGTCGGCGTTTTCGGCGCGGCGGATTGCTCGGTTTCGCCCTGCTCTTCTGCGACGTTCGCATTCTCTGTAATCTGCAAGTTCTTTAATACAGAATCAAAGCTGCGCTGCTCTTTTGCGACTTCGGGCTTTTTCTCTTCTGGTTTCTTTGGCCGCTTATTGGGCTTTTTCGGCTTTGTCGGCGCTAAACTTGGTTTTTCTTTTTCAATTTCTTCGGGCATAGGCACTGAATCAGCTGGCGGTGGCGGCGCAGTTTCCGTCTTATTCTTTTCACTATTTACTGTTAGTGGCTGGCTTTTCGCGTCTACAGTAGGCGCTGACTTTGGCTTTGGCTTGCTGACATTTTTATCAATCTCAGGCTTAGCTTCTGGTTTCACATTTTGCGCGCGAGTTTTCTCATTTTCGTTTTTTGCGCGGCTTTCATCACGGTTCGATTCCGTTTTTTCCGCAATTTCAACAAACTCAATAGCGACAACGTCATCCATTTCAATTGTTGGGTGGCTCGGCCAAAATGGTACACCGACAGTCATAATAAAGACGACCGCCAAATGAAGCAAAAAGGATAAAGTTAAAGCCACTGGCCCAGCACCATTCATCCACGAGGTGATTGAATAATCCGCCGTGGTTTGTGTGGCGCTATGCGCATTATTTGGCTGCACTTTTAACATAAATTACTTTGAACTGTCTTTTGTCGAAATAAGCGCCACTTTATTAAAGCCTTCGCGGTTGATGCCACCAAGAACTTCCATGACGCGGCCATATTCAAGGCCTTGATCAGCGCGAATATAAATACGGCGGTCTAAGTCACGCCCCGTTACCGAACGTAAGAAAGGCACAAGGCGTTCCCTTAATATTTCCTGTTCTCCCACATAAAGTTTACCGTCTTTTTGCACGGTAATTTCAATCGGGCTTTCATCCTCGTTCTTCAAAGCCGATGCATCAGAGCGCGGCAAGTCGACGGCAACCCCTGCAGTTAAAAGCGGCGCTGATACCATAAAGACAATTAATAAAACCAACATCACATCAACAAAAGGCGTGACGTTAATTTCAGACATTGGCTGAAACCCACGGCGGCGCGAACCGGGTGTGCGTTTCCATGACATATTTCCTGTGCTCATCCCCATGACTATGCCGCCTGATCTGTCGCTTTATGGCTCGCTTCACCTTGGTCGAGATGACGTGACAAAATCGCGATAAATTCACTTGTGAATGCATCAAGGCGGTCAGCGTAGCGGTTCAAATTCGTTGAAAAGACATTAAAGGCAATCACAGCAGGAATAGCCGCAACAAGGCCAAGCGCCGTTGCAAAGAGAGCCTCCGCAATACCTGGGGCAACGACAGCGAGCGATGTGTCTTTGGTCGCAGCAATCGCAGAGAATGAATTCATAATGCCCCATACTGTGCCAAACAGACCAATAAATGGCGCGGTTGAGCCGACAGACGCCAAGAATGTCATGCCGCGTTCTAACAATTGCATTTCGCGGTTAATTGCTAGTCCCATTGCACGTTCAACGCGCTGCTTTAATGATGCTTGCAAACTTTCTGATGATGGTATGCCCGCAGATACGCCGCTTTGCCATTCTTCCATACCAGCAGTGAAGGTTGCCAATAATGGGTCGCCATTGCGTGATTTCACACGTTCATAGAGCTTATCAAGCGGTTCACCTGACCAAAACGCATCCTCAAAACGATCGGCGCGTTTATTGAGAGCGATAAGGCGGCTGCGCTTGGTAATGATAATTGACCAGCACCAAAATGATGCGAAAACCAGCATCATCATTACGACTTTTACAATTAAGTCTGCTTCTAAGAAAAGGCCAATCATTGATAAATCATGTGCGCCAACGCTGTTCCCAACAGCTACGCCATCAACAGCGCCAATTGCTGTGCTTACTTCATTCGCCATTCATTCTCTCCTTAATAAACGAAGGCCATTTCTTTGGTTTTGTGTTCGTATCGACACAGACCAAAGTTACGTCCATTTCAAAAATCTTTTCATCATTCTTTGTCACAATTTGCTTCATATCAAGCGATGCCCCGCCTATGCGTTCAACAGATGTTGTCAGACGCAGCATATCGTCTAAATGCGCAGGCAAGTAATAATCGGCCTTTAAAGCGCGCACAACAAATAACAGGCCAAGTTCGTCATGCACTTGCTTGTTTTCAACATCAATCGCACGCAAAAATTCCGTACGCCCACGCTCCGCAAATTTCAAATAATTACCATAGAACACCACGCCGCCAGCGTCGGTGTCTTCGTAATATACGCGAATATCTATACTATGTGATTTCATGTTAGATCATCATCCAATAAGTTGCCTTGGTTTAAATGCGCCTTGCGCAGTGGGTTTAATCCTAAATAGGCATAAGCGGCCTGTGAAAGCATACGCCCACGCGGCGTACGCTGTATCAAGCCTTTTTGTAATAAATAAGGTTCGATAACGTCTTCGATAACGTCACGTTCTTCTGATAGCGCGGCAGCGATGGTATCAACCCCGACAGGGCCGCCGCCGTAGTTTTCAGCTATGCCTGTTAAATATAAACGATCCATAGAGTCTAAACCCTGCGCATCAACTTCCAAACGCTGCAATGCTCCATCAGCGATTTTTGCGGTAACGAGCTCAGCGCCTGCAACGGACGCAAAATCACGTACGCGGCGCGTTAAGCGCCCCGCAATGCGCGGCGTACCACGCGAACGGTTGGCAATTTCAAATGCGCCCTCTTCGTCAATTGGCATATCCAGCTTTGATGATAAACGCAAAACAATGCGGGTAAGTTCCTGCGGGGTATAAAATTCTAAACGGACAGGAATACCGAAACGATCACGCAGCGGATTAGTCAACAGCCCGCTGCGCGTTGTTGCACCGACCAAAGTAAAGGGCGGCAGTTCAATTTGCACGGAGCGCGCCGCTGGCCCTTCACCAATGACAAGGTCTAGCTTGCCGTCTTCCATTGCTGGATAAAGAATTTCCTCCACAGCTGGGTTTAGGCGGTGAATTTCATCAATGAATAAAACGTCATGGGGCTGTAAATTGGTCAAAATTGCCGCTAAATCGCCTGATTTGGCAATGACAGGGCCAGACGTCGCGCGGAAGCCCACGCCAAGTTCACGGGCGACAATTTGTGCCAATGTTGTTTTACCAAGCCCCGGCGGGCCATAAAGCAACACATGATCCATTGCGTCTTCACGCTGCTTGGCCGCAGTGACAAAAATGCGCAGATTTTCACGCGCCTTTTCTTGGCCGATAAACTCTTCAATAGTCAGAGGGCGCAATGAATGCTCATCGCTGCGTTCTTGCTGATCGGCCATGGGCTGAAAATCTTCGGCGCGTTCGCCGCTTTCATGCATCATGACGCAAGCTCCTTAAGACCAGCGCTAATCAACATGCCAAGTTCGGGATCTTTTTTGAACTTACTGCGTGCTGAAATGACGGCCTTATAAGCTTCGGCGCGGGCATAACCAAGGTTGATAAGCGCAGAGAGAGCATCTTGATTAAGCTGATTATCATTGCCTTCTGCTGTAATATTCACAGTGCTTGCTACGCCCTTACCATCAGCCGATGCTGTGACCTGCGCTGTTGATGCGCCCATGCCAATATCCATCTTTGCGACTTTATCTTTTAACTCTGTGATAATGCGTACGGCAAGCTTCGGCCCTACGCCTTCTGCTTGACGGATGACTTCTTTATCCCCTGACATCACCGCCATGACAAGCTGATCTGCGGGGCAAGCGCTTAATATCGCAATGCCGACTTTCGCGCCAACGCCCTGTACGGATGTTAGCAATTTATACCAAGACTGCTCCTCCGCAGAAGCAAAGCCAAATAATGTCATACTGTCTTCACGGACTTGCATTTCAATGAGTAGCGCAACGTCAGAGCCGACATCACCAATCACTGATAATGTTTTGGCTGAGGCGTGCACCATGTAACACACACCGCCAACATCAATGATAAGGTAATCACTGCCGAGCGTATCTATTTTGCCTTTTAACTTCGCAATCATGTTGTGGGTTCCTGTTCTTTAAAAGACTTGTTTGTTATGTGCGATAAGCCGCGACTGTATATGGTGACCATGGCAGATAGCGACCGCCAAAGCATCGGCTTCATCTTCGCTGATTTTACCGATAGCAGGCAGTAATGTTTTGACCATCATGCCCATTTGATCTTTACTGGCGCGTCCTGTGCCCACGACGGATTTTTTAATCACTGTCGGCGCATATTCGCCAACGTCAATTCCTGTGCGCGCCGCAGACATTAAGCACACGCCGCGCGCTTGTCCTAATTTCAAGGCTGATGCTGGGTTTTGGTTTACAAAGGTTTCTTCAACCGCCGCTTCATCAACCGTGTAATCACGCAATACATCTGCTAGCCCAGCATCAATTTGCACGAGGCGCTTTGCGGTAGCATCCACAGGTTTTGTTTTAATTAAACCGCAGCCAATAAAACGCAATAGGCCAGAGCGGAATTCAACCACGCCCCAGCCTGTACGATGTAAACCTGGGTCAATGCCCAATACGCGCGTAATGCTCACCTAAATTATGCCTCCATAAATTTCTGCATAATTTCTTCGGTCACTTCAAGGTTACTCGTGACGGTTTGCACATCATCATTATCTTCTAAAACGTCAATTAGTTTCAATACGCTAACTGCTTGGTCGACAGTGACTTCTGCATTAATGTTTGGACGCCAGACTAAACCTTGTTCTTGTGGTTCGCCAAATGTGCCTTCGAGTGCATCACGCACAGCAGCAAAATCTTCTGGCGCAGTTGTAATGTCATGTGTTTCAGCATCACTTGCGACGTCTTCTGCGCCGGCTTCTAATGCGGCTTCGAAAATTGTATCTGCATCTCCTTTGTCAGAAGGGAATATAATTTCACCTTTACGGTCAAACATAAAACCGACAGAACCTGTTTCACCAAGGTTTCCGCCATATTTAGTGAATGTTGAGCGCACATCAGACGCGGTGCGGTTTTTATTGTCTGAAAGACATTCAACAATAATCGCAACGCCTGCAGGGCCGTAACCTTCATAGCGGATTTCAAAATAATCATCACCATCATCAGAACCTACGCCTTTTTGAATGGCGCGCTCAATACCATCTTTAGGCATTGACTGCCCGCGCGCAGTCGCTATCGCCAAACGTAAGCGCGGGTTCATATCCGCGTCGCCGCCGCCAAGTTTTGCCGCAACTGTGATTTCACGGCCGAGCTTCGAGAATAGTTTTGAACGCTTTTTATCCTGCGCGCCTTTACGGTGCTGAATATTTTTAAATTTGGAATGACCTGCCATGAGTTCGACCTTTTAAACTGTTTTGAGGGGCACGGATCGCACCCAATAGATAATACTAATCTCTTTATAATACTGGTTTCATGCGGTTTCAAGGAAGGTCTAGCTAAAAAAAGATTTAATTATCAGATATTTTTTAAATATTTACATGCAAAACTATGTCATAATCATTTTTAGGATCTTTTTTTAAACTACATTTTATTTTTTTCTTATGGCATATGATTTTAAGTCCGTGACTATTTTAGTGGTTGATGATAATCAACCCATGCTCGATATTACCAAATCCCTGTTACTTACTTTTGGCGTAGGTCATGTTTTGACCGCGAAAGATGGTAAGCGCGGATTTGAACTTTATCTGCAATATAAACCTGATTTAATCATCACTGATTGGATGATGCGCCCTATTGACGGCATTCAGCTTGCAAAAAAAATTCGGCGCGAACGGGACGCATCCAACCCCTATATTCCCATTATTCTTATGACTGGCTTCACCGAAAAGCATCGCATTTTTGAGGCGCGTGATGAAGGCATAACCGAGATTTTGGTCAAACCTTTCAAGGCGCGCGATTTGTATAAACGCCTGTACCAGATCATTGAAAAGCCGCGCCAATTTGTACGATCCGAACAGTTTTTCGGCCCCGACCGACGTAGGCATAGCGAAGCTGCATATGACGGGCATCGCCGCCGCCAAGACGATGTTGAGAAGATGTTCCCTGCGGGACGGTCTGAAATGTCTAATGCGACAAAAAAAGATTTAGAAAAAGCCCGCGCACATTTGAGCAATGTCAGAGATCAAGCTGGCGTAAAAGAAAATAAAGATATTACAATTGAGGATTACGACTTAATTTTTGTAGACTCAACAGATTGATTACGTTCATATAAGTTAACGCGCGAAAAATAAAAAAATAATAAGAGGCAACTAAGTACCATGGGCGAAGACACACCAACGCATTATAATCAAAAACAAATTCGCAAGGCAGAGTTTATAACGCCGCCCAATATGCTTAAATCAAAAGTTGGCACAGGCGGTCTTAGCCAGACCATACTGACAAAAGCACAAGATTTGCTTGAAAGTAACAGTGTTGATTTTCGTCCGCTGGGTGAAATGTCTTTGGATCAGTTACAAGACGGTATCAACCAAGCTGCCGTTGATTTAGACAAAGGCGAAGAAGAACGCAGCGCCGAAAAACTCATTCGTCAGATGCTTTATCCAAGCATGCAATTAAAAGCGAATGGCGGCATGTTCCATTATGATCTTGTGACGATTATTGGCGATAAGCTAGTCCAATTTTTGGAAGTCATTGAAACGCCAGACATAGAAGCGTTAGAGATTGTGCAAGCCTTTCATACGACATTACGCGCTGTCTTACTTGGTCAAATCCAAGGTACTGGCGGGCGTTACGGTGCGGAGCTTGTGCAAGCTTTGGATGATGCTTGCCATCGCTATTTCATTAAATTTCCTGATAATATTGACCCGCATAAAAAATAAGTACGCTAAAGCGTCGCTATTGTTTTTATTTGCGCGTTTCAATAAGTTCTGGCCCTAAGCGGATCGGCTCAGCTTTTACAGCGAGCCCTGTTTTATCATCTGTTTCAACAAATGTACCGCAGACAGTGCCAACGCCGCCATCTTGCGGTGCCATGCGTGGGTTTGCGTATTTTTTGATAAAGCGCGGCGCGGCGGTTTCGTAAGTCACGCCAATAACACTGTTATAATCACCGCACATACCGGCGTCAGTTTGGTACGCCGTGCCTTTTTCTAAGATGCGCGTATCTGCAGTGGGGATATGTGTGTGCGTACCCACAACAAAACTGACGCGCCCATCAAGCATCATACCCATAACCATTTTTTCACTTGTTGCTTCACCGTGCACATCGACAACGACAGCGTGCGCATTTTTCGTTCTCAGTGGGTTATCTTTTAAAACGGCATTCATTGCGGCGAAGGGGTCGTCCAAGGCATCCATAAACAAGCGCGCCATCACATTTACCACGCGTATCGTCTGGCCATTTTGAAGGCGGTAATCAATCACGCCATTTCCCGGTGCGCCTTCAGGGAAATTAATCGGGCGCAGGACGCGTTCTTCTTTTTCCAAATAAGGAATAATCTCGCGTTGATCCCAAATATGGTTTCCCGTAGTGATAACGTCAACGCCGAGGGCGAAAAATTCTTTGGCGATATTTGTGGTAATGCCCATGCCATGCGCAGCGTTTTCACCATTTACGATAATGGCATCAGGCTTATATTGGCGACGAATTTGTGGCAGTTCGCGGCTTAGCGCTTGGCGGCCTGTTTTGCCGAAAACATCACCTAAAAAAACTATGCGCATTAAAACTTCTTTCTATTTCTACTTAATTTATCTACCGCCATTATCCAATGACGGGTGCTTTGGATGAAAACGGAGTATAGCCATTTGGATTTAAAATACAATCTAATGGTTTATCATGCTGTTCAGCAGGCAGCGGATACAAGCAAATTTGTTCCATATAGGCCACGCCGACCAATAGGGCTGACTTACCTTGCGCCGCGAGGGCTTCAACGTAACGGTCATAATGCCCTGCCCCATAACCAAGACGATTGCCACGCCGATCATAGGCAAGTAAAGGCAGCAAAATAATATCGGGCTGCACGGGCGCGGCATATTTATCGCTTTTCAAATCAGGATGCATTGCGCCGAAACTGCTTTTAATCAGTGGACTGTCATGATCCCATAAGTAAAAATCAAGCCCTTGTGCCCCGCCATTAATATACGGCAACGCGACTTTATACCCTCTCCCAAGCAAATCATCAATTAATGGTAAAGTATCGCATTCTTTTCCCAATGGCCAATAGGCAGAGATAATCGGATTGCTATCCAATTGCGCCTGAAACACATCAAAAAAATTAGATGATAAAAACTCACCCGCATTTGCATCAACATGCAACATGGCGCGCGTTTTTTTTGCTTGCTCTCTGATCAGCTGTTTTTGTTCTGAATGCGTAGACATGGTTTTCAAGATACCGCCGAAGCGCCATGTAATCAATATGGAAGATAAAGAAAAGAGAAACAGGCCACCTTACCGTGTGCTTAAGAATCTTCGTGTGGCCCAGTAAAACTAGGTGGGCACCGTGAATGCCAAAGTCCACAGACGATGGCAGGGACAGTTCCCTTACGAAAAAATATCGGCCTCCGAGATTAATGTCGCATCACGCATAACGCAGCCTGCCTCCCCTTGATAGTACATATTATATGATAAAAGGAAGTTAAATTTTCAAGGGCGGGCGCTTTTTTATATTAATGGAGCGCTTATGCTTTGTTTAAGCGCGCGGATAATCCTTCGATACGGATTGCCATTTGGTTGATTGCATCAGCTAAAGCGGCGGTTTCTTCGACGCTTACGCCATCATCGCTCGTTTTACTTTGCGGCGTTTTATCGGTCTTTTTCTCTACATCGAGGCGATCTTTTGTTTCAAAAAGTTCATCCGCTAGCATTAAAGATGTCAGCATCAAACGATGATTATCACTCATGCCGCCAGCGCCAAGGTCGCGGGCTTTTTCATCTATATAGTGGCCAAGATCAAGGATACGTTGTTCCTGCCCCTCGTCACATGCAAGGCTATATTCTTTACCATTAATGAGAAGCGATACTTCAGCCATAACTTACTGCCCTTCTGCCAATAATGTTTCAACTTTTTCAATTGCTGCGTCTAAACGCCCTGCAATGACATCAACATCTAGCGACGAATCGTTGCTTGCGTCTACGGGCGGCATATCGCCTGCGAATAAATCACGCTGCGCACCACGAAGTTTACCTTCAGCCACAGGTATCGCCAATTCGAGATTCGCCACGGCGTTATCCAGATTAATTAAAGCGTTTTTCAAGACTTCACGGCTCATAGCGACCTCAACACAAATACAAATAAAATAGAATATGGCTAACTATCCACTTTTTCATCGCAAGGTCAATATATATACGCCTAAATATCCCCATTCCTGTTGACCAATTGATCAAAAGGCCGCATTCTAGGTGCCAGATTTTTAAAAGATAAGGTATAGTCACATGACCATTACAACTGCTGCAGAGCAAACACTTTCTAACAAGGACAAAGTAACTATGAATCTGAGCCAAGAACAACTCAAAACAATGTCAAACGCCATTCGCGCCCTCGCGATGGATGCCGTACAAGCCGCCAATTCAGGCCACCCCGGTATGCCAATGGGCATGGCAGATGTTGCGACAGTGCTTTATTCAAAGTTTATGCGTTTTGAAGCCAAAGCGCCGACATGGCCGAACCGTGACCGCTTTATTTTATCTGCGGGTCATGGCTCGATGCTGCTTTACGCTATTAATTACCTTTGCGGCTATGAAAAAATTACATTGGACGAAATTAAGAATTTCCGTCAGCTAACATCACTAACCGATGGCCACCCTGAATATTACCCAGGCGCAGGCATTGAAATGACAACGGGCCCATTAGGTCAGGGCATTTCTCATGCTGTGGGTTTTGCCCTTGCTGAGCGCATTTTGAATAAGATGCATGATGGAAAATTTATTGACCACTACACATATGTTATCGCCTCTGACGGCGACCTTATGGAGGGTGTAAGCCATGAGTCATGTTCATTCGCGGGTACACAAAAACTCTCTAAACTTATCGTCCTTTATGATGATAACGGCATCACCATTGACGGTAAAACCGATTTATCATTCACCGAAGATGTCGGCAAGCGTTACGAAGCTTATGGCTGGGATGTACAAAGCGTTGACGGACATAACCATGCCGAGATTGAAGCCGCCATTGCCAAAGCACGCCAGAGCGACACACCGAGCATAATATGCTGCAAAACAAAAATCGGTTTTGGCGCACCGACCAAAGAAGGCAAATCATCATCGCATGGCTCGCCGCTTGGCGCAGAAGAAATTGAAGGTGCACGTAAAAACCTTGGCTGGGAACATGGGGCCTTTGATATCCCTGATGATATATTGCAGCTTTGGCGCAATGTCGGCAGCAAATATAAATCAGAATGTTCTGATTGGTATAACCAAAATAACATTCAAAACTTTGAAGTCGCCTTATGTTCAGATATTAGCGATGTTGTTGCCAAAGGCATTGCCGATGCAAAAGCAGAGTTCCTTGAAACATCTCCGAAAGTCGCAACGCGCGCGGCATCAGGCATGGTGTTAGAACATCTTGTGCCGAAAATGCCAATCTTAATAG
>DELD01000043.1:14143-14509 GCA_002354205.1 Micavibrio sp. UBA2705 | reverse complement strand
CGCATCAATATCAAGACCTGAATCGGTTTCATCCAAAATCGCGAAACTTGGTTCCAGCAGGGACATCTGCAGTACTTCGTTACGTTTTTTCTCACCGCCAGAGCAGCCTTCATTGACAGCGCGTTTAAGCATATCATCTACTACGCCAAGTTTTTTGGCCAATGGCTTTATTTTCTTGAGGAAAGCAAGGCTATCAAGCTCATCTTCGCCGCGCAATTTACGCTGCGCATTCAGCGCCGTTTTCAAAAAGGTGTTCATCGGCACACCTGGAATTTCTAAAGGGTACTGAAACGCAAGAAAAACGCCTGCTGCGGCGCGCTCTTCAGGTTCAAGATCAAGCAAGTTCTGCCCGCCCATCAATGCCTG
>DELD01000043.1:2481-13873 GCA_002354205.1 Micavibrio sp. UBA2705 | reverse complement strand
AAATGCTTCTTGTTTCATGGTTCTGCCCGCCCATCAATGCCTGCCCTGCACTCACTTCATAATCGCTATGGCCTGCTAGGACGCTCGCCAATGTCGACTTACCCGCGCCATTGGGCCCCATGATCGCGTGAACTGTACCTGGGGCAATGTCTAAGGACAGGCCTTTGAGGATCTCTTTGCCTGCGATTTCAGCATGTAAATCTTTAATTTCAATCATTGTTTACTCAACTTTCTTAATTACTTACAGATACGGTGCTTTGACCGTAAATTTATATAGAACCTTGGCTTCATCACCAAAGAACTTATCCAAAAACTCAATATTTAGCAGCGCCCCTAATGTAGGGTCATAGGTCGCACCATAAGTGCAGCCCAATACGCCGCAGCCAATGCCCGCAACCAGTGCCATTGCGCCTAAAACATATATAGGCGATGCCATGCCCATTAATATTTTGCGGTAACCATCATCTTCTGGGTCAGCTTTAAAAAACAAATATGTGAAGAACACATATAATATTAACAGCACCAAATACAAAAAATGGAATATCCTCGCTTCCACAGATGTATCCCCCATCACATCAACGGCATCTAAATAAAGCAGCCGCCCACGCATCATGAATATTGAAAACAATGCAAATACGCCAAAAAAGGCCGCTATGAATATTTTTTTAATCATTTCAAAACTCTTCGAACCTCAGACATGTCCAACTTATTACCCAACACTACCTTCTAAACTTACACCGACCAATTTCTGTGCCTCTACGGCAAATTCCATTGGCAGGTTTTGCATCACTTCACGGCAGAATCCATTAACAATCAACGCCACGGCTTCTTCTTCGTTCAAGCCGCGTTGACGGCAATAAAATAGCTGCGCATCCGCAATTTTTGAAGTCGTTGCTTCATGCTCCAAAATCGCGGTGCTGTTTTTGCTGTCAATATAAGGCACGGTATGCGCACCGCATTCTTTGCCAATTAGCAAACTGTCACATTGGGTAAAGTTACGCGCACCTGTCGCGCCCGGTAAGACTTTAACTTGCCCGCGATATGTTTGATTTGAACGTCCCGCGCTAATCCCTTTGGAAATAATGCGTGATTTTGTGTTCTTACCCATATGGATCATTTTTGTGCCTGTATCGGCTTGCTGCTTATTATTGGTGATCGCGACGGAATAAAATTCCCCGACGCTATCATGGCCCTTTAATATGCATGATGGGTATTTCCATGTAACAGATGAGCCTGTTTCAACTTGTGTCCAGCTAATTTTGGAACGGTCACCTGCGCAAATGCCGCGCTTGGTTACAAAGTTCAAAATGCCGCCTTTGCCATCTTCATCGCCAGGAAACCAGTTTTGCACGGTTGAATATTTAATCTCAGCGTCTTCAAGGGCAATAAGCTCAACCACCGCCGCATGGAGTTGACGTTCATCACGCGTTGGCGCTGTGCACCCTTCTAAATACGACACGTAAGAGCCTTTATCTGCGATAATTAGCGTACGCTCAAACTGCCCTGTATTCATTTCATTGATGCGGAAATAAGTTGAAAGCTCCATCGGGCAGCGCACCCCCGGTGGAATATAAACAAAGCTACCATCTGTGAATACGGCGCTGTTTAAACAGGCATGTTTATTGTCATGGAATGGGACAACTGAGCCCATATATTTTTGCACTAATTCAGGGTGGTCTTTAATCGCTTCTGAAATTGAACAAAAGATGATCCCGACTTCAGCGAGTTTCTCTTTATATGTTGTACCCACAGATACAGAATCAAAAACCACATCAACGGCAACGCCAGCTAATATCTCACGCTCACGTAGCGGAATGCCCAGCTTTTCATATGTTTCAAGCAAACGAGGGTCAACTTCATCTAATGATTTTGGCGCATTTTCAACTTTGGGCGCAGCATAATAATATGCATCTTGATAATCCATTTCAGGCAAATCAAGTTTTGCCCACTGGGGCTCTGGCATGGTTTTCCAATGCTCAAAAGCACGTAGGCGCCACTCAAGAAGCCATTCAGGGTCTTCTTTCTTAGCTGAAATAAAGCGTACAATATCTTCATTCAAGCCTTTTGGCGCCATATCAGATTCTATATCCGTTACGAAGCCCGCCGAATACGTCTTCAGCGAATCCACATGTGCTTCTAATTCAGCATTATCTGGCGATCTATCATTCATAGTGTTTCTCTTAACTCAGCTTTACTTAAAAGGCTTGATAATTTAATTGTGTCTAACGTTTCGTACAAGGCTTTGTTGACCGTATTCCAGCAGCCATCCATAGGGCATTTTTCTTTAATCGAACAATGATGTTCATCATTCGCCGCGCAATCCGTCAGGGCAATGCCACCCTCCATAATGTCAATAATTTGTGACAAGGCTGTATCATCGTAACTGCCGATAGATGAATAACCGCCATGTGCGCCGCGCACAGAATTTACCAGACCGCCCGCAGCAAGCTTCTTTAAAACCTTGGCGGTTGTTGGTTCTGGTATAGTTGTCAGCGCCGACAATGTTGACGCAGAAAAGCAGCGCGCATTATCTTTTGATAATACACTTAATAAAATAATGGAATAATCCGTCATTTTGGATAGCTTTAACATCTGTTACGCATGCCCTTAATAAAAAAAAATATAGTATTTTTTAGCAACAAAAAACCTTTGTCAGGCCAATAAATATCTACACTCATCTATATAGTACCGTTCTGGTACAGTTTCAAGTTTTAATTAAACTAATAAAATGCAATCTATTATTAACATAAATTTAAGTGGCGCTGTGTATTATGAGCATAACAGACAAACAATTTAGGTTAATGAAGAGGTAAGAACCATGAAACAAGAAGCATTTGCACACGTCAGTAAAAACGGTGGCTTAAACCAAAACCAATTCATCATGGCTAGCCATGATATACTCTCATTGGATAATATTGATGTTACAGCACAAACAATACAGCCTACACCAGCGGCTGGGTTCAACAAAACAATGTGATGAAACGCCCATTAGGCGAATCTAATAATTAATATTTTATTAAGTTCTGTGTGTGTTTTTACACAACTTTGAATATAATCAAGTTAAAGCACATCAAACTTAACAAAAACACAGAAAAAATATTGCGCATTTTATGTTATAATGATAATATGTGTATAACTTTTTTAGGAAAGTGAATAAAAATGGACATTCAAACTAATGATAGCCCCCCACAACTTACACCAGCTTGGAAGTTAACGGGCGCAGAAAGTGAACCAATGGGTAAACTCATCGAAGTTAACAAAAACGCGGAATTACAAGCATCAAGCAATGCGCAGCTTTTGGAAAAACTAAACCAACGCTTTGGAGAAGTTCCTTTAAATACAGCGCCAAATGCAACGCGTCAGCTAAACGCATAGTACAATAAAGACCAATAAATTGCACCCCTGTGCAGTTTACGCTTATAACGCATTCGCGTTTTTAAGCATATCCTTGAATACGTCATAAATTACTTCGTTGAGACAAAGCGTATATCGCTATTCTTGTCTTGCGCATCCTGTAAATGCCACGCATTACGCGCGAGGAATACAGGGTCTTCATCATGGTCGTATCCAATGGCACTACCGCTCGCATCAATAAAAGCTTTTAGCTTTTTATTATCGTCGCATTCCAGCCAGCGCGCGGTATAGAGGCTTGTACTTTCAAACTTCGCAGGGACATTAAATTCAGTTCTGATACGGTCAATGAGGACATCAAACTGTAGCGCGCCAATAACGCCGACAATATAATAAGACTCAATTGCGGATTTAAATATTCGCGCCGCACCTTCTTCGGCGATTTGTTCCAACGCGCGGGATAAATGTTTTGCCTTCATTGGATCTTCAGGGACGCAGCGCTGCATAATTTCAGGCGCGAAGCTTGGTATACCCTTAAAGTGCAAATCTTCTCCTTCTGTCAGGCCATCGCCAATACGGAGGTTACCGTGGTTAGGAATACCGATAATATCCCCCGCATAAGCATTTTCAGCCATTTCACGGTCTTGCGCAAAGAACATTTGCGGCGAATGCAGGGTTAAGTTTTTACCTGAACGTACATGTTTTAATTTCATCCCGCGCTTAAACTGCCCAGAACAAATACGTGCAAACGCCATGCGGTCTCGGTGTTTCGGGTCCATATTGGCCTGAATTTTAAAGACGAAAGCATTTACTTTTTTCTCTTCAGGATCAATCTCACGTTCTTCAGTTTCTTGCGCACGTGGCGCAGGCGCAAATTTTGCTACACCTTTAAGAATTTCACGTACACCAAAATTGTTAATCGCCGAACCACAATAAACTGGGGTCAAATGGCCTTCGAGATAACTTTCGTGGTCAAATTCATTATACACTCCGCGCACCATCTCAACCTCTTCACGAAGCTGCTTGGCTTGCACTGGTGGTAACAAATCATCAATTTGCGGATCATCAAGACCTTTACAGGTGATCGCATCCCCAACATTGTCGCCTTTGCCGCGCCCGAACAATAAAAGCTGATCATTGAAAATGTCATAGCAGCCTTTAAAGTCGCGCCCCATACCAATAGGCCAGCTTGCCGGCACGACACTTAACTGAAGCTTATCTTCAATTTCATCAAGCAGGTCAAAAAGCTCCTGTCCGTCACGGTCAAGCTTATTGATAAAGGTAATAATCGGAATGTCGCGCAAACGGCAGACTTCAAATAGCTTCAAAGTCTGCGTTTCAATACCTTTCGCAGCATCAAGCACCATAATCGCACTATCAACGGCTGTAAGTACGCGGTAAGTATCTTCGGAAAAATCTTCATGACCTGGCGTATCAAGCAAGTTATGCATGATACCGTCATATTCAAACGTCATTACAGATGATGCAACAGAGATCCCGCGCTCTTGTTCCACCTTCATCCAGTCAGATGTCGCACGGCGGCGGTCACCGCGTGCCTTTACCTGCCCCGCCATTTGAATAGCGCCGCCAAATAACAGCAATTTTTCGGTTAATGTCGTTTTACCTGCGTCAGGGTGCGAAATAATCGCATAAGTGCGACGCGGTTTATGATCTTCTTTGGCCATTATGTTTTACTCTTGGGGCGGAAATTTATTATTATATGTAAGGCTTATAGCGTATGGGGCGGAGAATCTCAACCATCATGATTCCATGATAAGGAAATCATCCGCATCAAAGGGGTTTAAAAACGCAGTTAGTTCGAATTCAATAGCCCATAAGTCAGGGTCCATTGATATTTCGTTTCTTAAGTATTCATCGGCCTTTGATTCAACTTCAATATTACCCTCAAAAACTTCGTACCATTTAAGCGCGCCATCCATATCGCGCATCTGCGCATATAGCTTTGCGCCCTTTCCCGCAACATAACATTTGCACAATATCGCGCAGCCATCATGCCCACCGCGGTTAACAATATAATACGGCACGCCAGCAAAATTGCAGCGATGCAAAAGCCCATCGATGATTAGTTTAGTTTGTTGGCGCTGTGATGAGGAATCCATACGCGCCTCTATGCTTTTCGCTTACGTCCGTAAAGTTCTAAACGATGGTCAATCAGGTCATAACCAAGCTCAGCGGCAACGCGTGTGACAATTTCCTCGACTTCACCGTTTTCAAATTCGATCACATCATTATTTTCGGCGTCGATAAGGTGATAGTGGTCATCAACATTAACATCATAGCGCGAAAAACTTTCGTTGAAATCATGACGGATGACCAGATCAAGCTCATCTAGCAAATTCATAGTTCTGTAGACAGTCGCCAATGAGATAGAAGCATCCTCGGCCTTAGCGCGTTCATAAACCATTTCAACGGAAGGGTGGTCCACCGAGTTTTCTAACACGCTGATTATAACTTTGCGCTGACCTGTCATTTTAAGGCCGGCAGTGATACATCTATCTTGCAGTGAAGCTGTCATATGCCCTATTTCTTTTATTTAAAACGGTTAATATCATCTGGGTTATGCAATACACGCTGGGATGGGATGTGTAAAGTCACAACCGTCCCCATGCCCTCGTCTGACTTTAAGAACAATTCGCCGCCATGCAGCTCCATCATTGCTTTTGCTAGCGGTAAGCCTAAACCAGTGCCTTGTTGATTCTTCGCAGACAATGTTGAATCTTTGACCTGCCCAAATGGTTCTAAGGCTTCTTGTACCTTATCTTTAGGAATGCCAAGCCCATCATCAGACACGGTAATCGTCATTTCACCCGCATCGCCAAGCCCGACCTTAACAAATATATGCCCGCCACGTTCGCAGAATTTAAGCGAGTTACTAACAAGGTTAATTAAGACCTGACGGATAAGACGCGTATCAACATAGACCTGCGGTAAATTATCAACGACCTCATCTTCTAGCTCAATACCGCTACTAAATGCACGTGAAGCCATCATGCGCATCACAGATTCAATCAGTTTATATAAATCAATAGGCTCCTCATCAAGTTCAAGTCTACCAGCTTCAATTTTTGACATGTCTAGCACTTCGTTGATAATCTCGAGCAAGTGGCGCGCGCTTAAAAGAACATCAGCCATATATTCTTTGTACTTTTCATTGGCGAGCGAACCAAATGTTTCGTTTAACATCAGTTCCGAAAAGCCAATAATCGCATTAAGAGGCGTTCTTAATTCATGCGACATATTCGCCAAGAAAGATGATTTCGCATGGTTTGCGGTATCCGCTTGCTCTTTGGCGACTTGCAGCGATACTTCCATTTGCTTACGCATGGTAATATCCATCAAATTAGTCACTTGGAAACGGCGGCGCTGTGAAAGCTCCAGCGTGGCTGTCGTAAAGATAACATTGGCGATAGTGCCATCTTTACGGATAAGTTTCATCTCACCGCTAGAACGCTCCCCTGACACAATATAATCTTCGTGATTATCACGCGCGAGCTTACGTTCATCTGGCGTTAGGAGCATGGCGAAGTCATAGCCAATAATATCATCGCGTTTCCAGCCGTAATTACGTACAAAGCTATCATTTACGCGCACTATGCGCCCATTATGATCAGTTACAACGATACCTATTTCACTAACATCAAAGATAGAGGTTAAAAGACTAATCGCATCATCACGTTCACGCTGCAAAATTGATTCATCTGATGCGTCGGGCTGCGCCATAACGTCTAAGATGGTGACGTTGCCATGCGCGTCAAGCAAAGGGTTAATCCAAAAACCATGCACGCGGATACTGCCTGGCAAATTCGGCAAAGCCTGTATCGTCACGGGGACTTTTTGGCCAGAGCAGACCTCAAAGGATTGGTTAAAATGGCGGGCATTTTCACTATCCATAAAATCTTCAACGGATTTGCCTAAAATAGCCTCCCCTCGGCGGTCAAAATATTCTAGGGCGCGGTCATTAATCTCAATCACTTTATATTCATCACCAGCAACCGAAACCAAAAATCTTGGTACCGGCATCGTATCGAATAACTGTTTATGATCAATCGTGGTTAAGGTCATATATTTCGCGCTTATTCCGTTCCAAAACTGCGGTCACCCGCATCACCCAAACCTGGGACAATATACGCGTTCTCGTTTAATCTTTCATCCAATGCACCGCTAAAGATTTTGACATCTGGATAGGTTTTATAAATATGTGTCACGCCCTCAGGCGCGGCAAGCAAAACCAAGAATGAAACGCGTGACATATCCGCGCCTTTTTTCTTAATCATATCTAAGGCAAGCTGCGCCGAGTTCCCTGTGGCAAGCATAGGGTCGACCAAAATAACATCCCTATTTGTAAGATCTGGCAGCTTATTGAGGTACTCAACAGCCTCTAATGTCTCATGGTCACGATACATGCCTACATGTGCCACGGTCGATTCAGGGAGGAGCTCTTCAAGGCCGTCAGCCATAGCAAGCCCCGCACGCAGTATAGGGACAATCACAGGAAAGTCATGAGCAAGAAACGGCGCGTCACATTGCTGAACAGGCGTAACGATCTTTCTGGTGGTCTGCTGTAAATTTGCGGTCACGCCATAACACATCATCTGTGCAATATGACGCACACTGTCGCGGAACAAACGCTTATCAGCACTCACATCACGAATTTGTGACAGGCGATGATTAATTACAGGGTTATGCGCAAGCCATAAATTTGCGTGGCCTTCATGTTTATGCATCTTTATTCTCCTGTAGGAAAATTTCTAATGGGCTGATCTCTTGATGTATGACAGAGCTAGGATCATCAAGTTCTAGCTTTTCAACTTCATGACGCATCTGCTTAAGCAAGCCTTCGATATTATCACCAGGGACAGGCTCTGACGCGCAGAATAATGCCTTGCTTGATGCCATATCAAGAATCTCCTCTAAACGCTTATAAAAACGTATACCGCCATCATTATCGGTTTCTTTAAGCATCACGGCAAATTCCGTGTCGGATAGGACATATGCCTCATCAAAGACACGCATACATTTTTTAATCGCGGCTGATGTGGCGAAAAAGTCCTGAGTGCTTCGCCCCTGCACCACGTTTTCATCAAATGATTTTAAGGTAACCAATCCTAGAACAAAGCTAGAGCCATGGCGCGAGCGGCGTTCCAGTTCAACATCAAAATCTTTAACAAGTTGAGAATGCGCATTAAGACCTGAGCGAATAATCAAGCTTTCTTCATCAAGGTCGCCGCTATGATCACGTTGAATAAGCTGATCACAAATGCGCTCAAGTGATTTGTTGAGCTTATCTAGCATCTCAGGAGTGGATGAGCCCTCTTCTTTCGGCGCTTGGATAAATGCGTTTGCATGGGCAATCACAGCTTCAACGCTGACAATCAAATCATCATAATAATTTTGCTGATCAGATGAAGACGCAGAGCTGTTTTGTAGCCAATCAAGCAGAATATATGGCGGTTTTACACTGTCTTCCCCCGCAAGATAAGCCTGAAACACAAGGGTGTACCAGTCTAATAGCTTTTTGATAATCAAAGCCACGTGATCAGGACTGGTCTTATAATCGCTCATACGCGCCTCAATTTATGCTTAAATCATCAACCGACAAAGAAGATGCGGCTGCGGATATATAAAATAACACAGCGGCGCACTCTTTAATAGGCCTAAGATAGCTTCTGCTTTAGAAGCTCATTCACCATTTGTGGGTTTGCTTTACCTTGGCTGACTTTCATGACTTGGCCAACGAAGAAACCAAATAATTTGTCTTTACCTGATCTATACTGTTCAACCTTATCCATATTATCCGCGATAACTTGGTCGATCAGCGTTTCGATTGCACCCGTATCCGTTACTTGCTTAAGGCCTTTCTCTTCAACGATTACTTCGGGGTCTTTGCCCGTTTCGTACATTTCCGCAAAAACGTCTTTCGCAATACGCCCTGAAATCGTGTCATCAGAGATCAAGCCAACAAGTTTACCCAAATTATCAGACGATATTGGCGATTCTTCAATAGATTTACCATCTTTATTCAAAATGCCGAGAAGTTCGTTAATCACCCAGTTCGCAGCCAATTTAGGGTCGCGATCATTTGCAACAGTTTCAAAGTAATCCGCACGGACACGCGTTGAAATAAGCACGCTGGCATCATAAGCGCCAAGGCCGTAGCTATCCATAAAGCGGTGTTTCTTTTCATCTGGAAGCTCTGGCAATGTTTTCTTAATGTCATCAACAAAGCTTTGCTCAATCACACATGGCAATAAATCAGGATCTGGGAAATAACGGTAATCATGCGCATCTTCTTTTGAGCGCATAGAACGTGTTTCGTTCAGTACAGGATCCCAAAGGCGTGTTTCTTGGTCGACTTCCTTGCCGTCCTCCAAAAGTTCAATTTGGCGGCGCGCTTCATAATCAATTGCAGCCTGCGCGGCCTTTATGGAGTTGACGTTCTTAATTTCGCAGCGCGTACCGAGCTCTTTATCACCGACCTTACGTACGGATACGTTAACGTCAGCACGCATAGAACCTTCATCCATATTACCATCACATGTACCAAGGTACCGTAGGATCATGCGCATCTTATTGATGTAAGCACCGACCTCGATGCCGTCACTCAAATCAGGCTCTGAGACAATCTCCATCAAAGTGTTACCAGAGCGATTTAAATCGACATATGATTTTGTCGGGTGCTGATCGTGGATGGACTTGCCTGCATCTTGCTCTAAATGCAGGCGCGTAATACCAATGACTTTTACTTCACCGTTTGGCAAATCAATTTCAATTTCACCTTCCCCAACAATAGGGTGCAAGAACTGAGAAATTTGGTAGCCTTGCGGCAAATCTGGGTAAAAATAGTTTTTACGTTCAAACACGGAGTATAAATTGATTTTGGAGTTCAAGCCAAGGCCAGTTCTGACCGCTTGCTCAACGCTTTTTTCATTAAGGACTGGCAACATACCCGGCATAGCCGCGTCAACCAATGAGACTTGTTGATTAGGCGCTGCGCCAAATTCAGTCGCCGCACCAGAAAATAATTTAGAATTAGTGATGGCCTGCGCGTGGATTTCTAATCCAATTACCATTTCCCAATCACCAGTTTCGCCTCTAAGTATTTGACCCATCGTCTTTTCCTTCAAACTTCTTTCGATATCTTATATTTGTTATTTTAAAAATGATTACGCAGCAGAGCTTTAACGCCACTCCATATAGGCGGGCTGAATACATGACTGCATCCCCGTATATACATATCTGCGGTATGCAGGAGACTTAATGAACGCCTCAACAGGTCTTAGCTCTGCATTGCTTTCCATACCTGTGTAATGTGTCACCATGTCACGCGGTCCGCGGTCACGCATCATACGCGATGCAATATCACCCGCACATGAACAATAAGCAGGAAAACTTCTGATACGGTGATCATGCGCACGCTCTTCTAAACACGAAATATACGCCAGCGTCCGCACAGGGTTTTCCATGCATTGTGAAGCCACGCCATCTACATATTTAATAAGCGCAACATCGTAATAGCTATCCCCGCGCTTTTTTGCACCCAAAACAGCATCAAGTTCACCATTCGTCATAACCTGAGTAATTGATACCGATGCGCATGTACAAAAATCATCACGGGTTGATGGCGTAAAACCAACAGGCAAATGCCCAACACAGTTTTGATAGAACTTTTTCGCGCCCGCCGCATCAACTTTTGCATCTGGGTCAATCTCCCCTAACGGGCCACGAATATTAAGTTCATTGGTCATGCCTTGCGCCTGCGCAGAATGCATTACACTGCCCATAACAACCCAAGACATCAGCAAACCAGTAAAAAGCATCAAAAAAATGTTATTACGCTTCATCATTACGCTGCCTTATTCATTAAAAATTGTGGCTTGGCTGAGAACGCTGCCGTTCTTTCAATAAAGCGACAGGTTCTTAACACTGTCGCCTCATCAAACGGACGACCAATAACCTGCAAACCGAGCGGAAGACCGCGCGAGTCCATGCCTGCGGGCACCGACATACCGGGCAAGCCCCT
>DELD01000043.1:0-2225 GCA_002354205.1 Micavibrio sp. UBA2705 | reverse complement strand
AACCCGAGCGGAAGCCCGCGCGAGCCCATGCCTTGGGGCCCCGACATACCGGGCAAGCCCGCCATGTTAACGGTTACTGTAAACACATCGTTCAAATACATTTTGATCGGATCATCTTCATTTTCGCCAATTGCGAATGCAGATGATGGCGTTGCGGGCGTTAAAATAACGTCCACTTGTTCATATGCTTTTTTGAAGTCGTCCTGAATAAGGCGACGCACTTTTTGTGCCTGCAAATAATAAGCATCATAATAGCCAGCAGAAAGCACATATGCGCCAACCATGATACGGCGTTTCACTTCGTCACCGAAACCTTCGGCGCGTGTCTTTTGGTATGTTTCCGCGAGGTCTTTACCATCAACGCGCAGGCCATAACGTACACCATCATAACGTGACAAGTTTGAAGATGCCTCAGCAGGCGCAATAATATAATAAGCAGGCAGCGCATATTTTGTGTGCGGCAGAGAAATATCAATAATTTCTGCCCCCTCAGCGCGTAGCCATTCTATGCCCTGCTCCCACAACGCATTAATTTCTGCAGGCGTTTCATCTAGGCGGTATTCTTTTGGGATACCGACTTTAAGGCCTTTCACGCCTTGGTCAATCATTGATGCGAAGTCTGGAACTTCAATGTCGGCCGATGTACTGTCTTTCGGGTCAAAGCCTGACATTGACGTTAGCATATGCGCGCAATCCTCAACGCTACGGCCAAAAGCGCCTGCTTGGTCAAGTGACGATGCGAAAGCAACCACGCCCCAACGTGAACAACGCCCATAAGTCGGGCGAATACCAGAAATTCCGCAAAAAGCAGCTGGCTGACGGATTGAACCGCCTGTATCTGTACCCGTAGACAGCATTGCGATGTTCGCCGCAACTGCCGCGGCTGAGCCCCCAGATGAGCCGCCAGGAACAAGGTCAGCATCGCTATCATTTGCTTTCCATGGGTTAATCACATCACCATAGAATGACGTTGTATTTGATGACCCCATAGCGAATTCATCTAAGTTCGTTTTACCGAGCATTACAGCGCCATCAGCAAATAATTTCGCCGATACAGTTGATTCATATTGCGGCACAAAACCTTCAAGAATTTTTGACCCCGCCGTTGTCTGCACACCTTCGGTACAGAACAAATCTTTCATACCCATAGGGATACCGTCTAACGGCTTAGCATCACCCGATGCATAACGCGCATCACTTTCTGCAGCCTGTTTTAGTGCAAGCTCTGGCGTTTCAACAATATATGCGTTGAGGTGACGCGCTTTTTCCATGGCATTTAAATGTGCTTGCGTTAATTCAACAGCAGAAAAATCTTTGTTTTTCATGCCTGCTAAAGCTTCGCTAACACTCAGTGCAGTTAAATCTGTCATCTGTTTATCTTCCGTATGTCTTTATATATAACTGTAAATTTATTCTACGATTTTACTAACCACAAAAAAGCCTTCTTGGCTTTCGGGCGCGTTTTTCAGTACTTTATCAGCGATGCCGCCATCTGTGACCGCGTCCTCGCGCAGCCTAAGCGCAATATCGTTCACACTCTGCAAAGGCTCAACGCCCGTTGTGTCAACTTCAGAAAGCTGCTCAACAAAACCGATAATACCTTCCATTTTTGACTTTACAGCGTCAATTTCACTGTCTTTTAATTCAATCTGCGCCAATCGCGCCGCTTTGATTACTGTATTCTTATCCATCACAGACCTATGATCTTCTCTTCAAAATTTATCTATTTACTAATTGCGTGCTTATTTATTGCTAATTGGGGAAATATATAATAAGCAGATACAGAAATACAAGGAAAAGCACGATAAGGCAAGCATGGAAATAGAAGATCTCGCGCATAAACTACAGAAAACCGACAAGGTTTTAGGCTTAGACCCCGGCAAAAAGACAATAGGCATTGCGCTGGCGTCCGTAATGCTTGGTGTCGCCACCCCTATTGAGACTATACAGCGCGTCAAATTCAGCAAAGATATCATACGCTTAGCGCAGATCGTAAAAGAGCATGAAGTCAAAGCGCTCATTATCGGTCTTCCACTGAACATGGACGGCAGCGAAGGCCGTCGTGCGCAATCCGTTCAAGACCTCGGCCTGAATATAAAACAGCATATCCCAAGCATTGAAATTGCATATTGGGACGAGCGCCTTTCAAGCCACCACATGGACAGCTTCTTAATCGAAGAAGTCGATTTATCACGCAAAAAACGCGCAAATGTGATTGATAAGCT
>DELD01000033.1:25056-29353 GCA_002354205.1 Micavibrio sp. UBA2705 | reverse complement strand
GTAAAAACATGAACATTGCCAAAAACATTTTAAAAGATGCCGGCTATGTTATGGGCGAAGATAAAATCCTTCACCACCCTGAAACAGGAGCAAAACTCAGCTTTGAAATTCTGGCGGTTTCACCGTTGATGGAGCGCTGGACGTTGCCATTTATCAAGAACCTCAAACGCATAGGCATCGAAGCAAGCTTTCGCATTATTGACCCTGCGCAATATCAAAACCGCGTTAACGCCTTTGATTACGATATGATTATCGGCACGATCGCGCAGTCAGAATCGCCTGGTAATGAACAGCGTGATTTTTGGAATTCTGCGAAGGCTGACATGCAAGGCTCGCGCAATTACATCGGCGTTAAGTCGCCTGTCATTGATGAAATCATCGAAGAAATCATCCAAGCGCCAAGCCGCGCAGATCTGGTCGCGCGCACACGCGCGCTTGACCGTATATTGCTCGCCAACCACTATGTTGTGCCGCAATGGTTTTTAAACAAATGGCGCATTGCTTATTGGGCTAAACTTGGACACCCAGAAGGTCTTTCACCGCACACACCGGCCTTTACTGATTTGTGGTGGTCAAAAACAGAGGCGCAGTAATATGAGCAAAGACGGTCAAGATATTGCGCTGATTATTCCCGCACGCTATGGCTCTACGCGTTTCCCCGGCAAGCCATTGGTGCATATTGCAGGGCAGAGTATGCTAAGCCGCGTTGTTGACATTGCCAAACAGGCGCAGCGCAAATATCCAAAAATCAGCGTTGCTGTTGCGACCGAAGATGCACGCATTGCCGATCACTGCGCTGAAATTGGCGCGGAATGCATTCTAACATCTGACCAATGCCCAACAGGCAGTGACCGCGTTTTAGAAGCCGCAGCTAAAATTGGCGATCATATTCAGTTCACCATTGGCCTACAGGGTGACGCGCCGTTCACCCCCCTCGGCGCGATTGAACAGATGATTACCCTGTATCAAAGCGCGCCAGAAAGCGTTGAAGTACTCACCCCCGCTGTACGCCTTCGCTGGGCAGAGCTTGATGCGCTGCGTGAGAGTAAACAAACTACGCCATTCTCAGGGACTACAGTGATTATCGACAAAACTGATAATGCTTTATGGTTTTCAAAGAACATAATCCCTGCAATACGCAAGGAAGACACGCTGAAAAACGACAGTGCATTTTCGCCTGTCCATCAGCATATCGGTCTTTATGGTTTCCGCCGCGATATTTTAGAAAAATTCGTCACATGGCCGCAAAGCCATTACGAAGAATTAGAAGGTTTAGAACAATTACGCCTTTTAGAAAATGGCGTCTCGATTAAAGCTTTTATTCTTGATGTGCCGCTAGGCCTCGTCCAAGCTGGGGTTGACAGCCCCGAAGACGTCACCCGCGTTGAGGCCGCCTTAGCCAAATATGGCGCGACATCTTAATCCACCTTGCGGGTATTAAGAGCATATTTTAGTTTTCTGTTTAAAATTTCATACTTTAAGGTTATGATTTAGCCAGAGTATATATTTTTTTAGGATCATTTTTTATGACGCGTTTAGTCATTTGCCGCCACGGTAACACATTCGGCCCCGAAGACACACCAACACGCGTTGGGGCGCGTACGGATTTACCGCTTGTTACGAGCGGCGAACAGCAAGCACATGCACTTGGTATACATTTTAAAGCGCAGGGCATTACATTTTCACGCGCCTTTTGCTCACATTTACAGCGCACGCGCCAAACGGCGGAAATTGCGCTTGACGCCATGGGTGACGACCAAAATGTGGACCCGCTAAATTTCTTAAGCGAAATTGATTACGGCCCTGATGAAGACAAGACCGAAGACGAAGTCATCGCACGTATCGGTAAAGATGCCATTACTAAATGGGATGAAGAAGCCATTGCCCCTGAAGGCTGGGATGTTGACCCTGACTTTATCATTGGCGACTGGTTATCATTTGGCGATTACGCACAGCATCACTTCAAAGACCAGACCATAATGATGGTGACATCAAACGGCACAGCCCGCTTCGCCCCCCATTTAACTGGCGACTTTATTCGTTTTAAAAAGAATAATGATATAAAACTAAAAACAGGCGCATATGGCATTTTAACCTATGACGGCAACAAATGGGTCGCCGAATGTTGGAACGTGCGCCCATAGGGCGTTATGCCACGCGGGCGCAGCCACATTAATCTATAACTTAAAACAAGTTCAGCAGGCTGCTTTGTTCTTTGGTAGCGAGGGATATGTCTTGATTTGCCAGTTGTTGGCGGGTTTGTAGGGCGAGGAGGTTTACCCCTTCTTCGCTGAGGTCTTTAATGTCAAAGCCTGCGGCGGCTTCTTTGAGCACATCAATCGTGCTTTGGGTGAAGTTGTGACGCGACTGGATCGTATCAATGGCATCGCTGATTAATACGCCGTAATTTTGTACGCTATCTAAAGCGAAACGCACAGATTCTTTTAATGATTCCAAATCTTTGGCATCTGCAACGTCGCCTTTATCAAAACCGAAGGATTCGCCGTTATAATGGCGACCTTCTATGGCGACAGGCTCTGCTGTATCATTGGTGATAATGTTAATTTCGTCACCATCAAGCAGGTTTACCCCTGCATATTCGCTATTGGCGATAAAATCATCAATCGCCTGCGTGTTTTTAGCGAAGGCTTTGGCAAGTTCTGCGGGATCCGTTTTACTGCCAAGCAAGTTAGATGCTTCACGCAGCAAGTCAGACAGGCCATGCAATGCGTCCTGCGTTTTCGTTAAAATCATTAAACCTTGGGATATAGTGTCCAAAGACTGCCCAAGTTCGCTCGCCTGCGCGGTTAATGTTGGCGGCGCAAAGCTATTTTCAATTGTTTTTATTTTGGCAATCTTTTGGGAATCAAGTGTCGGGTTCAGCTTGGCTTCGCCAAGGCTGCTCGGGTCTTTGCTTTGCTGAAGCAAGCTAGTACGTATCGTTGATGACAATACAACCGGACCGGTCATTCACTTTTTCCTTTCCTAGGGGCGAACATAGCCGCTTAAATCGATTCCTATCGACTTTATGATTTTAGCACAAGATGATTTAACAATATATAAATATTGCTAGCAAGGCTTGTCATAAACTGCAAGCCTTTTGTACAAACTTATATACCAATTTGTGAGATATGTTTTAAAAGAAAATCGCGGAAGCTGGCAATGCGCCCAGAATGGCGGCGTTCTTCAGGATAAACGAAGTAAACATCAACCGCGGGCTGTTTTTCTTCCATCAAAATCGGCTGTAATTCTGGGGCATTGCGTACTAAATAATCAGGCAATGCCGCGATGCCAAGACCTGAGCGCGCCGCTTGATATACGGCGGAGAGTGAATTGATCCAAATAATATCTAAATCGAGAAAAGCCGTATCGCTTGGGCGGCGCGTTTTAAGCCCCGCAATATCCAAATGCCAATTGGCGTTATCATATGGAGTGACAACAGCATCTTCAGGGTAAGCAATTAAAGTATGCTTTGATAAATCAACGGCTTTCTTAGGTGCGCCGTTTTTTTCTAAATACTCCTTACTAGCGCAAACATTCAGCTTAATGCTGGTTAAATGACGCTGAATAAGGTCTTGTTGCTGCGGTTCATATAGGCGGATCGCCGCATCGGCTTCACGCATACCAAGGTTGAGAACGCGGTCTTCCAACAATATCGTCAGGTTAATGCCAGGGTGCTTGGCGTGAAATTCTTTAACTATCGGAGCGAGCCATGTTGTGCCAAAAAACTCAGCCACAGTAATGGTTAACGGCCCTTCGGCGAGCTCTTTACTATCACCAAGTTGGCCTTCAATCATCGCAAGGCGCGAGAATATATCTTTTGCCGCGTTAAACAGTAAATCCCCCTGCTCCGTCAAAATCAGGCCGCGCGCATGACGGTGAAATAGTGGCACACCGA
Organism: Micavibrio sp. UBA2705; assembly: GCA_002354205.1. Classification (GTDB taxonomy): domain Bacteria; phylum Pseudomonadota; class Alphaproteobacteria; order Micavibrionales; family Micavibrionaceae; genus UBA2705. The sequence goes on along the minus strand of DELD01000033.1, from coordinate 25,455 downwards.
TGGAATCTTCCAATGATGAAATCTGACGCGATACAGCCGACTGGCTAAGATTCAATGCTTCACCGGCATGGGTAAAACTACCCGCAACCGCCACAGCATGAAAAATCCGTAATTTATCCCAGTCCATCGCCATCGGCTTCGTCTTTCTTGAAAATGCTTCTCAGCGTTTCTCATATATTCAAACAGAAGATAATTTTACCACCGTCACATATAGGACACCAAGCGAAAACCATCGCATATCAGCATATTGTTACATAAGAAGCGCTTAGCTTAAATGTCACTTAGGCCGCTACGGCGTTTTCAGTGTTTTTTTTAGATAGACCATGTTCAGCGATGAATTTGTCAGCTTCTAGCGCGGACATGCAGCCCATACCTGCCGCCGTTACGGCTTTGCGGGGT
>DELD01000033.1:24367-24779 GCA_002354205.1 Micavibrio sp. UBA2705 | reverse complement strand
TTCCCGCCCGCCGTTACGGCTTGGCGGTATATTTTGTCTGTAACATCACCTGCGGCATAAACCCCTGCGACATTTGTCGCGGTGCTATTTGGCGCGGCGAGGATATAGCCTTCGTCATCCATATCTAAATGGCCTTTGAACACAGATGTTGCAGGGTCATGACCAATGGCAACAAATGCGCCGTCTATTTTAAGTTCGCTTACGCTGCCATCTTTAATGTTGCGGAGTTTTAATGCGGTTAAGCCGGGCATTGGTACGCCTTCTGGCTGTTCGCCGATAAATTCATCAACGACCGTATCCCAAATGACTTCGACTTTTTCATGGGCAAACAAGCGTTCTTGCATGATGCGTTCAGCGCGAAGCTCATCGCGGCGGTGAATTAATGTCACTTTACTTGCGAAATTTGTCAGGA
>DELD01000033.1:0-24161 GCA_002354205.1 Micavibrio sp. UBA2705 | reverse complement strand
TAATGATAATGATATTGATGCTGTGAAATGGGCGGTTGATTTTTTGGCGGCTGCAAGCGGTGAAGACTTGGCATTTAAAGTCCTTTACTTGCGAAATTTGTCAGGAATAAGGCTTCTTCAACGGCGCTGTTACCGCCGCCAATGACGGCGACTTCGCGGTTACGATAAAAGAATCCATCACATGTCGCGCAGGCAGAAACGCCAAAACCACGATATTTCTCTTCGCCTTCTGTACCAAGCCAGCGCGCCGTTGCGCCCGTGCTGATAACAACAGTTTCAGCTTCGATCTCATCACCATTATCAGCCACAGCTTTAAACGGGCGGTTTGAAAAATCAACGTCTTTAACCATAGCAGAAATAAGTTTCGTACCAACATTTTCTGCTTGCGCTTTCATTTGCTCCATCAGCCACGGGCCTTGGATAGGATCAGCAAAACCTGGGTAATTTTCAACATCGGTTGTGATCGTCAGCTGACCGCCTGGTTTATCACCAGAAACAAGGATCGGTTCTAAGTTTGCGCGCGCAGCGTAAATCGCCGCTGTATAGCCCGCAGGGCCAGAACCAATGATAAGAACTTTTGTGTAATGCTTTGTCGACATAAACTATCTCTTTCCTTAAATCTTCACAGATACGCTTGCACCCTTTATTGATATGGGGTGCATAGATTAAATTTCAAATGGTGATGAACTACACATAACGCCGCTAACGTAGCCGCGCAAGGGGTTAGCCCTGTTTTTCTGCGATTAATGCGCTGATTTTTTCACTGACCAGCGCCGCATCATTTAAAACCATGCGCGGCGTGAAGTTCAAAACGCTGTCATCTAAGGACAAAGCTTTAACTGCGCCTATATTCTCCATATGGTCATGGAAGCGTTTAAACTTTGCATTGCCACCTTGCAAGTCGAGGCGATAAACCGCTTTGCCTGTGCTTGCCGCTTCTGAAAGCATTGAAGCGCTGTCAGGTGTGACGATAATATGATCCGCATGGGCAAGATAAGCAAAATAAGGGTTATAGCCTGCGCCATCCCAAAAATAGACATTTGGCACGCCACCCAGCCCATCACACAAAGCGGCATAGTTATCCTCACCCGTGCGACGCGACGCTGTGACCATGACGTTATATTTATTCGCTGAAAGGCGCTTAATCATCGCAATAATATCAGCCGCTGTAGCCTGCGTAAAATCATAGGCTTTGCTTTTACCGCCAATGAGGAAAGCTACATTTTCACGCTTAACATCCGCGCCTGCTCCCCACGCGCTTGGCAGCGACCACTTTCCGCGTTCTTCATTTAGCTTTGCTACGCTCACGCGGTTGGGCGCGCCATGCGTAACCAAGACATTCTTGCCGCGATATTTATCATGGAACGGCACGGCGACTAAATCAAACTTTGCCGCCGCCCAGCGTGGGTCTTGTAAATTAACCACGCATGTTTTGCCTTGGCTTTGTTTTTTTATATGCAATGCGCTCGCAATGGCTTTGCGTCCCGATGCTATGACTAGCTGCGGCCATGGCGCAGCGGGCATTTCATCTGCGTTCATGTCATAAATATGGCTCCCCACAAAGCCAATATAAGGCTGCAGCATTTTCCAAGGCTGTTTCAACTTTAAACGAAATGTTGTGATATTGATGGGTATAGACAAATTACGTTGCAAAGCTTCGGCAACGCCAAGGCATTGATTTTCTGTGCCGGCAATGCCTTCTGTTAAAACCCAAATATTCATCATCTTTATCGTAACTCCATCATACGTCACGTAGTTTAAGCGTTGCGGGTAATGATTTCCAATTATTTATCGTAAAAGCCGCTAGAAAATTTTAATTGCCAGTTGAGTTTTATTGCACTGCACGCTATAGATAATTCTGAATATTAAACAAATAATAATTGTTCAAAACTATAATCGAATTTATAATATTACTACAAATCATTACAAACGCATTCATTTAACAAGGCATTATCCATACAATGAGTAACAAAAAATTAGATAAAATTGATAAGACCATTTTGGAAACCCTACAAAGTAGTGGGCGCATTACAAATGTTGAGCTTGCGAAAAAAGCCGGTATATCCGCACCGCCATGCCTGCGCCGTGTTAACGCACTGGAAGATGCGGGCATTATTAAAGGCTATCACGCCGATATTGACAGCGCGTCGCTCGGCTTTGGCATATCCGTGTTTGCTAGTGTCAAATTAGCATCACAGACAGATAAAGACTTACGCGCTTTTGAAGAACTTGTCGGGCAATGGAGCCTTGTCAGAGAATGTTATTTGGTTTCTGGTGAAACTGATTTCTTACTGCGCATTGTTGCGAAAGCTTGGGAAGAGTATCAAAACTTCATTTCAAATGAACTTACATCCGCGCCAAATGTTGATTCTGTACGTTCATCAATGGTGATGCGTAACGCGAAAAATCTACCGGGCATTCCGATAGAGTAAACACAATAAACATTATTGATCTTAGATTTATATTAGGCGTTTAAACTGTTTTTAAGCGCCTAAATGTTAATGACGGCACACGCATTGCGTGAATGGAATAACCTGAAATCATCTGCGAAAATTGTTCACGCTCAAAACGCACATAAATACTTAGCGGCGCACCATTATATTCGGTAATCTCGCAGCTGAAATAATCTTTGGCTAGCGGGCGTAGCGGCGCATCTTCAATCGCATTAAAAACACCGCCAAATTGTATATTCAGACCGCCTTTAAAATCAGACTTAATATGATTTTCAATTTCAGAGTTCGGGTTCTTATAACGCCCAACATATTCCATGAAGTTTTTCGGCGCTTCGGCAAAGCTTTGTGCGGGTTGCAACTTATGTGCTATGCCCCCAATATTTAATGTGTAATTTTCCGCGTCATTGCGCGTTAAGAATATGGGCGCGACGGCATATGGCACCATATATTTATCTTCACCGAGGAAGATTAAATCTTTCTTATCGCCAAAAATTTCCACCTGACGCAAATGATTATCACGGTAAAGCGTAACCCCAAGCCCCGTTTCAGGGCAAAGCCACGCTTCATCTTGTACATTTTCGGCATCTTTCACGCCATCAGCAAGGACTTTAAATGCCAAGTCTTCACCGCTTGCAGCCGCCAAAAAATCAACCGCCCATTTCACAGCATCAATATCATTATCATTAGATAGCAAGACAACAATGCTCTTGGTTTTCGGCTCAACAAACAAGGCCGTTTTAATACCATGATATGAACCATTATGGCCGATCATCGTAAAACGGTTATTTAAGGGTACGGATTGTAAGCCATGCCCATAGAAGCTTGGCGTTTCACCAATCAGGCTTGGTTTTTTCAGCATATCATTGATGTTTACGCCGCATAATTTAAAGCCAGATAACGCTTTGGCAAAAACCACCATATCATCCAATGTTGCGGCGAGATGCCCTGCCCCTGCCATGTTACGGAAGAAACGTCCAATATAGTTTTCTGGCCCCGCCTCTTCACCATCTGCGTCATGGACGTTTGGTGTGGCTAAGTTTTCGACAACGCGCCAGCGCCCATCGAAATAATCTGTATCTTTAAGGCCTAGCGGTTCAAAGATCACTTCTTTCAACACGGATTCATATGGCTTTCCGGTAACATTTTCAATCAGTTGGGCCAAGAAAATATAAGCTGAGTTACTATAAATAAAATGGTCTTTATAGCTTTTTCCTTCGGCGAGGAAGATCTGCTCTGCTAAGAAATGTTCCTCGATTTTATGGGTTGTCAAATTACTTGCGCCAGAAAGCATGAATACTTCAAACGCATCACAAAGCCCTGAAGTCATCGACAGCACAGCGCGTAGCGAAGCACTGCCCGCGCCTTCGGTTTCAGGCACATAATGATTTAATGGCTTATCAAGCTCAATCATATTTTCTTTGGCAAGGTGATGTAAAATAATCGCGGTGTAAATTTTACTGATTGAAGCGATCGGGAATTTCGTATCGGCGCTGACCTCAACCTTATGAGCGACATCCGCCGCACCATAATGCTGTTTGTGGATCGTCACGCCATCTTTTATCACAGCCAATGCATAGCCCGCACTGCATTGCTGTTCAAGCTTTTGCGCGAGGTTTTCAACTAACGGGTTAGATGGGTTTTCAATTTCAATGGGTCGTAACGTCACTTTAGCAGCGCTCTCATTCTACTATTTATTTACACAGGCTATATAGGGTAAAAGAGAAAAGCCCCCTCACTAGACAGCCCCTCCTTTTTATCATATATAAGATTAATGTTTTATTACGCTTTTGCAAAGGGTTTACTATGAAGTTTAACGGCAGACGTCTTACGAAAAAGAATTTATTTTACACAGCCGCCCCGCAAACAGCGCCAAGCCCCCAGCCAAAATCTCGCGTTTTTGCCGCGCTGCGTTGGGTTGGCCGCCTTTTTATTAAGATGTGTACGATACTCGGCTTGGTCATTATTCTCAGCACAGTCGTCTCAAGCCTTACACTGAGTTTCTTTTCAAAAACAAAGCCTGTTGAGCTACCTGCCCAAATTGTGCTGCAAATGACGCTTAAAGACAACATTCCAGAAAAGCCGCAAAAAGACCCTGTTCTTGCCGCATTTGGCGTGTCCAAAGCATCCTTATACGAAATTATCAATGCACTAAGAACCGCAAAGAATGATGAAAGCATCAGCGCCTTTGTTTTAGAACTGCGCGCTGGTAGCTACGCCCCATCACAGCTTGCCGAGCTCCGCGCGGCGATTATTGACTTTAAAACCAGCGCAAAACCGACAATTATTTATGCGCCATCCTATGACGCACTCAGCGTGGGCTTAACCAGTTACTACCTTGCTTCAGCTTTTGATGAAATTTGGATGCAGCCCGTCGGCACGCTGTCCTTAACAGGTTTTTATGCGGAGCAACCTTATCTCAAAAAAGCGTTGGATTGGGCTGGCGTAAAAGCCGATGTTTTCAAGCGTAAAGAATATAAATCCGCGATGGATAATTTGATTCGCGAAGATATGAGCCCAGAGAGCCGTGAAGCCATGGGCGCTTTATTCGGGGACTTCCATGATACAATGACTAAAGCCATTACCGATAGCCGCAGCATTGATGCGAATATTTTCGAAGGCTATGTGAATATGGGGCTGTTAACCGACCAAGAGGCCCTTGACGCGAAGTTAATTGACCGCCTCGCCTATGGCGATGAGCTTGTTCATGAACTTAACGAACGCCTTGGCGGTACAAAAGACAAGCTTATCCCATATTTGGGCCTCGATCAGTATAACACCTATAAAACGCATGGCATTATTAGCCCACTGCAAATTCTTTCACAAATGGCAAAAGATCAATTAGGCCATGGTGAAAAGCAAACAGGCGAAATAGCGCTGATTTTTGCGCAAGGCCCCATTGCACAATACGCACCTAAAAATCACGGTATTGATTTAGGAAACTCCAACATCATCGCCGCTGACCGTCTTGCAGAATGGATTTACGATGCGGCGTTTGATGATGGCGTGAAAACCATTGTTTTGCGCATCGACAGCCCCGGCGGATCACCGCAAGCATCCGAAACTGTACGCCGCGCCCTTGAACGCGCCAAAGCTGAAGGCAAACGCGTTGTCGTTTCTATGGGCAGCATGGCAGCATCTGGCGGCTATTGGATCGCGAGCGCCGCGGATCATATTTTTGCAAATAAAATGACCATCACAGGTTCAATTGGCGTTATTGGCGCTAAATTTAACTTAGAAGATTTATGGGCGAACGCCTTTGTAAATTGGGACGCTATCAGCACTGCGGAAAATGCGAGCATCATGTCGGCAAATACCCCGCTCACCCCCACGGGAAGAGAACGTTACAACGCGATGATGGACACTATATATGATGCCTTTGTCAGCCGCGTAGCCGATGGGCGTAACTTAAGTTATTCAAGCGCTAATGAAGTCGCACGCGGACGCGTGTGGAGCGGCAAACGCGCCTTAGAGAACAAACTTGTCGATTCCATTGGCGGACTTGATGCTGCGCTGCTTTGGGCGGCAAAAGACCTTGGTCACGACAGCGCGAAAGAAGCTGGCATCAGGGTCCTACCGAGCCCACAAGCTGGCCTCAATGCGGTCATGTCTTTGCTTGGCGTTTCTGTAGGTAATTTAGTAACCAGCAACGAAAACATGCAAACCTTAAACAGCGTCATGGCGGACAGCCCTGTAAAGACGTTAATGGATATGCATAAAGAGCTTGCATATCAGCAAAATATTAGCGTCTACACGCCAAACCCACTGCGTTAAAACGTAATACTCACAGAACATTAAAAAGGCCGCATCGCGATGAAGCTGATGCGGCCTTTGTTATTTTTAGCTGGACAGGATAATCTCGCCCCCCCTTATTGGAATGCCACTTCATAAAATGAACGCAGCTTGCGGCTGTGCAGCCTTGCGGGGCCAATTTCTCGCAGCAGCGACATGGTGAGCAAGCCTATCTGTAAATGTTGTTCAACGCGCTGACGGTAAAAGTTTTCTGCCATGCCAGGTAACTTAAGCTGCCCATGCAACGGCTTATCAGAAACGCAAAGCAGCGTGCCATACGGAACGCGAAATCTGAAGCCATTCGCGGCAATGGTACCTGATTCCATGTCCAATGCGATAGCGCGGCTTTGCGAAAGCTTTCTATTCTGCTTAATCGCAGGGCGCAGTTCCCAATTACGGTCATCAATTGTAGCGACCGTTCCTGTACGCATAAGCTTCTTTAAGTCATAACCTTGATGCCCTGTAATCTCTGATACAGCTTGCTCTAGGGCGACTTGAATTTCAGAAAGGGCCGGTATTGGTATTGTCGGGTCTAAATCTTGGTCAAGCACGTGGTCTTCACGCAAATAACCATGCGCAAGCACATAGTCCCCCATGCTTTGTGAGTTTCTCAGCCCCGCGCAATGCCCAAGCATTAACCATGCATGGGGGCGCAATACGGCGATATGGTCGGTAATGGTTTTTGCATTAGATGGGCCAACACCAATATTGACCATCGTAATACCTGAACCATCAGGGCGCTTCAAATGATAAGCGGGCATTTGCGGCATCCGCGCAAGCAGCGTCCCCTCCTCATCCTCTTCGCCTTTGATTTTGAAGTTCTTATTGACCGTTACCTTGTTACCAGGCTCGACAAAGCTGCTATATACTTCGCTTTCGGCGCGCTTTTTCGGGTCATCCGTCTGTGCCATGAGCTCTTGTCCGATTTTTACGAACTCATCAATGTAAAACTGATAGTTAGTAAAAATCACATAGTTCTGAAAATGCTCTGCAAGAGTTGCTGTATAGTGCTTAAGGCGCAGCAAGCTTAGATCAACGCGCGAGGCTTGAAACAAAGCCAAAGGATTCTCCGCGCCGACAGCCTTATAAAACGTGCCATTCGCAATGGAATCATCCATATCATCCAAATTAGGTTGCGTGAACAAATAAGGCAGCGCCTCCATTTGTTTTTCGCTTAGCGTATCTTCAAGGTGAAAACCTTCCCCCAGCGCGAAATGCAGCGGAATTTCAACATCAGAAATACCAATTTCAATCGGGGTGTCATGATTTTTAATTAGCTGTGTGAATTGTTCGCGGTAATAATAATCAAATAAATCAGGACGCGTAATTGTCGTCATAAACGCACCGGGACGCGATGCGAAACCGTATGAATATCGGGTATCGCTTCTATTTGCCGTTTTTACATCTATGCGCACATACGGGTAAAAGGCGCGCACCTTATCCTTAAAGGTTTTACCCTTGGTAAATTCAACAAAGTTATCTGTCAGGAAGGATACAGATTCATTATACAGTCGCTCTATTGTTAAATAGGCTTTTTCTACGTCTTTGGTTTTGAGTACTTTCTTCAATGCGCCCTCTTATATTGCTTATTGTTATGGGGATAAAGTCTTTGAATATCAATAATATCACAGAAGACCTTAAAATAATAAATCATTTATTACTCTGTAGCAGAATACGCCCCTTATCGTGGGTCAACAGCTTGTTTAATTCTGTTAACACGCCCTCCATTACGGGCTGTAAAATATAAGGTGGGTTAATGACATACATGCCAGAGCCAACCATACCAAAACCATCTTCACGGTCGCCTTCGACGTTAAATTCTATGCGTAATGCGTCAATAGGGTTTGCTTGATTTTTTGAACGCAAAATCGCATCTAAACGCTTGATATAGTTTTCAGTATCAGACCTGCGCAACACAGGATACCAAATAGCAAACACACCATTGGGGAATTTCGTTAAGGCGTGACCAAGCTTCTGCGGCAGCAAGCTATATTCATTTTTCATTTCATATGATGGATCAATTAATATCGCCCCCCGTTTTTCATGTGGCGGTAGCATGGAGATCAGCCCCTCATATGCATCCATCTTCTTCACTTTAATACGTCGATCTCGCCCCAAAGCTTGCTTTAAAAGCGGAATATCCGTTCCATGTAAATCAGTCACGCACATACGGTCTTGTTCACGTAGCATTGCTTTGCTTATTAATGGCGAACCAGGGTAAGTGCCCAGCGCTTCAGGCGCATTAAAACGACGAATAAGCTCAACATAGCGCTTAATTTCTTCGCACGGCCCCGCATAATCATAAAGCGCAGCGATGCCTGATAAATATTCCTGCTTTTTTTGCATCATGTCAGAATCAATCACATAAGCCCCCGCCCCAGCATGGGTATCATGGATGTAAAACGCTTTATCCTTTTTGCCGAGATAACGCAGAATCTCTATCCACACAATATGCTTTAACACATCAGCGTGATTCCCTGCATGGAAAGCATGGCGGTAACTTAGCATTGTTTCGTTCCTTTCAAAAATACTTCCATTTCAAAGCCATGCATACTATAATGCTATATTAGCTAAAGCGTTACTATTGAATTATTTTTTTAAATTTTAGGATACCCTGAATGGATTTGCCGTTTAATTTTCACTCATTATTTCACGCATTGTTCATTAATTTCGGCATGTTTGCAGGCCTTTTTACCATTCTAACGCTATCACCAAATTTCATTAAGCTGACTGACACCAATAAACAAAAAATGGTGATCGGCCTAATCTTCGGCATGGCTGCCGCATTATCCATCCTGTTCAGCATCGAAATTATGCCCGGCATTATTATTGATTGCCGCGTTACAATACTGACTATGACTGGGTTCTTTTTTGGCCCGATTGCCGCCGCCATCGCAATTATTCCCGCCGCCACTATACGCTTCTTTATGGGCGGTCATGTGGAGCTTGGCATTTTAGTTATCGTGCTTTCTGCCGGCATTGGGGTACTGTGCCAGTACATCATAACGCAGCGCATCCGCAGCTCTATAAACATCAAACATATCCTGATCATTTCAGCTATTCTTGCCGCGCTTATTCCTCTGATTAGCACGCCGTTTTTTGACATGGCTTATTTGCACGCGCTACTTACTGTGCTTATCCCTGCCTATGTAACACAAAGTTTTCTTTCAACGCTTATCCTTGGCGTGTTACTGCTCACAGCATATAAGAACCTTTATTTAGAAGATGAATTAGGGCGCATACACATTAAAGCAAACCGCATACGTTCAGCGAAGACAGAGTTTCTCGCTATGATGAGCCACGAGATAAGAACGCCGATGAATGGGGTATTGGGTTTTACTGAAATTTTAGGCCAGACAGATTTAGATGATTATCAAAACCACTGTTTAACGCAGATTAAAACGGCAGGCACAACGATGATGCGCCTACTGGATGATATCCTTGATTTCTCCCGCATCGATTCGGGCAAGTTTTCGCTATCTAACACACCGATAGATCTTATTTCAAACATTCGCGCGACAATGGATTTGCTTGAAGCCGAAGGCAATGCCAATAACAATAAAATGTCCCTCAGTATAGCCCCCGATGTGCCGCAATATATATACGGTGATACGCACCGTATACGGCAGGTTCTCTATAATCTGCTCGCCAATGCTGCAAAGTTTACAGAAAACGGTAAGATAGAACTTATTGTCGGCGCGGAAAAAAGCAGCAAAGACAGCGCCTCTGCGCTTTCACCCTCGCCCAAGGAAAAAACACTGCTGAACAAAACAATAAAACGCATTGATGACGCAGATGGCCTTTTGAATATTTTTGTCAAAGATAGCGGCATAGGGATTCCCTTAGAAAAGCAGCAATCTATATTTTCCGCATTTGAACAAGAAAGCGCGTCCACGTCAGGAAAATTTGGCGGCAGCGGCCTTGGCCTTGCTATTGTGAAAAAGCTTGTGAAATTAATGGGCGGCACGATCAGCCTTGAAAGCTATATCGGTAAAGGGACGACGTTTAACATTCGCCTCCCCTACATTATCCCCACACAGAATGAAATTGACGCAAAGCCATCAACAAGCACCGATAAACCCATCACTGTCGGTCACATATATGGCGATCAGGATAATAAAGAAGATGGCGAAGCCGAGGTCATTATCGGAGATAACCGTTTCGTCCTATTGGTTGAAGACATTGAAATGAACCAAGAACTTGCCGCATCGATGTTGATGCAGAATGGTTTCCAAGTCCATGTTGTAAGTAACGGCCTTGAAGCCATAGAAGCCGTTAAGAAAAATGGCCCTTTCCATCTGGTGTTCATGGATATTCGTATGCCTAAAATGGACGGCATCGAGGCGACAAAGCATATTCGCAAGGAATTGAAAATGAGCCATGAGGATTTACCGATTGTCGCGCTGACCGCTCATGTCCTTGGCGCAGAAATTAAAGACTGCCTCAAAGCTGGCATGGATGATTATGTCTCAAAACCAATTAATGCTGAGATACTGATTAAAAAAGCAGGCCAGTGGGCGAAACCCAGCGGCATAGATTCCTTTGATGCGCTTTTGAACGATGACGAAGACTCTTTCTCACATATTATTGAAAGCTCAATAAGCGGTGATAACCCGTATATGGATACAAGCTCAGATCACCTCGACAACGATGACAGCGATGATGAGGATTATGACGACCCTTTTGTTACAAATACTTTAGCCGGAAAAACCGTTGAAAACAGCCCCCTTATAGATGAAGATATGATTACGCAATTCATGGACTTCATGGGTAAAGAAAAAATCATTAGCGTTTTTGAAGTTTTTGAAACCGATATTGCGCAGCGCTTTAAAGACATTAAACACAATAAATTTGAACTCTCGACCATACAAAAAGAGACTCATGCCATGTCTTCCACAGCTGGCAACTTAGGCATGACTAAGTTCTCTGTATCTTGCCGTGAAATCATGGATATGCCTGATGATTTGAAGCAAGAGCCTGAGAAGTTACGCGCACAGATTGCCGCACTGCAAGAGCTTGCAGAAGAAAGCTGCAAAGCTTTTTCCGCTTACCTCGCTTAGGGCTTATCCTACACTTATAATTTAAATAAAATTTTCAGGCTTTAGCGTCGCTTCACCGCGGAAGCGGTATCCAACCTGCACGCCGCTATGCACAGCGCTGTAATCGAGGCAAGCCAGCTTATCTGACAGCAATTTTGGCGTGCCTGACATCCAGTAATGACCGATGAACACAGGCTTATCCTGCGCGTGGGCGTTGAACGTGTCTTTGATTGAAAGCTGATTAATCGCATCTTTCGTTGACGCATCCAAATCCTTCGCGCGGATAAACAGACGCTTATTGACATCCTTATCAGGGTCTGCCCACCACTTCACGCGCGCCACGCTGCGCTCTGACCCGTCAGCGGCTGTATAGCTAACGCCATTAGGCAAATCAAGTTCTGGGCCTTTCAGAAGACATTCTACGGCTTGATATGTATCTGATGTTTGATCAGCATAAGCCAGATAGGCTGCATCCGTTAAACAGTTTTCAGCATTTAAAGATGGCTTTAACATTTGAAGATGCGGCTCATCCCAGCAGGCATGTATAGCGGCAAAGCCTTCTAAATCAAGGAAAACAGGTAAGGTTTTGAACCAGTCAATAATTTCAGCATGTGCAGGCGAACCTAATGGATAATCTTTCAAAAACGCTTCATGCTGTTTAAAGTTTTTATCAGAATGCGGACGCACATAAGCATTATCAGCTTTTTGCGTCGCATAACAAACCGCGTTAAACTCATGATTGCCCATGATGCAGAGCGCATTATCTGCATCCATCATATTGCGGACAATTTCAATCACACGGCGCTGATCAGGCCCACGGTCAATAAGATCGCCCATAAAACAGGCTTTATTCCCCTGCGGATGCGCATAAGTACCATTTATCTCAACGTAGCCAAGTTTCGCTAAAAGCTTTTCTAACGGGGCTGCAAAGCCGTGCACATCACCAATTATGTCGTAAGGCATTATATACTCTCCATTATTACGCGGTTCAGATTATAGAAAATCAGCAAAAATTGCAATAAAAAGCTTTATTATTGCCCCCAGCACGACTATATAAAACACCATGACACAGAACATGGCGCAGCAAAATCACCACCAGAGAAATGACCAAAACCCTTGGGTCATTCCACAGCTCTATCATGCCCCGCAAGGCGAAGATGTGCGCCTTTTGGCCGATAAAGCGCGTGCATTAATGCCGCAAGACCGTATTTTAATTCATGCCTGCACAGACGACCAACGCCTTGCCACATTGGAAGACTTGTTCACCTTTTTTGCCCCTGACGTTGAAATATTGCACCTTCCTGCATGGGACTGTCTGCCCTATGACCGTGTATCACCGCGCCCTGACATTATTGCCGAGCGCGTCACCGCCTTGTGCACATTGCTTAACTGGCAAAAAGAGACCAAGCGCGCGCCGCGGATATTACTCACAACAATCGGCGCAATATCACAGCGCGTTACGCCGCGCCATGCACTTGATGATGCGCAGTTCTTTATTCAGAAAAATGACAGCATTGACGTTGAAGAATTACAAACTTATTTAACACAAAACGGTTATAGCCGCACTGACACCGTGCGCGAAGCTGGCGAATTTGCCGTACGCGGCGGTATTATAGATTTGTTCCCTTCTGGGCATAAAAACCCAATCCGCATTGATTTATTTGGCGATGATGTGGAATCGATCAAAATTTTTGACAGCGCATCACAGCGCAGTATCAAAACAATAAAAAGCATAGCGCTTTTGCCCGCGAGCGAGTTTTTCTTAAACCAGGACAGCATCGAGAATTTTCGCCAAGGTTTCCGCGAGGCTTTTGGTATGATCGGCACAAAAGATCCGATCTATCAGGCGATATCTGAAGGCCGTAAAATGAATGGCTGCGATCATTGGCTGCCACTTTTCTATCAAGGCCAAATGGATACCGTTTTTGATTACGCGCCCAATAGCATGATCAGCTTTGACCACGACGCGCCGGTTGTTTGGAATGACCGCATCGCGCAAATTGATGATTTTTACCAAACGCGCCGAACATTGTTAAAAGCATCACAGGATAAAAAATCAAAAGCCACCGCCAGTGTCGGCGAAGCATACCACCCACTGCCGACCGCCAGCCTATATATTGAAAGTGACGAGCGCGCGCGCATCGTCGCGGCACACGAACCGTTTGAATTAAACCCGTTTGGTGACCCAAGCGACGTTGATAAAAGCGGCGCACGCAGCGGGCGCAATTTCGCCGATATCCGCGCCAAGCCAGATGCAGACATATTCGGCGCACTTGCCACTCATATAAAAGAAATACGCGCAGATGTTAACGGCCCGATTTTAATTGCTGGTTACTCTAAAGGCGCGCGAGAGCGTATCCACACGATGATGGAAGCTGCCAATTTCACCAATATGGTGAAATGCGATGATATAAAAGCCGTTAAAAAACTCGCCCAAGGTGCGATTGGTCTTATTATCTTGCCGCTTGAACATGGATTTGTTGCGCCTGACCTTGCCATTTGTACGGAGCGCGATATTTTAGGCGATCGCCTGACGCGTAAATCCTCGGCACGCAAGCGTAAGGCTGATAATTTCATTACGGAGATTTCATCACTAAATGTCGGTGATTTGGTTGTTCATGTCGATCATGGCATCGGGCGCTTTGTTAGCCTTGAAACGCTTGATATTGGTGGGGCGAAGCATGATTGTCTCAAACTTATTTATGCCAATGACGACAAATTATTCCTGCCCGTTGAAAACATCGAATTGCTTTCGCGCTTCGGCAGCGAAGAAGGCGCAGTGCAGCTTGATAAACTAGGCGGCGCAGGCTGGCAAGCGCGTAAAGCAAAAGCTAAACGCAACCTCATGGAAATTGCCGACCACTTGCTAAAAACAGCCGCGGCGCGCGAGCTGAAAAAAGCAGATAAGCTAGAGGTCAGCGCCGAAGTTTACAACGAATTTGCTGCCACTTTCCCCTATCACGAAACCGATGATCAGCTTAGCGCGATCAACAGTGTTGTCGAAGACCTCGCGATGGAGCGTCCAATGGATCGTCTAATTTGCGGCGATGTTGGTTTTGGCAAAACGGAAATTGCGCTACGCGCGGCCTATGTCGCGGCGATGAGCGGTGTACAGGTTGCCATTGTTGCGCCGACAACATTATTGGTGCGCCAGCATTACCAAAACTTCATGAAACGTTTTCATGGCACGAATATTCGCATTGACCAATTATCACGTCTTGTGACCGGCAAGCGCGCAAAAGCCATTAAAGAAAACATTGCCGATGGCAGCGTTAACATTGTGATTGGCACACATGCGCTCTTCGCCAAGTCGATAAAGTTTAATAACCTAGGCCTATTAGTGGTTGATGAAGAACAGCGTTTCGGCGTAAAGCAAAAAGAACGCCTCAAAGAAATTAAGGATAATGTGCATGTCCTGACCCTTACGGCAACGCCAATACCGCGCACATTGCAAATGTCACTCACTGGCGTAAAACAGATGAGCATTATTGCCACACCGCCTGTTGATCGCCTTGCAACGCGCAGCTTTGTGCTGCCAACCGACCCGATGGTGATACGCGAAGCGCTACTGCGTGAACATTATCGCGGCGGGCAGAGTTTTTATGTTGTTCCGCGCTTAAAACATCTGCAAGAGATTGAAGACATGCTGCGCGATCTTGTCCCTGAAATTCGCGTTATCAGCGCCCATGGGCAAATGCCACCGACAGACTTAGAAGACCGCATGACAGCCTTTTATGAAGGGCAATATGACTTGCTGCTGGCGACAAATATTATTGAAAGCGGCATTGATATCCCCCGCGCCAACACCATGATAATCCACCATGCGGAGATGTTCGGCCTCTCGCAGCTTTACCAAATTCGCGGACGGATTGGTCGTTCAAAATTACGTGCATATTGTTACCTCACCTACCCTGTAGGTCAAAAACTGACCGACCATGCGCAAAAGCGTTTAGAAGTTCTCGAAACATTAGACAGCCTTGGCGCAGGGTTTCAGCTTGCTAGCCATGATTTGGATATTCGCGGTGCGGGTAATTTACTCGGCGATCAGCAATCAGGTCATATTCGTGAAATTGGCGTTGAACTATACCAACAAATGCTTGAAGAAGCCGTTGCCGCGGCGCGCGCAGGAGTTGATATAAATGACATTGACCAAGCAGATGATGCCAAATGGGTGCCCAATATTAATATGGGCGCAGCTGTTCTTATCCCTGAAGACTATGTTGCGGATTTAGGTCTGCGCATGAGCCTATATCGCCGCCTTGCCGATATTGAATCTGATGATGATATTGAAAACTTCGCCGCTGAGCTGATTGACCGCTTTGGTGACCTGCCCAGTGAAGTTGATAATTTACTGGACACTGTGCGCCTTAAATTAATGTGTAAAGCCGCCAATATTGACCGCGTTGATGCCGGGCCAAAAGGCGCAATCATTGGTTTCCACAATGATATGCCGCCTAGCGTTGATAAATTATTTGCATGGCTACAACAGCGCAAAGGCGCGGTGAAGCTGCGCCCTGATCAGAAAATCAGCGCCGTCAAAAACTGGCCGAATGTTGATAAACGTATTCAAGGCCTGCGTGTATTGCTCAAAGAGATACTTTCCGCCCTACAATAGGGATTAATATCAACTAGGGGTGTTCAATGCTTATGCAGCATGTTAAGGTCATGATGTAAGACTGAAATTTAAAAAAGCTAAGGAATTATTATGCCTACACACGCAAAAATCGCTGGTGATCTGTTAAGAGAAGCCGCAAACTTCTTCAAAAGCGTTGCAGAACAAAACCCTGCTATCGCGCCACAAATGACAGAAAACGCTGAAATATACATGCAAGCTGCAGATCTTATCGAAAACGATCCTACAGGCGAGATTGCTGATCAGCCGGTACAGGAACAGTAGGCCTTTAAGCTTACAACAGATAAAAAATTAAAAATTAAGGCGCAATAATTTGCGCCTTTTTTCTTATCCTCTTGATTTGAAATAAATTTAGGTTGCGTCTTCCGCTGGCGTATCATCGATCCATACGGCATTAGCATCTTCTTCTTCCTGACGCTTTGTTTCAATCAGCTTGCCCATTAAATCTTCCGCGGCAATCACCATTTCACTAAATATTGGCTTTTCTGGGCGGTAACGTACATCATAATTTTGTTCCAAAGCATTAATCTGCGCATTAAGCTTCGCAAGGCGCGTGCGCGCGGATTCTGCTTCTTTCGCTTCGGGGTCAGAACGTAGCAACTCTTCTTGGCGCAGCTTTTCATTCGCCAAACCAATAGAAAAGCTCAACTGGATCCCTTCAAGGAATGCCGCGCATGAGCCAATAAGCTGCGGCAAGAAAATCGTCTGCCCATCTTTACCTTTCTTTGCTACGCGGTAATTAAATGTTGTGGTTTTCCCTGCGCCGCGCAAGACAACGCCGCAGCGCCCATCATCATCTTTTAGGTTTACGACCAAGGCGACGTTCCCATCATGTTTAATGGTGATTTTCTTGCCGTATTGTTCAAATATTTTTTCTGCATAGGTAATCGCCGCATCATAATTATCAGAATGCTTATGGTCACATTGTTCCAGTACATCAAAGAACATGTGATGTTCACCATATTCATATACAATTTTACCCTTGGAATAAATAACCAGCCACATATCAGGATGGTATTTCGCATCATGATCTTCAATCAGGCGCATCCACGCTTCGTTCCAATCAAAAGCATCACCATCACGCACCAATAATGGCCCTTTATCCAAAAAGGCATGTACAATGCGCGCCGCCATGCGAATACAGCTATGCATATATTGACCGCGTATAACAAAGCGTTCACCAATATCACCCGCATTATCAAGTAACGGCACAACAAGCCGGTTACTCATTGCCGTAAGAGGTTCGCCTTTTAGGTTATCCTCACGACCTTCGTAAATATCAAATTTTTCTCTTAATAATGATCCGCTAAAATCCACGAATTAAAGCCCCTTGAGCGTTAGAAGTAGTATTACGCGTAAAAGCGTCTTTATGATAATAACACAGAATATCCGCTATGTGGATAGCGATACGCATGTTATTTATGATGTTATTTGCTGGCCCCGCTAACAATTTTTAACATTTGAGAGCCATAGGCTTCACGCACTTTACTGTGAATGCTCGGCCAGTTCTCACTGCCTTCCTCGCTTACATGCAGATCATTAACTGATGGTGCATATTCATAGGGCGTTTCAGCATCCCACAGCATCGCGCCGCGTAATTGTATTTTGTATTTTTCGGGATTCTTTAAGCCATAGCGCAATATCGGGCGTCCAATAGATGCCGCAATCGCGTTATAGGCAGATAGGTCCTTATAAGTTTCGTGGGCGGCGGCATTTTTGCTTTTTACGCGCCCTGCGCTTCTCTCTAACTCTACATTATCATCACTCGCAGACACATCATCACGTGGAATAACTGTAAAACGCGCTTGGTCAACTGATGATCGCAGTCGTGAAGCCAAATATAAAAACAAGGCTTTATCCTGCTGCCCCGCATCAAAATAATGCTGCGCCGCCCATATCATCGCTAGCGGTGATGCCTTTGATAAATCACGGTCTAAAATCTGTAGCGCATTTTGAGTGGCGGGGTTTTCAAGCCCGTAAGTCAGTTCTTTGAGCCAAGGCCATTGTGAGAGACTAGAGAGCGCAGGAAAATGCTCCCCCTCGGCAAGTACAACGCCGCTTGATTTATAGACAAACTCTTTTGGTGTCTCAGGCTCAGCGTCAGCCGGCGTGACATTAGGCGCGGCAATCACGTCCTGCGCATCAGGCAAATATGCCGTCTTGTTTGCGCCGCTTGTATCACTTGTTTCTTCAGCGTTTTCAGCATCACCATCCGTTTTTTTAGACATTTTTTTGGGATCGACAACATAATGGTTCATGCCGCTTGGTTCCGCGCTCTTATCAAGGCGCATATGCTGCATTTTTGTTGGCTTATTATAATCGCTGACAAAGTCCTGCAATGGCTGCGCGGCGCTTGGCTGCGCGATTATCACAGTCACCGCCATACTAAAGCAGCACATGGAGCGTGAAAAAGCAGTGTTGAAAATTAATCGTGTCATGGCGAAACCTTCTTTTGTTTACGCGTCCCGATAAACCGTATAAAGCGCAAGTTCCTGCATCAACGTTTTAAGCGCACTATCTGGGCAGGTTTCTAAATCTTGTACCGCTTTATTGGCAAAGTCTTTGGCGATAGCGAGGCCAGAGTTTAGCGAATCATGGGCGTTTAAAATATCTAATGCGCGCGCAAGATCGCCCTCTTCTTGCTTGAGACTCTGCATGGTTTTCTTCCAAAAGGCTTTTTCTTCGCTGCTCGCATTTTGCAGCGCTAAAATCACCGGCGCGGTCAGCTTTCCTTCACGGAAGTCATCGCCAATCGCTTTACCAAGTTTGGCGCGATCCGCATTATAATCAAGCACATCATCCGCGATTTGGAATGCCATACCAAGGTGATAACCATAGCGGCGCAGCGCATCAATTTCTGATGCCTTTTGCTCCGTAATTACAGGGCCAATTTCACAGGCAGCCTCAAACAATGCTGCGGTTTTCGCGGCGATCACTTTGAAATACGCATCCATTGTCAGGTCAATATTACCCTGCGCAGAAAGTTGAAGCACCTCGCCCTCCGCGATAACAGCAGATGCCGTGGACAAAATGCGCAACACATCTAACGACCCGTCACCAACCATTTGCTGGAAAGCACGGGAGAATAAAAAGTCGCCGACCAAAACGCTAGCCTGATTACCAAAGACCAAATTCGCGGGCGCTTTACCGCGGCGCTCTTCTGAGCCATCGACCACATCATCATGTAGTAAGGTCGCGGTGTGAATAAACTCAACCGCCGCCGCCAATGGATATGGGCGCTGCGTTTCGCTGTCAAACAAACGGGTCGCTGCCAAAGTCAATAAAGGGCGGATACGTTTACCGCCTGCGGATATTAAATAACCGGCAAGCTTAGGAATAAGCGGCACATCAGATTGCATCCGCGCGATAATCTCGCTATCAACCTGCGCCATATCAGCGGATAGCAAAGCAGACAGACGCTGCGCTGGCGACTCACCGTTGCTGAGGGTCGTCACTTCGAAATCATTTTTTTCTTGCACTTGGCTTGCTCTATCACTCATAACAATGTCATGATTAAACGAGTTTGAGCATCGCAGCAAGAGAGAACATGCCAGAAATCTATGTATTAGACAAAAAATTGCGCCTTTTACAGCCAGAGCAAGGGTTTCGTACATCGCTTGATACCATCATGCTCGCTGCGGCCTGCCCTGCGAAAAATGGCGACCATTTGCTCGATGCAGGATGCGGCGTGGGCGCTGCGGGTTTTTGTGTTGCACAGCGTTTAGACACGCTAAAATTAACCGGCGTTGATGTGGACGCTGAGTTTATTGAAATGGCGAGAAAAAATGCCGAAATCAACAATTTCTCAGAAGGTCGCGCGGCTTTTCACTGCGCTGATATCGACCAGTTTCGCCGCCAAGACACGCCAATCTTTGATCACATCATTTCAAACCCACCCTATTTAAACGCAGGGGAATATCTTAACTCCCCGCATGAGAAAAAAGCGATTGCCATTGGGCATGAAGGATCAGGCTTTACTTTGGAAGGCTGGATACGCGCTTTGCACCGCCTCGTGAAGCCCAAGGGTGGCGTCACGATTATTCACCGCGCAGATTATACAGACCAAATCATCAAGGCATTTGGACATCGCTTTGGCGCGGTTGAGATCATCCCTCTTTGGCCTAAACAAGGCCGGCAAGCCAAGCGCGTGATTATTCGCGCATTAAAAGACCGCAAGGACCCGTGCAAGATTTTATCAGGGGTGCTGCTGCATAAAGATGATGATACATATAGTGATATTGCAGAAGATATTCTGCGTGGGCGCGCGATTATTGCTTAAGGCTGCTGCTTTGGCGTAGCGGCGCTTTTTTCATTTTGAGCTTTTGCGGCTTTTAATGTGTTTTGCATTAACATCGCAATTGTCATCGGGCCAACGCCGCCAGGTACAGGGGTAATATATCCCGCTTTTGCCGCAACGGCATTAAAATCAACATCGCCGACAAGCTTACCATCAGCGCCGCGATTAATGCCGACATCAATCACGAAAGCGCCATCTTTAACCCAGTCAGCCTTGACCATCTGTGCACGCCCAACCGCCGCGATAACAATATCCGCCTGCTGACACAACGCCTTCAAGCCCACCGTTTTCGAATGGCACTGCATTACTGTGCAGTCGTTCTGCAGCAGCATCTGCGCCATAGGCTTACCAAATAACTCTGAGCGTCCAATAACAATAGCAAGCTTCCCTGCCAATGATGAAAATTCTTGTTTAAGGAGAATTTCACAGCCACTTGGCGTGCATGGGCGCAAGCCCTCAGCGCCGGCAACTAAACGCCCCATATTTTGATAAGTCAGCCCATCAACATCTTTGGCGGGGCTGATTTGTTCGATTAATGCCGCGCTATCCATGCCCTCAGGCAATGGAAGCTGCAACAAGATGCCATTAACCTTCGGGTCATTATTAAGCTTCGCAATGACCGCTTCAAGATCCGCAAGGCTACTATTTGCTGGCAGGACATGTTCCACGCTATCGATCCCCACATTTGTACAGGCGCGCACTTTATTGCGGACATAGACTTCGGATGCAGGATTATCGCCGACAAGCACCACCGCCAAAGCAGGTGTGTAAGACAGCGCAGCAATCTCCGTTTTGAGTTGCGCGCTTAAATCCTGTGCTATTTTTTTGCCGTCGATAATTTTACTCATAAGATAGTCTTACTCAATTTTCTTATAAAAAAGCAAAGTTTTTATATGAATAAGCCAATAAAGAAAACATTGATAAGGTAGCCGATAAGCTGCAAACCAATAATCACAACGATTGGCGTAATATCTATGCCACCTATTGGCGGTACATATTTACGCACGCGATCCATTACCGGTGATGTTGCGCGGTTCAAAAGGCCGATAAGGTTTTGCGCTTGTGGGGAGCGTGCTTTGATTACTTCAAAAGCAATCAACCAGTGAATAATGATTTCAACAATGATAATAGTGATGTAAATCCCTATTGCTGTATTCACAATGTAAGATAATCCGTGAAGTAAAAACATGGGTGTGCTCCTGATGCTTAATTTAAGCGAAAATATAAATTTATGTTCGTTGACTAGATTTTATTAAAGATATTACTTTAAGATGAAAAGAGTTTTTTTTATTCATCAGCAATTTCAGCATTTTAAGGCAAAGCAGTTACAATGACAATCAAAACTATAATCCAACGCATAGTTCTTAAACAAAACCTGCTGTTTTTTGCTTTGTGTCTGGCGTTCGTTCTACCGACTGCGCCTAGCTTGGCGCAAAATCACAGTGATTGGTGCTACCCGCGTTCAGCCGCACGCATTGATATTGTTCCCAGCACAGATGATATAACTTTTGATTTCAGCAAATCAGAAAAAGAGCTTAATAATTTTAAAATTGATACCGTGAACCCGTACGGCAAAGAGGTCATTGTGGATGTGGGCGGCCTGATGGCGGGCGGCATTCAATTAAACCACCGCGCAAATATTGGTTACGTCACCAACCCGAATTATGATTTAAGCTGCCTGTGGTATGACAGCTTACAAATTGACATTGGCATCAAGCCGACAATTTACATCGCGCGTGAATATAATAAAGGCACATGTATGCATAATGCCATCATGGAGCATGAAATGAAGCATATCCAAGTCGACATTGACATCGTCAACAAATATGCGAATAAAATAGGCTATGAGATTAACAAAAAACTGACAGCTGAGTATATTTATGGGCCCGCCCCCGCCGCGCAAACCGCGCAAATTCAGCAGCAAATGATGAGCAGCATCACCGACATTATCATGCGTTATGTCGAAGAATTAAAAGAAGCGCGCCGCGCCGCCCAGCAAAAAGTTGACAGCCGCCAAGAATATGACAGAGTCAGCGCCCTGTGCAAAAAGGGCGTAAAAAAGCTTAAAAGCCGTTATCACTAGTCACCGTAGAATTATTTTCACTTGCTATTCCATAAGGTTTTACTTGAAATTTTCGTAAAAAATGCGCATATCTAAGCATTAAACAATTCAAACTTTTAAGTCACGTTGGAAAAAAGGTAATAAAATGGCTGAAGCTGCACAAAATAAAACAGATAATAATACAGTAAATAACGAGATTGTTGGCAACCCAAAGGCAGCTAAGGAAGCTAATCGCGATGCACTTATAAAGGCAGGCATCGACCCGTATTTACACGAATACCGCCCAACGCATTTAGCGGCTGATCTCCAAACCAAATATGAAGACTTAGCTGATGGCAGTGAAACAGAAGACGAAGTTTGCGTTGCAGGGCGTATCATGGCGCTGCGTAATAATGGTATGTTTATTGACCTGCAAGATAATAGCGGCAAAATCCAAATATTCTCTCATAAAGGCAATGCGAATTTAGACCCAGAAACACTGGAACGTCTGAAACTATTCGACCTTGGTGATATTATTGGCGTTAAAGGCACAATGCGCCGCACCCCACGCGGAGAGCTTTCTATCCGCAGTTTTGACATCACAATGCTGACGAAATCTCTGCAGCCTTTGCCAGATAAACATAAAGGCCTGAATGACGTCGAAATGCGTTACCGCCAGCGTTACGTTGATTTAATCGCGAACCCCGAAGCGCGCGATGTTTTGCGTATGCGTTCAAAAATCGTGAGCGAAATTCGCCGCTACTTAAGCGAAACATGGGGCGGCATGGAAGTAGAAACGCCTTTGCTAAACCCGATCATGGGCGGCGCGTCAGCAAAACCGTTCATTACCCACCACAATGCATTAGACACAGATTTCTTTCTGCGCGTTGCGCCAGAGCTTTACTTGAAGCGCCTGATTGTTGGCGGGCTGAATGATTGCGTTTTTGAAATTGGCCGTAACTTCCGTAATGAAGGGCTTTCAACAAGACACAACCCTGAATTTACCGCCGTTGAGCTTTACAAAGCTTACACCGATTACACTGACATGATGGATATGACGGAAGGCTTAATGAAGCATCTGGGGCATGTCGTACACGGCAAAGGCGTGTTTAATTTCGGCGAACATGAAATTAATGTCGATCAGCCATGGGTGCGCAAGCCAATGGCGCAGTTCGTATTAGAAGAAACTGGCCTTGATTTCATGGCGATTGATAATGACGCAGATGCAAAAGCAGCAGCTGAGAGTGTTGGCCTAAAAATCGAGCCCCATATGAAATGGGGTCACATTCTGGCCTTCGTGTTTGAAGAACGCGTTGAACATAAACTTATTCAGCCTACACATGTGACAGACTTCCCTGTTGAAGTGTCGCCCCTTGCCAAGCAGCACCGTAATGACCCGCGTCTTGTTGAACGTTTTGAAAGTTATATTAACGGCTGGGAACTTGCGAACGCTTTTACTGAGCTTAACGACCCTACAATCCAGTATGAACGCTTCCTTGATCAAGTCAAAGCCGCAGAAGCTGGCGATGAAGAAGCACAGATGCTTGATGAAGACTTTGTCACCGCGCTGGAATACGGCCTTCCGCCAACAGGTGGCTGGGGTCTGGGCATTGACCGCACTGTGATGATTTTAACAAACAGCACAACCATTCGTGACGTATTGTTATTCCCAACATTAAAGCCAAAAAGTTAAATAATACTGTTGCTTTAGGCCATCAAAATATTAAAGCCTGCAGCATGTTTCTGCAGGCTTTTTTATCGTTCTAAGTCCTCTAAGCCCTCACAAACACTCAGTTAAACTGTTTAAATTTGCTTTTTGCATACAAAATGTAAGATAATGTATACAACACCATATAATCGTAACTTAATATTAAGGTTATACCGTTATTATATAAAGGAATTTAAAGAA